>JBJMWX010000077.1:0-14067 GCA_045809925.1 Chthoniobacterales bacterium
AACGTGCTGACCCACTGCAATGCGGGTTGGCTCGCCTTCGTCGATCACGGCTCAGCGACGGCTCCGATCTACGCTGCCCACGATAGCGGCGTACCGGTGCATGTCTGGGTCGATGAAACGCGGCCGCGTAACCAAGGATCAAAGCTTACCGCATGGGAACTGGGTCAGCATGGTGTGCCTCACACGGTGATCGCCGACAACGCGGGCGGCCACTTGATGCAGCATGGCGAGGTCGATCTCGTTATCGTCGGCACCGATCGCACGACCTACACTGGAGATGTCGCGAACAAGATCGGCACCTATCTAAAAGCCCTGGCCGCAAAGGATAACCAAATCCCATTCTACGTCGCCCTGCCGTCGTCTTCCTTTGACTGGACCCTCCGCGACGGCCTGAAGGAGATTCCGATCGAAGAACGCGGCGGCGACGAAATCAAACGTGCCGATGGCTGGTTTGCCGGCGAGCAGGTAGAAGTGCAGATCACCCCTGAAGGGACGCCGGCGGCGAACTACGGGTTCGACGTCACACCGCGGCACCTGATCACAGGACTGATCACGGAGCGCGGTATTTGCAAGGCAGACGAAGCGAGCATTCTAAGGATGTTTCCGGAGCGGGCCGGGTAAGGCTTCCGGGGCGTGGAGGAAGCTGCTCGACATCGGTCCGTATTTGCCAGAGAATCGATGACGAGCCACATTAATCCCTCATTTCATACTGATTAGCCCAAATGTTATGCAGATGTTTTCTAGCAACCGCAGAGTAGAACCCGCTGCACCGACCCCACCGGCGGAACGACCGTCCGACCCAGTTCAGCCAGCCAGCCGCCCTGAGCCTGCGCCGACGGGTGGTTTCCTCTCGAGCGGCGTATCGATTACCGGCACAGTGAGCTTTCAGAAGGAGCTAACGCTGGACTGCGAGATCGATGGCTCAATCAACGCGACCGGGCGACTTACCATCGGCAAGCAGGCAATAATCCGAGGTGAAGTTCGGACGAAGTCGGTTGTGGTTGATGGAACTGTGGAAGGTAACATCAACGCTGCTGAACGTTGTGAGCTCCGGGCGGGTTGCACGGTCAACGGAGACATTGAGGCGCCCCGACTGGTCGTCGATGAAGCTGCTACCTTTATCGGCAGCGCGAAGATCGCGACCAGGAAGATCGAGTAGACGAGGGTTAGTGGCGAGGGGGCCGGGCCCTTACCAGCTCAGCCTGACACTTCCTGCCTTTTCCTGCCGAACCTTTGTTCCGAGAAGGCGCAGAAAAGGAAAACCCGCGTCAGCGTCGAGCAGAACCTGACCATAAGCGATAGATGGCTTTCGGGAACGCACCTCGGCAGGCAACGCCTGGAACGCCGATAAGGCATCCGCAGCTACCATTACAGTAACGTGCCTGAATCGGGCCTGACCCTGGCCCCAGTCCACCTGCCAGAGGGAACCTTGATACCAGTTCGGCTTGAGCTGGCGAATACGTTCATGACGATAATCGAACTTCACACCTACGACCTTGCCGACCGGCGGCGGATCAAGACTCTCCAGTTCGCGCAATTGATAGACTTTCACCTGTCGCCAGGTTGCACGGTCCAATTGGGCGAGATCGGCCGCATCAGAAACAAAAGCGGTCAGGAGCAAAACCAGCGAGATTACTAGCGACCTCATCTCAGTGCGACGACATGAGTAACATTGCGGAGCCCTCTATCATGAAAACGCATCCTCCTAAACTACCGCTCCTCGCTGACCTGCAAGCTGGCCGAACTGAGCGGCACCTGGTTACCCTGCCGGGGGCGGCGCTGGCCGACGAGCCGCGGCCGGTAATTACTGTCACGGGCTCAAGCCCCGGACCGGTGCTGTTCCTTAATGCCGGCACTCATGGCGGTGAATACCCGCCGATCGAGGCGGTCATTCGGCTGTCGCGCGAATTAGATGCCGATGAGGTCTCCGGGACGGTTATATTGATGCCGGTTCTAAACCTGCCCGCATTCTGGAGGCGCAGCATGTTCGTCTGTCCGGTGGACAACGTAAATCCGAACCGCGTGTTTCCCGGGAGCCCGACCGGCACCTACACGGAGCAAATGACCCATGCGCTGCTCAACGAGTTCATCGTGCATGCCGACGCCTACATAGACCTGCACGGCGGAGACATACCGGAGGCACTCGTGCCGTTTAGTATTTGCCGCGGTGGCGAGAGCGAAGTCGATCGCCGGGCTCAGGAACTCGCAGCCGTCTTTGGGCTGCCTTACCTGCTGACGGTCAGCCGGCCGATTCAGGCGGCGAAAGGAACGTCCAGCTACGCCGCGGCCGCAGAACACGGCGTTCCAGCGTTCATTGCCGAGGCCGGAGGAGTCGGACAGTTGCAAGAGGAAGCTGTCGATCTGCTGCTCAGCGGGGTGCGACGAGTAATGACCCATCTTGGAATGCTTCGCGCGACCACTCGTGCTTCCGGCTCCCCTCCGATCTTATTGACGAGCTTTGAATGGCTCTACGCGCAGAACGCCGGAATGTTTTACCCGGCGGTGAAGGTGGGAGATGAAGTAGTTGAAGAGCAGGAGGTTGGCACTGTTGGCTCATTGTTTGGCGACAAGCTCGAAACGGTCAACTCGCCGGTAACCGGCACGGTGCTATTCCTGACGATCAACCCCGCTGTGGCTGCGGGTGGCTTGCTGATGGGGATTGGAGTAGCCGGCTAGCTACCCTCTGAGCGTGAAGCAGAAAACGCCAGCGGCGAACCTTGCTACGCGGCAAGATTCGCTTCGCTGGCGACAACTGGCGAGCTACGAACTCGTAGCCCGAATGAACCGACTACGGAGTAGCTGAGGGCGACGCCGACGGCGAAGCCTCGGTGCTGCTCTTCTTTTTCGTAGAGGTGGATTTTTTCTTCGTAGCGCTGTTCTCGGACGCGCCGGCGGAGGCGGCCCCGCCTTTCTTGCTGCCTTTAGTGGTGGTCGACGCGCTTTGCGTCGTATTGGCGCTGGCGCCGGGCGTGCTGGATTGCGTCTGGCTGCAGGAAACACAGAGCGCACCGGCAGTGACCAGGGCAAGCATTGACAGTATGGATCTTTTCATAGGAGTTGGATTGTTTGAACTGACGAGCAGCGAGAGTGATAAACGGCGCCGCGGAGCGCAAGAAATTTTATCGTTAAGTAGACCCCGCCGGCCAGGGCGAGCACCCGCTCTGGCGGGAGAAGCCTTTCCAGGCTGTAGTCGGAAACTCGCCGGTTATTCGGCCCGCAGCGCGACGATCGGGTTCACGCGCGTCGCCCGTCGTGCCGGGACGAAGCAGGAGGCGGCCGCAACAGCCGTGAGCAGGGCGGCGACCGACCCGTAGATCACAGGATCGAGCGCGTTGACCTTGAAAAGGAAGTTCTGGAGCGCCTGAGCTCCCGCCAGCTTGAGGAGTAACGCAATCGCGCTGCCGCCGATCAGCAGCCCAATCACCACCTGCCAGGCACCTTGCGACATGACGAGGCGCAAAATACGACGAGCATCAGCACCGAGCGCCATGCGGATTCCAAACTCCTGGGTCCGCTGGTTGACCGAGAAACTCATCACGCCGTAAAGGCCGACCGCTGACAACACGACAGCGACGACGCCGAAAATCGTGAAGAGCGTCGCGATCAGCCGGTTTCCGCCGAGCTGTTCGTCATGCAGACGGGCGGCCGTTCCGGTAAAATAAAGTGGCAGGTTGGAATCGAGCTGCGCGACGGCGCGGCTTAAACTCGGACCGAGCGTGTCGGCGCGCTGCCCGGCGTGCGGCCGAACTACGAGTGTGCAGAATTGCGGCGTCGGCGGCGTTCCGAGCAAGGGAACGTAAAACCCGCTGTTGTCCGTCTGCTGATTGAAGGGCCCTTGCATTAACGTGTCGGGCACCACGCCGACGATCGTGCGCCATTGATCCGGCGACGCTGGATTGAAGAGCCTGATGCGCCGGCCGATCGCGCTCTCCCGCCCAAACCATTTCCGCGCAAAGCTGGCGTTCACGATCGCGACCGGCTGCTTTGCGTCGCTCTCCTCGATTGTGAAATCGCGGCCCTCGAGAATCTTCAGACCGAGCGCGGCGAAGTAGCCGTCGGAGACAAACTCGAAATTGCCCCGGGGCCGGTCCCGGTCGGTTGTGTAGCTCTTACCATCTACTTCGAATTGACCGAAGCCGCTGAAGGTCATGCGAAATCGGCCCGTCATCGCCGCATTTTCAAACTCCGGGTTGCTTCGAAGTGCCCGCAATGTCTTGACGAAGAACTGCTGCCTCGCTTCGGAGGTCGGGTAATCGCCTTCGAACAAGCCCATCCGCGCCGCGTAGACGGCATTCTCATCATATCCGTAATCAAGCGTGACCTGGTTACGGATGGACTTGATCTGCAAAGTCGCGCCAATGAGCAGCGCGGCCGTGAGGGCAATCTGCGCGACAACCAGCACACGGGTGATCACATTGATGAGCCGGCTGCTGTTTCCGCGGCCGCCTTCCTTCATCAGTTCGGCCGAATTCGCGCGTACGCTCAGCCATGCGGGCAGTAAACCAGAGACAACCGTGGCCAGTAGCGTTGCGGCGACTGTGACCGCGAGGACTTTGCCATCGATGCTGAAAACGATGTAGTAGGGCAGCGGAAACGGCAGCGCGCGGGTCGCCTGGTCGACGAGATGTACCGTGTAAAAGGCAAGCCCGACGCCGAGGACCGCGCCGCTCGTCGCGACGAGCAGGCTCTCAGTCAGCATCTGCCGCATCAGCCGCCAGCGGGTGGCCCCAAGCGCGCCGCGGATAGCCAGCTCTTTCGCGCGAATCGTGGCGCGCCCAAACTGCATGTTCATCACGTTGACGCATGCGATCAGGAGCACAATCACGACTGCGGCTAACATCGCGTAGACCGTCCCGCGCAGCTGCGGACCGGTGAAGGCGTTGAGCAACGGCTGCACGCTCGCGGAGGTGAAATGCTCGTTCGTCTTGGGGTTATCGCGCGCGATGTTCCGCGCGATTCCGACGAACTCCGCGTTGACCTGGTCGAGGCTCACGTCGGGTTTCAACCGGCCGATCACGGCCGGCGAAGTCGCCGAGCGATCGTCGCGCGGCTTGAGCGGGAATTCGTTATAAAAGGAGAGCCAGAGTTGCTCGCTCACCGGAAATTTAAAATTCGGCGGCATCACGCCAACGATGGTGGCGGTTTTTCCATTCACGCGAACGGTCTGCCCGACAATGTCCTTGTCGCCGCCGAAATCGCGCTGCCACGTGTCGTAGGCGATCAACAGCACCTTCTCGGCGCCGGGCTTATTGTCCTCCGGTGTGAAATCGCGCCCGAGGATTGGCGACACGCCGATGATCTTGAAAAATTCGTCCGTGACGTAGGCGCCGGTATAGCGCTGCGGGTTATTTTTGTAGGTAACGTTAACAGTTGAGCCGTTGATGTAGCCGGCGATCTGCGAGAACGAGTGCTGCTGCGCCCGTATATCCTCGTAATCCCATGACGAAGGCATGAAGCCCTGCCCGTTGTTGTTCTGCTGATCGTTTGCCTGCGGGTCGAGCAAGCCGACGTTCATGAGCTGCTCGGGATGCGGGAACGAGAAGCCGCGTAGCACGATCGCATTGACGATCGTAAACTGCGTCGTCACCCCGCAGATACCGAGCGCGAGCACGACGATCGCGAGGATACAGAAGGTCTTTTCTTTGATCAGCACACGCGTGCCGATCCGGGCGTCCTGTCGGAAAGTCTCAAGCATAGAGGATAGAGGGTTGATGCTGCAGCAGTTGGCTATGAGATGCAGGAGGCGGCGCCGTTGGATTCAGAATGTTTCACGTTTGTAGCGGTTGAAGAGACGCGGCCACGGCTCGACGATAAAGACGGCGCCGCGGGACGATTTTGTCTGGGGCGGCTAGATGTTGCGAATCCAGCGGAGAAATGACTCAGATAATCAGGGGTAGTTGTTTGTGCGGCGGAGTGCGATTCGAAGTCGCACCGCCCTTCCTGCGCGCGAGCCATTGTCATTGCGAGCGATGCCGCAAACACTCGGGGACGGCAGTGTGCACGCAGGCACGCGTGCGCCGGGAGCAGTTCCGCCTGCTCAGTGGCGCTGAGTTAATTCGCGTCTATGGCAAAGGTGAAGGCGCAACAAAAGCATTTTGCGCCACGTGTGGATCGAGCCTTTTCGGCGCCGACTGGCCGGATGGCGACGAAGTCTCGATTCGGATGGGAGCGTTCGACGACGATCCGGGAATTCGCCCGCAATTTCACAGCTGGGTGAGCGACAAGGCGCCATGGGACAGCATTACCGACAAGCTGCCTCAGTTCGACGAAGCGTGGTCCCGCTAACAGCATGCTCTATTCAATTCTCGATCTCGCTCCGATCATAGAAGGCGGCGATGCCGCTCTGGCTTTCCGGAACTCTCTCGACATCGCTCAGCATGCGGAACGATGGGGTTATCATCGTTTCTGGCTGGCGGAACATCACAACATGCCGGGGATCGCAAGCGCGGCGACGTCGGTTGTGATTGGGTATGTTGCCGGTGGAACGAAGAGTATTCGGGTCGGCGCCGGCGGTGTGATGTTGCCGAACCATGCGCCGCTCGTGATTGCGGAGCAGTTCGGCACGCTGGAATCGCTGTATCCCGGTCGGATTGATCTCGCGCTCGGTCGCGCGCCGGGCACGGATCACGCGACGGCGCGTGCGCTGCGGCGATTTCTTGGAAGCAGCGGTGAGACTTTCCCGCAGGACGTGATGGAGCTGATGTCTTATTTTGCACCTGTGGCGGCAAACCAGCGGGTGCGCGCCGTTCCGGGCGCCGGGCTGACGGTTCCGCTCTATTTGTTAGGCTCGAGCGATTTCAGCGCGCAGCTCGCCGCCGAACTCGGCTTGCCATTCGCCTTCGCCTCCCATTTCGCGCCCGATTATCTACACGCGGCGCTTCATCTTTATCGCACCGGCTTCAAGCCGTCGGCCGCCCTGCGTCAGCCGCACGTGATCGTCGGCGCGAGCGTGTTTGCGGCTGAGTCGGAGCGGGAAGCGCAACAACTCGCGACGTCGTCAAAGCTGCAGGTGCTCGGAATGATCCGCGGTCATCCGCGCACACTGCCGCCGCCAGTTGAGAGCATGGACGGGCTATGGACGCCGGAGGAGCAGGCTGGGATTGAGCATCGACTGGAATACGCCGCTATCGGTGGGCGAGACACTGTTCGCGAAAAGCTGACGCAAATCGCGGAGCAGACCGCGGCTGACGAGATCATCATCACCTCGCAAATCTACGATCACCGCGCCCGTCTGCGTTCCTTCGAAATCACAGCCGAGATATTCGCCGGGCTGGCCAGTCGCCGGATTAAGGCTTCAGCACGACCTTGATGCACTGATCTTCTTTCTCGCAGAAGATCCGGTAGCCCTCCGGGGCTTGATCAAGCGGCAGGTGATGGGTGATCACGTAGCTCGGATCTATGTCCCCACGCTCGATCCGCTCGAGCAACGGGCGGAGATATCGTTGCACGTGCGTCTGCCCGCTCTTGATCGTGAGCGCCTTGTTGACCACGGCACCGAACGGAACCTTGTCCAACATTCCGCCATAGACCCCCGGAACCGACACTGTGCCACCCTTTCGGCAGGCAATGATCGCTTCGCGCAACGCGATCGGCCGATCAGTTTCCGACATCATCGCCTGCTTGATTCTGTCGTAAACGTGGACCGCGCCGTGCGCGTGGCCTTCCATGCCGACTGCATCGATGCAAGCGTCCGGGCCGCGGCCGCCGGTCATCTCCTTGAGCGTATCGTAAACGCTCACCTCCTCGTAATTCAGCGTCTCGGCTTTTCCTTTTTCGCGCGCCAGCCGCAACCGTTCCGGAAAACGATCGATCGCGATCACGCGCTCCGCGCCCAGCATGTAGGCGCTGTTGATCGCAAACAGGCCGACCGGCCCGCAGCCCCAGACGGCAACCGTGTCGCCCGGCTGGATACCGCAGTTTTCCGCCGCCATGTAGCCGGTTGGAAAAATATCCGAGAGAAAAAGCACCTGATCGTCGCCTAAATTGCTCTCGATTTTTATCGGGCCGACGTCGGCAAAGGGAACCCGCGCATATTCCGCCTGACCTCCGGCAAATCCGCCCAGCATGTGGGAATACCCGAAAATCCCGCAGGGCGCGTGCCCGTACATTTGTTCCGCCACGGCTGCATTCGGGTTCGAATTTTCGCAGCAGGAAAACAGTCCGCGCTGGCAAAAGAAACAATTTCCGCACGCTATCGGGAATGGGACGACGACGCGGTCGCCCACCTGCAGGTTCCTGACATTGGCCCCGAGTTCCACCACCTCCCCCATGAACTCGTGGCCGACGATGTCGCCCTTCTCCATCGTCGGGATGAAGCCGTTGTAGATGTGCAGGTCCGAGCCGCAGATCGCAGTCGACGTGATCTTGATGATCGCGTCCCGCGGGTCGAGCAGCTTCGGGTCGGGGACTTCCTCGACCCGCATGTCCTGTTTATCGTACCAGCAATTTGCTTTCATCCGCGTGTTGTTCCGTGATCGTAGGCGGGCGAAGTACTCGTCGGCCGGCCGGCTGGTTGACCTTCGGTCGTGGTCACCTGCCCGGTTTCCATGATCTGTTTAAGACGGTAGAGATCGATCTGGATCTCCTGTTCGGGCGCGCGCCCGAAAAGCTTCGAAACCATCGCGCCAACACCGCCCGCGGGCGGCGTGTATTCCATCGCGACGCGGACGATTGTTCCGCGTCCGCCGGCCGCGCGTTGAAACCGCACGTAACCGGAGTTATCGACATCGGCGCCCGGCAACGAACGCCAGGCGATAAATTCATTGGGCCGGTCCTCGACTATCTCGGCATCCCACTCTACGTCGACGCCCCCGGGACCACGCGCGACCCAGTGCGAGCGGTTGTCGCCGATTGAACGCACCGACTCCAGGTAGCGCATTACACGCGGCAAATTTTCCAGCGTGCGCCAGAAGCCATAGAGCTCTTCCGGCGTGCGACCGATCGTAATCGTCTGTGAAATCTGCCTGCTCCGCCGGCGCTCGCCGCGCGAGAGCAGCACGGCGCAAGCGATGTCGGCGAGCGTGACGCCGGCGACGGCGGCCGCCGCGGCCTCGATTCGGTCCTCGTCTTCGCAAGCGTCAGACATGTAAGCAGTGGCGAGCAGACCAAGATCGACTGCGTCGCCTGCTACTCGCGACCAGACCCAGCCGGTCGGCTCGCGCTGGGTCAGAATGCCGACACCACTTGTGATTTCGCGCAGCCCAAGGGCTGGTAACAAAATCGGCTGCTCCTTGATTCCGATTAGCCTCGAGAGCACGCGCGGCGCGAAGATTTCCGCTGCGCCCAACGCGATGCTGAACCAGCCAAGGCTCTTGGCGAAGTTTTCCGTGCCTGAAAACGCCGTCTCGTCTTCATGATCCCTCATAGATAGCTCCCGCAGTTACCGCGCCGCCCATTCGACGCTGTCTCCGAGAATCGCGTGCCCATTTACTCGCGCGGGTGAAAAACTGGGGCGGCCGCAGCATCGGGGCGAAAATGCCTGAACGGGCACGATTTCCGCTGAAGCCGTAAACGCATTTTTTTGCAAAACGCATGGACCGGCAGACCATAGATTCTCTTCTCACCGCGATGGTGCACAGCGGCGATGGCGTCTCCGATCTTCTTTTCGCCGTCGGCAAACCACCGGTCGTGGAGCAACACGGCGGGCTGGAGGAGTTTCCGATCGACACTACAACCGGGCTGCTCGACCCGGCGCTTCTCGATCAGCTGGCCGATCACCTTATCGCCGGTGAGCAGCGTCTGCAGCACGACCTCGCGAAATTCGGGTCGTGTGATTGCAGCTACTCGGTCGAAGGCGTCGCCAGATTCCGCGTCAATATCTTCAAGCAAAGCGGCCGCAAGGCGATCGTGATGCGCAAACTGCAAACCCAGATCCCGACTCTCGAATCGCTGGGCCTGCCGCCGATATTCGAGGAAATCGTCAAAGAAAAGAACGGGATCATTTTCGTCACCGGCGCAACCGGTAGCGGCAAGACGACCACGCTGGCCGCGATGCTCAATGAATTGAACCGGAACCAACAGGTCCACATCGTCACCCTAGAAGACCCGATCGAGTTTGTGCATCCGCACCAGCAGGCGCTCTTCAACCAGCGCGAGCTAGGTAAGGATTTTTCAGATTTCGCGAGTGGATTGCGGGCCGCACTTCGACAGGCGCCGAAGGTCATCCTGGTCGGCGAAATCCGCGACCGCGAGACAATGGAGGTGGCGCTCACGGCATCGGAAACCGGGCACGTTGTTTTTTCCACGCTGCACACGATTAACGCCGGTCAGACGATCAACCGCATTCTCGGCATGTTTACCAAGGACGAGGAGCAGCAGGTGCGGCAGCGGCTCGCCGATACCCTGCGCTATGTGGTCAGCCAGCGCCTGGTGGCGAAGATCGGCGGCGGGCGTTTGCTTGTCAGTGAAATCATGGGCAGCAGCCTCAGGACGCGTGAAACACTGCTCTACGGCGAAAGCGAGAACCGCACTTTCCAGGAAATCATCGAGGCCGGCAGTACCCTGGGCTGGCACAGCTTCGATCAACGTCTGCTCGACGCCTACAAATCCGACATCATCACCGACGAGACTGCGCTCATCTTTTGCGCGCATAAAAACAAGATGCGGCGCGACATCGACATGGTGAAGAAACTGCGCGACCAGCTTTACGAAGAACCGTCGGGTTTGCGGCTCGAAACCGAGGCAGCCGAGCCCGTGGCCGCCTTCAGCTAACCCAGCAACCTCTCTTATATGACCGACCAAATTTCCAATCCTGAACTGAACCAATTCCGCGAACGACTGAGTGAAAAACTGCGCACACCGCTAAACGCAGTCGTCGGTTTCGCCGAGTTGCTTGCCTTGCAGCCACGTGGGTCTCACAGCTCCAAGGATGTGCAGCAGATTCTCAGAGCCGCTCGCGAACTGCTTGAGGTAATTGATCGCGAATTGATTTCCCCGGCCGGCACTGCGGCGCAGCCAGCCGCGACGCGCAGAAACAATTGCGACGTTCTCTACATTGAAGACGACGCCGTCAATTTCATGCTCGTGGAACGGATCCTGGAATACCGCCCGGATCTGACGCTCAAGCACGCCAATAACGGGCAGCTCGGCATCGAGTCAGCGCGAGCCGAGCAGCCAAAAATGATCCTGCTCGATCTCAATCTGCCGGATATTCACGGGTCCGAGGTCTTGCGAGTGCTGCAGCAGGACACGGCCACCGCAGACATTCCGATCGTCGTCTTAAGCGCGGATGCGACACCGACTCACATTGAGCGGCTCCTGACCGCCGGTGCGCGCAATTACCTTACCAAGCCGTTCGATATCGACCCATTTCTCGCCGTGATTGACGAGTTCACTGCTGAGCGCGCGTGCGAGCTTGTTGGTTAGAGGTCGCTACTCGCGACCCCAGATCATCGCGACAGAGGTCGTCAAGCTGCCGCCCATGTTGAAGGTCAGGAACTTTTTCGCGCCCTGGATCTGCCGCGCGCCCGCCTGCTCGGTCAGGTGCTGATACGCCTCGTAAACCTGGCGCACACCGGTCGCTCCAACCGGGTGGCCGTCTGCGATCAATCCCCCGCCGGTATTGACCGGAATTTCGAAGTCGTATTTTCCGCTCACCTTCTCGTTCCGCACCTGCGGTAAGGCAGTCGCACCGCTCATCGCCAGCTCGGCACCTTTTCCCTTTTCGGCGAGGCCGAGAATCTCATAGGCGCAGATCTCGGTGATCGAGAAGCAATCGTGCACTTCAACGCCGTGCATGTCGCGCGGAGTGAGACCGTTCGTCATCCCGAATGCCTTCTCCGCCGCTTTTCGGGCCGTGGAGAATACCGGAGCGTCCTTCTTCTCCAGCGCGAGATAATCGGTCGTGCTGCCAAAGCCGAGCATGCGCGGATATTTCGATTTATCGAGGCCGTGCCGGTCCATGTATTTCCCGGAGACGAGCACAATAGCCGCACCGCCATCGGTGATCTGCGAGCAATCCGAGACTCTGAGCGGCGGAGCGACGCTCGGGTTCTTGTCCGAGACTTGCGAAGCACAATCGTAGGTCAGGTCGGCGTCACGCATCTGCGCGAGCGGGTTCAATTTCGCGTGCGCGTAATTTTTGTAAGCTACCCACGCGAGCTGGTCGGGGTTCGCGCCATATTTGTCGATGTAGATCTGTGCGATGCGCCCGAAGAGTTTCGGGAACATAAAATCGCCGTATTCCGGTTTCTCGATATGGTAATCAGCGGCCGCGCCGAGCACGTCGCCGCCGTCCAGTGATGACATGGTTTTCTGCTGTTCCGCACCCACCACCAGGACCGCGTCGTGAAAACCGCCCATCACCCATTGCGCGCCGAGCAAGACAGAAAGTGAACCGGAAGCGCAGGCCGCCTCAGTGTGCATCGTGGGAATGCCGTGCAACGCCGGATCAATCTCCGGCACAAATGCACCGAGATGTAGCTGCTTCGTGAACTGGCCGGCATTAAAATTCCCAACTGCCGCCGCTTGGATTTCCGTCGGGTCGATCTTCGCGTCCTCGATCGCCTTCTTCCCGGCTTCGATGATCAAATGCCGGATCGTCTTGCCCTCCTTTTTGAGGTTGCGCTTAAAGTCGGTCCGGCCGCCGCCGAGGATGTAAACAGGTTCCATAGCAGGTCCGATTATCTACTCCACGCGGACGCGGTTGTCATCCGGCCGAAGTCGCCGAATTCAGCCGCCAAACGCCTCCAGACCGGTGATATCATGGCCGACGACGAGCGTGTGGATGTCGTGGGTTCCTTCATAGGTGTAGACGCTCTCGAGGTTCATCAGATGGCGGATGACCGAGTAGCGGTCGGTAATCCCGGCGGCGCCGAGGATGTCGCGCGCCTTCCGTGCGCACTCCAACGCCATCCAGACGTTGTTGCGCTTCGCCAATGAGATTTGCGCGGGCCGCACATCGCGGGCTTCGAGCATTCGCGTGAGCCGCAGCGCCAGCAATTGCGCTTTCGTGATCTCCTGCACCATCCAGACGAGCTTTTCCTGGACGAGCTGGAAGCTGGCGATCGGCCGGTTGAACTGCTCGCGCTCCTTCGCGTAGGCGAGCGCGGTCTCGTAGCAATCGATCGCCGCGCCGATGACGCCCCATGCGATCCCGACACGCGCCTGCGACAGACACGAAAGCGGCGCGCGCAAACCTTTCGCGCCGGGCAATCGATTCTCCGCGGGGATGCGGCAATCTTCGAACCAGCACTCGGACGTGCGCGACATCCGCAGGCTGAACTTTCCTTCGATGTCCCGCGCGCGAAAACCGGGCGCGTCTTTTTCGACAATGAACCCGCCGACGTGGCCGTCGTCATCCTTGGCCCAGACCACCTTCACGTCCGCGATCGATGCGTTGCCGATCCAGCATTTGCTGCCGTTCAGTACGTAATGATCGCCCTCGCGCGCTGCGCGTGTCTCCATCCCGCCGGGATCAGAACCGTGGCGATGCTCGGTGAGCGCGAAGCAGCCGATGAGTTTGCCCTCCACCAGACCAGGAAGCCAGCGTGCGTGCTGCTCGGGCGTACCGAAAGCGTGGATCGCGTGAATGGCGAGTGAGCCTTGGACGGAGGCCAGCGAGCGCAGGCCGGAGTCGGCGCGATCGAACTCTTGCATGATCAGGCCGTAGGCGGTCTGGCTGACTCCGGCGCAACCGTGTCCGTGCAGGTGCGGCGCAAAGAACCGCAGCGCACCCATCCGTGCAATCAGGTGCTCGGGAAAACGCCCGTCCCGGTGACACTGCACGATCTCCGGCAATACCTCTTCCTGGACAAAACGTCGCGCTCGATCGCGCGTTGCGCGCTCCTCCTCAGTCAGCAGCTCTTCGATTCCGTAATAATCTAGCGAGTTCATCCAAAGTTGAAGAGCCGATGACGCACGATGGACCTTCCCCACAAATGCTTTTGTAGGATGGGGATTCGGGCGTTAAAATGGGACACTGGGATCGATAGACATTAACTCTTTCCCGCAATGGAGCCCGAACGATGACACAGCCACAACCCTACGTCCCCACCGCACGCGAGCAGAAGTTTCTCGAGGGCGTCGAAGAAGGCCGCTATGAGCGGGAAATTATCAGTGGGCTCGCCC
>JBJMWX010000078.1:0-15100 GCA_045809925.1 Chthoniobacterales bacterium
CGCCTTGTTCATCCGGCGCCACTTCGAGGCCGGGCAGTGTGCAAAATGCTTTCGGCGCTGGAGTAGGTGCTGGCTCGGAACTCGGGTTGAGCAGGACTTTGCGAATTCGACTGTTGGCCGTGTCGGCAATGTAGAGATTGCCGGCCTGGTCGAGATCGATGGCGAGCGCGAGGTTGATTTGAGCAGACGTCGCAGCGCCGCCATCCCCACTGTAGTGGCCGCATGGCATCGGGCTATAGTCGCCGCAGGTTGCGCCCATCGTTCCGGTGAGCAGCGTTGGCCCGCTCCCCGCAACCGTGGTGATGATTCCGTCGGGCAATGGGTCACCGCTGGCCGAGATCGATGTGCTGACGGTGATTTTGCGGACCCGCTGATTAAGAAAGTCCATGAAGTAGATTGATCCGTCAGGTCCGAGCCGAATGCTGCTCGGATCGGACAAGGTGGCGAGCGCAGCTGGTCCGCCGTCGCCGGTGTAACCGTTTACCTGGTTGCCGGCGATGGTTGTTACCTGACCAAGAGCAAGGTCGACTTTGCGAATGCGGTTGTTGAACACGTCGGCCACATACAACGCCTTGCCATCCGGCGTCGCGACCACACTCCATGGCGCAAAGAAGCGCGCCTGATCGATTGGCCCGTCCTGATAGTTGAGAGGCTCCTGATAGCGAACGCCGAGCACCGGCACCACGACGCTTTGAGGCGGAAGCCCGGTGACAACTGAGATCTGGCCGGTCTGCGCGTCGATCCGGAGAATTCGACAGAGGCCGACTTCAGCGATGAGCAGGTCGCCATTTGGCGCAAACGTAACATCCTTGGCCGCGATAACGGCGGCATCGCGGTAGTCGATCGAGCCGGTCTGCGGCACCCGCGTCTGACCGCCGCCGATGATGGTGTTGATCGTTCCCGGAGCGAGCACCAGCGGCTTGGCATTGTTCGGGAAGAGTGTGACCGGCTGATCGGAATCGTTGATCGCCCGAATTCCGGCGTCGATTACCACGACCAGGCCCGCAGGCGAAACAGACAGCGCTCCAAGAGTTCGTCCGAAAAAGTTTCCCTGGATCGCCGGTCCGCCATCGCCGCGATCGTTGAGGCTTTGCGCGCCGCAGTCATAGCTGGCGACGCCGAGTCGAATGCACGGAAGCGCAGAACCGGCGACCGTAGTGACTGTGCCGTCGGGGTTCACGCGACGGACACGGAGGTCCCAGGGCTCGGTAAAATAGATGCCGCGCGGACCGGCGGCGACGCCTTCGGGTTTGTAAACCGAGGCGAGCGTCGCGGGAATGTTGGCGTCGAGATCCGCACCGGCCGTCGTGCTGATCAGGCCGTTCAATTTTGAGATCGTGCGGAGCTTCCCGTTACCGCGGTCGACCACCACGATGTTACCATCGGCATCGGCAAAGGCTGCTTCCGGCGAGAGCAGGCCGGACTGCGTTGCCGGAACGTTATCGGGTCCGTTTCCGAGCGCCTTGTTGCCGCCAATCGTCTGAATGATTCCGGTCCGCCAGTCGACCCGCCGAACCAGCATGGTCCACTGCGTTTTCGCTCCGCTGGGGCACGTCGGACACTGAACCGTGGCGCCGCTTTCCTCGGTAAAGAGAAGATCTCCGTTCTGCGCAAAACGGATCGCCTTGGCCCAGGCCATCTTTGCGTCTGTCGCCGGGCCGCCGTCGCCTTCATCTCCGTCGATCGCCGCCCCGTTGCCGCCGGCGATGATCGCATCGGACTTGCCGGCGATCAGGACAGGCTTCGGCCCGCCCGGGTAGATGGCGACCGGCTGAGCGAGCAGGTTGATGTAGCGCACCCGGTAATCGGACTCGGTGACGAGCAGATTGCCTGACGGATCGAGCGCCAGGCCCCACGGCGCGGAGAAAGTGACGTTGGTCCGCGGCACGCTGGTGATGATCCCGGTTGCGTGATCAACGCGGCGGACCGTGTTGCTGTCGGTTTCGGAGATGTAAACGTTGCCAGCCGGATCAACCACGAGACCGGTCGGACTGCAGAGTTCGCCGGCGGTCGCCTGCATGCCGTCGGTAACAGACGTGCATGTCGAGCCGGCCGGCCCGCCCTTCCCGGCAAAGAGAGTGATGACGCCGGTCGCCGGATCGACACGTCGGACGCTGTTGTTCCAGTTGTCACTAAAGAACACGGCGCCATCACTGCCCACCGCGACGCCGAGCGGAAAGTTCATTGCTGCGTTCATTGCCGCACCGCCGTCGCCGGAGTAGCCCACATCGCCTGAACCGGCGACGTTCCGCACTTTGCCGCTTTTCGGGTCGATCGCACGAAGACGGTTATTGTAGGTGTCGACGATGATGATCGACCCGTCCGGCGCAACGGCGGCGTCGTATGGCTGAGAGAACGTCGAGGTGGCCGCGGCCGCGTTGTCCGCCGAGCCGCCGGCGAATGTGGTGATCGTTCCGGCCTGCTGAGCCGGCGGGGTGTCGCCGTGAATCGCGTGGATCAGGAATCCGGCGGCGAGAAAAATGAGACTGCCCGCAAGCCACACGGACGGGCGCCTGACGTGGTTGGTGCCTCGTGGCGGCATAGCTCGGTCGAATTATGATTCGGCCGAAGACGTAGAAATGCGTCCGTCGAAAAACGTGGATCGGCAGTTTTTGCAGAAACAAACCGGCACACTGGTTGCGCCTCGCAAAGCGACAAGGTGAAGGCGATCTCCGAGCGCACTGGGTCACGGACGGTCCGGAAGAGATCGCGCCCGGAGGTGGCGATCAAGCTAACGGCGGCGCCGGAAAATTACTGCGACTGGGCGCGGGCTTCGGCGATCAGGGTCGCGCGCTCGCGGTAGCAGTAGCTTTTCCAGCTCTGGTCGGACGAATTTTCGCCATTGTGAGTCTCAATTCCGTAACCGGTCGACTGCACGCTCTGCAGCGCTTGAGCGTCGGCTGCGATTCGGCGTGCCTGCTCAGCGCGGTACTGCTGCACGAGTTGCGAGAGGGCGAGGGCTGCCGCGAGGGCGGTGATGACAACCGCTGCGGTTAACCGGATGCGAAAGACACGCGCGACGAAGAACACCATGCCTCGTTTGGAGCAAAGTGAATGCCAGCCACTAATCGCGCCGCGAAATTTGTGATGCGAGGTACTGGCCGCGCTCAACCCGTCGGCGTTTTAGGGGCGATCACGACCGAAGCACGTCGCTTCCACCTCGTCGTGGATGAACGAGAGGGATTCATTTCGCTCCCAGGCCGCGGGTGAGATAGCGTTGCGCAACATATTGATGGAAGTGCAGTTGCAGGACACACCCGAGCCGATTGATCGAGACGGAGGAAGTCGCGCGATAACCGTGCGTCTGCGTCTGCCGGGTGCGAGCTAGATGCGCGCCGTCGTCGTGATTCCCATCTATAACGAGCATCAAAACATTGCTCCGTTGGTCGAGGCAATCCATCAGCACGCTCCGGGTCTGCACGTCCTGTTTGTGGATGACAACTCACCGGACGGGAGCGGCCAGATCGCCGATGAACTGGGATTGCAACACCCAGGTCGGGTATTTGTGCTTCATCGTCCGAAAAAGGAAGGGCTCGGCAAAGCGTACGTCGAAGCGTTCCGATATCTCGCAGGCAAAGACTACGACTATGTCCTGCAAATGGACGCGGATTTTTCCCACGATCCGGCGCATCTCCCGCTCTTACTCGGCCGGGCGCATGAGCACGACCTGGTGATTGGTTCGCGTTACCTGAATGGGATCAGCGTGATCAACTGGGACTTGAAGCGGCTGGTCTTAAGCAAGGCGGCGACGAAGTACGTGCAGATCATGACTGGGATGCCATTCACGGACGCAACCAGTGGATTTAACTGCTGGCGGCGAAGCGCTTTGGAAGCGGTGGGTTACGAGACGACATTTTCGAGCGGTTACATGTTTCTGATCGAGATGAAGTACAAGGCGTACCGCTGCGGCTGCAAGGTGTCCGAAGTGCCGATCATCTTTGTCGAAAGAACGACTGGCGACTCGAAGCTGGATCGAGGCGTGTTCCTTGAAGCGTTCTGGGGTGTACTGCGGCTTCGGCTGAAATATTGATCGCGGCCTCGCCCCTAATCATGGGTCGGCTCGGCCCGACCGGATCGGATCCTGCCACTCACGAGTGGTATCGCGCGAAGGACGTTCGGTAATAGAGGTCTTCGTAACGCGGCACTACCTGCGCCGCGGTGAACTTGCTTTCGGCGCGAGCCCGGCCTCGTTGGCCGATTTCCCATGCAAATTCCGGTGAGCGGGCGACGCGATCGAGCGCTGCGGCCATTGACGCGACGTCGCCGAAAGGAAACAACAGTCCCGCTCCATCAAGTACCTCAGGAATTCCGCCAATCTCAAAGGCGAGGACTGGTTTGCCGAAGAACATCGCCTCGAGGATGCTGAGGCCGAAGCTCTCCACCTCCGATGTGGA
The DNA here is from genome assembly GCA_045809925.1 of Chthoniobacterales bacterium. Lineage (GTDB taxonomy): Bacteria > Verrucomicrobiota > Verrucomicrobiia > Chthoniobacterales > UBA10450 > CADDYX01. Next base: position 4,395 of record JBJMWX010000078.1, read on the forward strand.
AACGACGGCATCCGCGGCTTCGAGATAGTTCTCAATCAGCTCGGCGCCGCTCCGGATGATCACGCTTCCGCGCAGGTCGAACTCGTCGAGCAGCGCGTCATACGGATCAAACGATGCGCCGGCGAGAATGAGCAGCCGAATTTTCTCGCGCTTGTCGAGCCTCGCGATGACCTGCAGCAGGAGATCGATTCGCTTGGTCGGCCGGAGGTTTGACATATGGAGGACGAGGAATTCATCCGTGAGACCAAGCTCGCGGCGCACTTCATCACGGGCGCGCGTCGGCCGCGCCGGGGTGAAAAAGTTGGGGATGACGTGAATATCCCGGGAGAGATCAAAAATCTGGAGTGTCTGCTGGCGCAGACTTTCTGAGACGGTGGTGACTGCGTCCGAGTGGTTGAGGGCGTGAGCGATCGCGGGTCGGTATTGTGGATTTGGGCCGAGCAGAGTTGTGTCCGTCCCGTGCAGAGTGGTGACGATTTTCGGCGCTGAGCTTCCGACCATTTCCGCGGCGAGAAATGCTGCGGTGGCATGTGGCACGGCGTAATGCACGTGGAGCAGGTCTAATTTTGCCGCGCGGCTCACATCGGCCATTTTCACCGCCAGCGGCAGCGTGTAGTCGGGACAGGGAAACACGCTGTGTTCTCCGACGGCGACCTCGTGGAAACGGATCCGCGCTGCTGAGAGATCGAGCCGCACCGGTTTCGCGTAGCTAAAGAAATGCACCTCATGGTGCCGGGCCGCGAGCTCCATTCCGAGCGCAGTGGCGAGAATGCCGCTGCCGCCGATGAGCGGAAAACACGTGATACCGATTTTGAGCGGTCGATCAGCCATTGGTGCCAACGTAGGCCTTATCCGGGTCCGAGATGTCCATTCGTGGGACGAATGTGACCTCCGGTGCGTCGGCTTCATTCAGATACTGCAGTTCGCCGGCGCCATGCACGTAATGCGTGCACCCGATGACTGACTGCATCCAGCGCAGGCGCGTGTCGCGCGTCGGGCTGATCTGGGTCCGCTCGAATTCCTCTCCGGGCAGCTCGATGAACTTATCCGCGCCCTTGTGCAGCAGCAGCTTTCCTGAGCGTGCCCGGGCGCGGACGATCTCGCCTTCCCATTTCACATCGACGAAGTAGTCGTCGACCGGAGTCGCTCGCGTTCTGAACGATGGGTCGGAAGAACGTTCGACTCGTATTCCATCGAGCAGCCCCATCCTGGCATACATAGCGAGGCAGAAATCCGCGACGTTGCCGCTTTCGACGTCGCTGAAAATCTCGACCAGCTCTCGGTCCACATACGCCGGTAGCTGTCGTGTCATCTTTGCTCGCCACTCTGGAAGGACACGCTTGGCGTAAAGAGGGGAGAATTGTTTCTGCACCTTATTGGCGAACTCGAAATTCAACGCGTCTTCCCGTCCTGAGTGTCTCTCCTTAAGGACGGTGATTGTCTCCCGGGGATCATGGTCGCTGTCATGGAAGAAGAAGACGATTTCGCCTCCGATTTCCGCCTGCAGCCGTCGGGCGGCCACGATTTTCGCGTAGAGGAATCGCTTCGGAAAAAATCCGCACGGCTGCTGGCCGAAACAAATCACCGGCGACATGGCTTACGTCACGCTGCTCACCGCGCCGGGAGCGTCGTTTCGGAAAATTGTGTGCTGCAAGGCCAGGCTAAAGAGCAGCACCGCCCCGCAGCCGATCACGTTGTACCAAAGATAACTGATGTTAAGCGTGGCGAAGAGCACAAGCACGAGCAGCTGGGCGACGACGGCGGCGAAAAACACGGCCGAGCCGCGGACCTTGCGCAGGAAAAATGCGACGAGAAACAGGCCGAGAACACTGCCGTAGAAAATTGAGCCGAGGATGTTCCCGGCTTCGACCAGGTTCTCCACCAGGTTGGCAAATGAGGCGACGCCGATCGCGACAAGTCCCCACGCGATCGTGAGTATCTGCGTCGCTACCACGTAATGATGATCAGGCGCATTAGGCCGGAGGAGCGGCCGGTAAAAGTCCACGGCGGTGGTCGACCCAAGGGCGTTCAAGGTGGCCGCTGTCGCCGACATCGTGGCGCAAAAAATGACCGCGATGAGCAAACCGACCACGCCGTGCGGCAGATGCTGCAAAACAAAGGTGATGAAGACGTAGTCGGAGTCCTTGCTCTTCGGACTCGCGCCGGCGCGCTCCAGAATCGTTTTGGTCTGATCGCGAATTGCACGCGCCTCTGCGTCCAACCGCTGAAGTTGGTCAGCCGGGGGCGCCGCCGCAGAGGTGAGGAGGGACCGCTTGCGCTCAAAGACATCATCGAACTGCGTCTGCAACCGGTTCAGGTCCGCGCCGTGACCGAGCGCAACGGCGCGTTGGTAGGCCGGCTGGTTGAAGTAGATCGGCGGTTTCTCGAACTGATAGAAGAGAAAGATCATCGCGCCGAGTAACAGGATCAGGAACTGCATCGGCACCTTGACGATTGCGTTGAAAAGGAGACCGAACCGGCTCGCGGTTAACGATCCCCCGGCGAGGTAGCGCTGCACCTGCGATTGGTCGGCGCCGAAATAAGAAAGCGCGAGGAAAAACCCGCCGAAGATCCCGCTCCAGATCGTGTAGCGCTTGTTCGGGTCCAGCGAGAGATCGACCGCCTGCAGTTTGCCCATTTTGCCGGCAATCGAGAGCGCACCTGCAAAGGACAAATCGTTCGGAAGTCGATAGACCGCGATGCCGAAGGCCAGTGCCATCCCGACGAAGATGATCAGGATTTGATAACGCTGGGTGATGCTGACGATTTTTGTTCCACCAAATGCGGTGTAGGCGATGACGAGACTGCCTGCGACCCAGATCGTCAGGTTGAGGCGCCAGCCGAGGAGCGCGGAAAGAATGATTGCCGGCGCGTAGACAGTGATCCCGGCAGCGAGACCCCGCTGAATGAGAAAGAGAAACGCGCCGAGCAGCCGCGTCTTCCGGTCAAACCGCTGGCCAAGGTATTCGTAGGCGGTGAAAACGCGGAGCCGCTGAAAGATCGGAACGAAAATCGCGCACACGGTCACGAGGGCGAACGGCTGACCGAAGTAATTTTGGATAAAGCCGATCCCGCTCTCGTAAGCCTGTCCGGGCATGGAGAGGAAGGTGATCGGGCCCGCCTGCGTCGCGAGAACCGAGAGGCCGATTGTGCCCCAGCGAATGCTGTGATCGCCTTTTAAATAATGGCCAAGCGTTTCGCGACCGCGTGTCCGCCACAGCCCATAGAGCGGGATCGCGAGAATCGTCGCGATCAGAACGACGTAGTCGAGCCGGTTCACGAAAACCGGATCGTGAACGCGTATAGGAGGACGACCTCGATCGCGAACAGCCCAAGCGCGATCCAATAGGCCCTCCGCCAGCTGCCGAAGAGCGGCGGTCGATCACCACTGCTCATTTCGCGTCACGCAACGAGACCAAGTTTGCGAACAATCGATATGCCCCCGGCACGCCCGCAGGTAATTGCCGGAACCACGAATAGCCGGTGTAAACGAAGTAGCCCTGACCCGATTTCGCGACCAGCAGGCCGCCGACCCGCGCCGGCTCGCCGGGATCGTTGGAAGAGATAATCGGCGTCCAGTGTGAATCCCATTTGTTCGGGAAATAAAGTCCGCGTTCCTGCACCCATCCTTTGAAATCTTCGGCCGTAATTTTGTTCGGTGTATTCAGGACCGGATGATCGGGCGCGAGCATTCTGATCTCCGCGTTTTCGTCGGTCACGCGGTCGCGCGAGATTTCGAGCGGGAACGGGCCAATCTCTTTCGTCTTCAAGTCGGCGGTCGTGTTGTACTGGACTACGACCACACCGCCTGCTTCGACATAGGCGAGCAATTGCCGCTGGAGATCGGCGATGCGCGGCTGCGTGTTGTAAGCGCGAATCCCGAGCACAACGGCATCAAACCGGGCCAGGTTGGCGGCCGTGATCTCCGATGGCTCGAGCATCTTCACCTCATATCCGATCTGCTCGAGGCTCTGTGGAACTTCGTCTCCCGCTCCCGGCAGATAGCCGATCACCTCGCCCCTCTTCTTTATGTCAGCGCGTACGATTTTCGCCTCAGCCGCCGGCATCAGAATGTGGGTGCCGATGTGTGGATATGCGATCTGCTCGCGGGCAAAGGAATAGTCGTGGCCATCAGTTGAAACCACTGCGCGGAGTGTTCCTTCGCCGGCTTGAGCAGGAGGAGTGACGGTGAACTGCGCCGTCATTTCATCATTGGCCGCTTTCAACTCGAGTGGCGCCGATGCCGGGGTCACGCGCCAGCCCCGCGGCACATCGAGTCGCACTGCACCGCGCACGGCAGCGGTGAATGAACTGACGCGGACTGGGATCGTCTTCGCTTTCTCTTCACCAAAAACGAACGAGGCCGTCGGCAAATTTGCGAAGACCGGCGGCGCGATCACGAGCGCGTCATGAACTTCGCCCCCCACCGGATCGACGCGCCGAAACCGCGTGTTCGCCGCGTAACGAATTTCGTGTCCGCCCACGTCGACCGCGATTTCGATTGGGAATGCCGGCGGATTTTCCGCCAGTCCGATCAGTTGCTGGTTGTCGACCTTGAACGTGCCGGGGGTTGCAGGTTTGGCGAGCCAGTAGGCCTGCGTGTAGGGTGTGTTCGCGGGCAACGTAGGGGTGAGATCTTTCGCGACGAACTCGTCCTGCTTGAGCGGAGCATCGATCGTCAGCGTTTCGCCTGAAACCGGAGCGCGTGCGCTCAACAATTTCACCGGAACCGTTGAGCGATTTATTGCTTCGAGCTTGATAGGCAGTTGTTGCCCCGGCGAGACAACCGGTATCGTCGTTGAACTTTCAATGTAGAGCGCAGCGCAGGCGGCGATTAACGCCTCCACTTCCCGGCGCTTTGTCCTGGCCCACTCGTCCGGTAACGGTGCGAGCGCCTCGCGCAATTCCAGCAGCGCCGGGACCGATGCGGCCGGATCGTGCGGACTAAAGGCTGCAATCAACTGCCGCACCTTCTCGGCGATTGGGCCGGATTTCGGCACGCGCTGCCAGGTGGTATCAACGCCGTCGAAGAGTCCGCCGCTCATCGGCGCCCCATCGAGCGGCTTGAAGTACTCCTTGCGCGCGCCGCGTCGTGGAGGACTGCCGACGCCCTGGCTCTTGTGCATGCTCAGGCTCGCGGCCGCGATTTCCGTGAAGGCTTTCCCGAGCGTTGGGTTGAACCCGCCGGCCTCGAGGCTCGTCAGGCCAGTCGGATCGAACGGCTGATTGCGGTTCTGGAAAAAGAACGCCGAGGTGTTCCAGACGATCCGGGTGGGCTGCCACGGCTTCACAAGCGTGAGTTGCTCCGGATATCGCTTCGGATCGGCCGCGGCGTGGAACGCTTCCCGCGCGAGAATCGCGGAAGCCGTGTGGTGCCCGTGAGTCAGCGTGTCTTCAGGACTGAAACGCGTGACAATAATGTCCGGCTGAAACCTTCGGATTACCCACACGATGTCGGCGAGGATTTTGTCGCGGTCCCAAATCCGCAGCGTTTCATCGGCGCTTTTCGAAAATCCAAAATCGACTGCACGGGTGAAGAATTGTTTTCCGTGGTCGAGCTGACGGGCGGCGAGCAGCTCGTAGGTGCGAATCAGTCCCAGCCGTTCGCGCAGCTCCGGGCCGATGAGATTCTGGCCGCCATCCCCGCGCGTGACAGAAAGGTAGGCTGTGTCGTAGAGCGAGCCGTTCGCCCAGAGCGCAATCAGATTCGTGTTTTCGTCGTCCGGATGAGCGGCGACGTAGAGAACCCGACCGAGCACATTCAACTTCTCAATGCCCAGCTGAATCTCCGCGGCGTTCATGGGCGTCGGCATTGGAGTCGCAGCTTCCTCCGCCACCGCAGACGAGCAACAGGCGAGGAACACGGCAGTTCCGGAGATCAGTTGTCGCACCTTCGGCGATAGCATTCGCGGACGGTAAACAACACCGACCGCGATGCGAGCGATTCCGCGCCCGAACGACAGATCGCCGCCGGCTATTTATTAATGTCCTGCTTCGCCGTCAGTCGATCGATCAGTGACTGGATGCTCGATTTTTGCGCGTCAATCGTAGCCGCGGCTTGTGCCGCTTTGGCTTCAGCGAGCGCACCATCAAAATCGCCGGCTGCCGATTTGATCCGCGCCTGGGCAAGATGGCCGTAAACGTTGTCGGATGCGCGCTTCGCTACGGTCTGGAAGATCTGCATCGCTTCGTCGCTGCGTTTCTGACTCTGCAGTTGGCGGGCATAGCCATAGAGCTGGATGGGCTTGGCAATTTCCATCGCATGATCGCGCACCTTCTTCGCCTCGTCGGCCCGATTCAGGGCCTGAAGCAGGTCCGCTTTCGTGCTCAGATTTTCAAACCGCTCCTCGATCTGGATCGACTGCTCGGCCCACTTCAGTCCGTCTTCGAGATCGACCTTTTTCGTCAGGCAGTAATTGGCCGCCTCGTTCAGCGGATTCCACGAATACTGTGCCCGCCCCCGCAGCTGGTTTTTGATCGAAGCGACGACTGTCTCCGCCTCGTTTACCGAGATCCGGAACGGGATCGCCAGTTTTTCCCATTTCAATGTCGCGACGACTGAATCCGGCTTCAGGTCTTCGAATTCATAGTCGAGCGCTTCTTCCATCTCGGTCGTCGGATGCGGCTTCACTTCGACACGGAGAGCGTCCTCGGCCTGATTGTATGTGTAGCTGCCCCAGGCGACGGCCATCTTCGAGAAAATCACCGTCCAGTTGTCCGCCGTCGGAATCATGTGCAAGCCGTAGGTCCCGGCGGGAAGCGGTTTTCCTTCCACGGCAACGGGTGTGCTCACCTCAATCGTCGTGTTCTCATTCGCGCCGGCACGCCAGACCTGACCCAACGGGACCAGACCGCCCCAGACTTTGCGTCCGTTCACCAGCGGACGGTGGTAGGTAATCGTGATGTCGGTAACGCCGATCCGCTGTTTCACTTGTGCAGACTGGCTCGCGAGCGGCAGGTCAAGGTCGGTCTGCGACTGCGCCCGTGGTGCAAAGCCGAGGATCCCTGCAGTCGCGATGCCGATGTGAAGAAGAGGGGTAATTTTCATCTGATTGCTGTGGTGGAGGAATCGTAAGTAGTTGAACGGTCGGCAGAAGGCCAGCTGATTTGTGACCGGCAGATCGCGGTCGCCTTTGCGCTGGACTGAGCGACCGGGCCGCAGCAGTTTCGAAGGCCATGAAACAGCCATTTCGTTTACTGTTCGCGCTTTCCGTTCTCTCGTTTTGTGTCCTGCCGCTTCACGCGCAGGAGCGCAAGCGGGTGAGCCCGCATGAAACGATCAACGCGAACATCGATGGGGACCAGATCACCGTGGTTTACGGACGACCTTTCATGAAGGACCCAAAGACAGGTGAAAAGCGCAAGATCTGGGGCGGCCTTGTTCCCTTCGACCAGGTGTGGCGAATGGGTGCTGACGAAGCCACCCAGCTCACCACGGCGCAGCCGATCGAGCTCGGCGGAAAGCAGATTCCTGCCGGGACGTACTCGCTCTTCATGCTGCCGCGCGGTGACAAAGGCGCATCACTGGTTGTGAACAAGCAGACCGGGCAATGGGGAACCAAGTACGATCAGGCCCAGGACCTTGTCCGGGTCGAAATGAAGCCGGATGCCATCGGAGTGCCGATCGAGCAACTCACGATTTCAGTCGACAAGAACCCGAACGGCGGCGGCGTCATGAAAGTGGCGTGGGAGGGGATGCAGTATTCGGTGGACATCAAGGCCGTGCACTGAGCGCGGCGTATTCCGGTTCAACCACCACCCGGCGACCTAACGACCGTGCATGGCGCGCTAGGTGAAGATCAGTTTCACCCCGGCCAGTGTGAGCACCACCGCGAGCAGGCGTTTGATCGCTGTGTGTGGAAATCTCTGGCTGCCGAGATAGGAGCCGGCGCTGCCAGCGACTATTACCGCGCCGACAAGGGCTAGCGCGAAAAACGGGAATCGCTTCGCGCTACCGATATTTCCCGCCAGGCCGGCGATCGAGTTCACAAGAATGAAGACAGCGGAGACCGCCGAGGCGGTTTTCGTCCGAGCCCATTTCATCAGCAGCAAAAGCGGAGTCAGAAAAATGCCGCCGCCGGTGCCGGTGAGGCCGGCTAGGAAGCCGAGCCCGGCGCCGCTGACCAGCGCGACCGGTCGTGACGGCGTGGTTCGCACGGCGTCGTCACCCGCACGGATGAAGAAGCGCGCGGCCGAAAAAAGGAGCACGATGCCAACGAGGAGCTTAAAAAAATGCGCGGGAAGAGCGAGCCAGCCGCCAAGAAACGCGAATGGTATTGAGAGCAGCGCAAAGGGCCAGAAAAGCCGCCATGAAAAGTGACCTGCGCGCCAGAACTGGAACGCGCCAATTGTCGCAACCACGATGTTGAGGAGCAATGCCGTCGGTTTGATTACGTCCGGCGCCATGCCGAAGAGAGACATAACCGCGATGTAACCCGAGGCGCCGGCGTGACCGACCGAGGAATAGAGAAATGCCACCACCGCGATCGCCGCTGCCAGCCAGATAAGTTGCTGCTCCGCCAAAGCTACGCGGCTCGCAGTTCCGGCCGGGCTCCAGTCAGGTGTTCGATGGCTTCGGCAATCGCCGCCGCCAGCAGCGGAAGACATTCACCAATCGCGCGCGGTCGGCCGGGCAGGTTCACGATTAGCGTGCGCCCGCGAATTCCAGCCAGAGCGCGCGAAAGGATTGCGGTCGGCACTTTCTCGTAGCTGCGCATCCGCATGATTTCGCCAAAACCGGGGAGTTCCTTTTCGATCACCGCCCGAGTCGCTTCCGGTGTGACGTCACGTGCAGCTGGTCCAGTGCCGCCAGTAGTAATGATGAGGGCGCATTGTTCGGCATCGGCAAAGTTGACCAGCGCCTGCTCGATCAATCTCTGCTCATCCGGGAGCAGAGCGCGCTCCCACTTAATCGGTTCTGCGAAAACGTTCTCGACGATCCGTTCAATTTCCGGCCCGCTTTCGTCGGCATAAATGTTCGCCGCAGCGCGGTCGCTTAAGGTGACGCGAGCGACCTTCACTTCTTCGTTTTCTCCACCAGGCGGATGCGGTCGATGACCATCTGCTTGTCGACCGCTTTGCACATGTCGTAGACGGTCAACGCTGCAATCGCGACCGCGCTCAATACCTCCATCTCGACACCGGTCTTCCCGATTGTTTCCGCGCTCGCCCGAATCCGAACGCCTTCTCGATCGAGTTTAAGTTCAACCTCGATTCCGTGAATTGGCAGGGGATGGCAGAGCGGGATGAATGAGGCAGTATTCTTCGCGCCCTGAATTCCAGCGATGCGCGCGACGCTGAACACGTCGCCTTTCGGAACCGCGCGGTCGCGTAAGAGCTTCAGCGTTGCGCGGTCACATCGCACGTGACCTTCAGCGATTGCGCGTCTGCGCTGGTCCGGTTTGGCGGCAACATTCACCATGTGTGCTTCCCCGGCCGCATTCAGGTGCGACAAACGCGCGGTCCGCTTCAGTTTTCGCATAATCGGAAACTCACCGGATCATCCGCGGAAAAGCCAGCGGAACCTGCGGGAATACGCAGGAGCGCATTCGCTCCCACAACAGACGCTGTATCGCCCGAGCTGGTGAATGGCAAAGGTCGCAGTCGCCAGCCTTCCCCGGTTGCGGTGGCGATTGCCGGCAGCTGAGTCTCTCGGCGATTCGGTGTTTGCGCGAACGGCGCCTCGAGGCGGGCGCTGAGCTGGGTCTGCTGCCCGTCGATGCCGCTCCACGCCCGGAGCAACTTGCTGATGAAGAATTGAAGAATCACCCAATGCGAAACGGGATTGCCGGGCAGCGCGAAGGCCACCGCTGCATCCCGCGTGAAAAACTTTAGCGGTTTGCCCGGCCGCAGATTGACGCTCTCGAACCGCATCTGAAAGCCACCGTGCTCCAGCATCGGCACGGCAAAATCGTAATCGCCCACGCTCGCGCCTCCGGAGACGAGCAGGAGGTCGAACTTCTGGTTGAGCGAATCCACCGCACGTTTCGCTTCCTCGAGAGAATCGCCGACGCGCTGATGGTGAATGAGGTCGGCGCCGCGGGAGAGAAGAAAGCTCGAGACGAGGCCAGAATTTGAATCCCGCAATTCTGTGCCGGTCGGAGTTTCAGCCGGATCGATCAATTCGTTTCCGGTGACGAAATGGACGACGCGCGCCGCGCGCGTGACGAGGGGCCGCACCGCGCCGCAGCTTGCCAGAGCAGCAATCTCCGCCGCGCGAAGTTTAGAACCGACGGACACCACCATATCCCCGCTGTGCGAGTTTTCACCTCTGCGCCGGATGTTCGAACCAGAGGAAATAGAAGTGAGGCGGATAGTCTTGCCTTCAACCATGACATCTTCCTGCATCGCGACGTAATCCGCGCCGGCCGGCAATTGCGCTCCGGTGAAAATGCGCGCGCACTCCCCCGCGGCGATCGTTGGCAGTTCTGCGACTCCAGCCTGGATCTCCGCGACAAGCTTCACTGATTGGTCCGCATCAGCACGACGCAATGCGTACCCATCGACGGCCGAACAGTCGAAACGCGGGGAATCTTCATTCGCGCAGACCGTTTCGCGAAGGACCCGGTGTAACGCGGAGGCGAGGTCAACGCGTTCCGTCTGGAGCGCAGAGGCGCTGCTCAGGATCAGTTCTTCCGCTCGTTCGACTGCGATGTTTTTTTCCAAATTGGAACGTCCTGTTTCAACCGGTTCATGAACTCGGCGAG
>JBJMWX010000079.1:0-21462 GCA_045809925.1 Chthoniobacterales bacterium
ATACCCCGCCCACTGATCGGCTGGCGCCAGGGGATGCAGCCTGGCGAACTCCGGCCACGAGATGGGGAACATTTCCGCGGTTGCGTTCAGCTTCATCGTGCAGGAGCCGAGCGGGATCATCGAATTCGTGAGCGAGAGGTCGCGCGATTCGAGCCTGCGCAGATACCGCAACATCGCGGTCTCGGTATGATGCGTGTTGAAGACAGGGTGGGTGAGAAAGGAGGAAGTGCGGATTGCCGATTGCGGAATGCGGAATGTCGCAGGGTCCAGCTGGTCATCAGCGAAATCACGGACCGCTGTGCCGCGAAAGACTGACATCAGTAACTCCACGTCGCTGTCGTTCGTTGTTTCATCGAGGGAAACACCGATGGAATGGGTGCCGAGCTGGCGCAGATTGCAGCCCGCGCGTTCGGCACGCTGAAGCAGAGTCGCGGCGTCTGATTCCCCAAGCTCTACCCGGATCGTGTCGAAGAAGCTGTCGTGCGCGATTTCGAATCCGAGCTGTCGCAAACCGGCGGCGATTTTTGAGGCAAAGCCATGGACGCGCTGGGCGATCTCACGAAGGCCACGCGGCCCATGGTAAACGGCGTACATCGACGCCATCACGGCGAGCAGCACCTGGGCTGTGCAGATGTTGCTCGTGGCTTTGTCGCGCCGGATGTGCTGCTCGCGCGTCTGCAGGGCGAGGCGGTAACCGGATTTGCCGGCAGCATCATGCGAAACGCCGACGAGGCGCCCCGGCAGGTGACGTTTGAATTCGTTTCGCGTCGCCATGTAGGCGGCGTGCGGACCGCCGAAACCAAGCGGCACCCCAAACCGCTGTGTGTTTCCCACCGCAACGTCTGCGCCGAGTTCCCCCGGCGGCCTGAGCAACGTGAGGGCGAGAATGTCGGCCGCGACGACGAACAGCGCGCCGGCCGCGTGCACACGTTCGGCGAACGCGCTGTAGTCCTCGATCCTGCCGTCGGTCGCCGGATACTGAACGAGGGCGCCGAAAAACGAGCTGTCGATCGTCGCGCCGGAAAACTCGCCGAGCACGACTTCCCAACCGAGGGGCCGGGCGCGCGTCCGAAGCACCTCGATTGTCTGCGGATGGCAGTTATCGGCGACAAAAAATTTGTTTCTGCCTGACGCGACGGCATGGCAAAGCGCCATCGCCTCGGCGGCGGCAGTGGCTTCGTCGAGCAACGAAGCATTGGCGATCTCAAGGGCCGCCAGGTCCGTGATCATGGTTTGGAAATTGACCAGCGCCTCGAGGCGACCCTGCGCAATCTCCGCCTGATACGGGGTGTAGGCTGTGTACCACCCGGGATTTTCGAGCACGTTTCGCTGAATGACGGGCGGCGTGATGCAGTCGGAATAGCCGGTGCCGATGAACGAGCGCAGGACGCGGTTGCGTACGGCGATGCTGCGCAGCTCCTCGAGTGCATCGCGCTCCGATTTGGCCGGCGGCAGCTCGAGCGGCCGATCGAGCCGGATGTTCTTCGGAACCGTGGCATCGATAAGCGAGTCGAGCTGATCGAAGCCGAGCGTCGCGAGCATTTCGCTCTCGGTTTCCGTATTCGTGCCGATGTGGCGGCGAGCGAAAGAAGTGGAAAAACCGGTGGCGGACGACTGCATTGGAGAGACTACGAGACGCGGCTGGGCCTTCAAGTCGCAGGCGCTGCGAACTAGCACGCGTCGAACGTCTGCACGCCGTGAGCCCGCAAGCGTTCGCGCACTTCAGCCAGATGCCGATGGTCGCGTGTTTCGACTGTGCAGAGCACTTCAACTGCCGACACGTCCGAACCGGCGAAGGCGCGATCGTGCACTATCTGCTTTATGCTCGCGCCGCTGGCGGCGATCTGCCCCGCGAGATCGGCCAGACCGCCTGGCCGGTCGCTGATGATCGCACGAAAACGCGACAGCCGCCCGTCCGCCACCAGCCCTCGTTCTATCACCCGGCTGAGAATGTTCGGATCGATATTTCCACCGGAGAAAATGAGCACCACGCTCTTACCTGCGAGCTCCGGCAGCTGTCCCGACAGGCACGCGGCCAGCGGCACGGCGCCGCCACCTTCGACCACACGTTTTTCCTGCTCGACGATCCGGAGAATTGAAATCGCCACTTCATCTTCGCTCACCACGATTGTCCGATCGACCAGCGGCGCAGCAACCCGGAATGCGTTCGTGCCGACCTGCGGAATCGCGAGTCCATCGGCCAGCGTCGGTTGAATCGCCACCGGGGTCGGATGGCCTGCTGTGAGCGCGGCGGAAAAGCTGGCCACGTGATCGGTTTCAACCGCGAGGATCTTCGTGTCCGGCCGTAATGTTTTCACCGCCAGCGCAATGCCGGCGAGCAAACCACCCCCGCCGACTGGCACTACCACCGCATCGACATCGGGCACCTGCTCGATGATCTCGATCCCGATTGTGCCCTGGCCCGTGATAATCGCGGGATCATCGTAACCGTCGATGTAGGCAAGTTCGCGTTCGCGGGCGAGTTCGTGCGCGTGGGCCTTCGCTTCGCCGAAATCTCTTCCGTGCAAGACGACGTTAGCGCCGAGTTTCTCGCAGTTGTTGATCTTGATCAGCGGCGCGAACCGCGGCATCACGACGGTCGCGGGGATGCCGAGCAAACTGCCCTGGTAGGCGAGCGCCTGCGCGTGATTTCCGGCCGATGCGGCGATCACGCCCCGCTTCTGCTGATCGGGCGGCAATTGCACGAGCGCGTTGCGTGCACCGCGTTCTTTAAAGCTGCCGGTGCGCTGAACATGCTCGAGCTTGCAGAAAATCTGCATCCCGGTGAGCTCGCTCAATGGAATGGAATGGCGGCAGGGCGACTCCACGACGGCTCCCCGGATGCGCTCTCGCGCCGCTTCGATGGCCGGGAACGTGATCACGCCATTCCATATATCGCACGTGCGTGCGCAGCAACGGGTCGACCGAGCGCTTCAGGCTCGATGATCGTGCGGCGAAAGGCGCGCTGCGCGCCGCGACCTCAGCTATCGAGCGCCTGCCGCACTTTGCTCGCGAGCTGTTCGGGATCGAACGGCTTGGGCAGGAAATACATCGCGTGGTCGCAGTGCTGGGCGAACCGAAGCGATTCATCGAGATAGCCGGAAACGAAAATGACTTTTGTGTCCGGACTGGTTTTGCCGAGCCAGGCGGCGAAGTCACGGCCGCTCATCTGCGGCATCATGATATCGGTCAGCAGCAAGTGAACCTGCTGCCGCGTGCGGTCGGTCATGAGCCGCTGCGCATCGTCGCCATTCGCGGCTTCGATCACATCGTAGCCGAGCGATCTGAGCACCCGCACCGAAAGATGCCGGACGCTGACATCGTCTTCCAGCACGAGGATTGTTTCGTCGCCGCCGGCAACCGTCTTGCCCGCAGCTTTCTTGTATCCAGTGGCGGGCGCCGACACGCGCGGCAGATAAACGGACACCGTGGTGCCACGGCCTCCCTCGCTCGCAACGTAAATGTGGCCGCCACTTTGCCGGACGATGCCGAAGCTTGTCGCCAAACCGAGACCGCTGCCGCTCCCGCCGTCCTTCGTGCTGAAGAACGGTTCGAACAAATGTTCCTGCGCTTCCTCGCTCAGGCCTCCGCCAGTGTCCGCTACGCTGATGAGAACGTAATCGCCGGGCGGGAGCAAATCGCAGCCGTTAGCCGGCATTGTTGCCTCGGTGACGTTCTCAACCGCTGTTCGCAGGACCAGGTCGCCGCCACGAGGCATGGCATCGCGCGCGTTAACGGCCAGGTTCAGTACGACCTGCGTGAGCTCAGTGGGGTCGACCTGGATGTGTGCGCCTTGCTTTTCCTCGTGCAGATCACAGGTCACCCGGATGTTTTCGCCGAGCAGGCGAAGGAGCGAGCGCTCAAGGTTAGTGATGAGAGAGTTTACCTCGACGGTTCGCGGAGTGAGCGGATGTTTTCGGCTGAAGGCGAGCAATTGCGCCGTCAGGGACGAGGCGCGTGCGGCGGCGCTGCGAATTTCGGTGATGTGCGAGGCGAGAGTGCCTTTCGTTTTCGGGTCCCCGAGGAGTAGGTCGCTATAGCCGAGGATCGTTGTCAGAAAATTATTGAAGTCATGGGCGATGCCGCCGGCGAGCTGGCCGAACGCTTCCATTTTTTGGGCCCGTGACACCTGGTCATGCAGATGCTTGCGTTCCGTGATGTCCATGAGGGAACCAACGAAACGCCGAGCGTGGCCTTTGGCGTCCCGAACGATCGCCGCCCGCTCGAGCAGATCGGCATAGCTGCCGTCGGCTCGCTCAAAACGATACTCACCGCTCCACGTTTCGCCGTTCCCGACCAGCGCATCGCGAATGCTCGCCGCTGTGCGCGCGCGATCCTCGGGGTGAATGCGATGTTGCCAGAAGCCGATCCTCGTAGTCGCCGGCGACTCGGTGTAGCCGAGAAGCAGGTTGAGACCTTCCGGCCAGGCAAGCTCTCCGGTGGTGATGTCCCAGACGCGAACTGCGTCATTTGTGGCCCGGGCGAGCAGCGCGCTACGTTCTTCCAGTTGAATCGGACGCCGCGTTGCAGCCGGCTCAGGAGCGGCGTGATGGGTGAGTGGGTTGGAGTCGGCGATCTGCTTCGCGTTAGCAGCTACTGGATGTCCCTGAATGTCGGTGGTAAGTCGCATCGCCAGGGACCCGTTTCCCTTCTTCCCTAAATAGCTACTTCTGTGCCCCATCGGTTTGACTCTGGCTGCTTCAGGCGATCACAATTATTCTGGCCTCGCCATGAGCAGCGTCTCGCAAATCGATCCGTCAAAACCTTTGAAAAACCAGAAAGCGCTCGTCACTGGGGCCAATTCCGGGATCGGCGAAGCGTGTGCGATCGCGCTGGGGGCGGCCGGCGCTTCGGTCTGTGTCAATTACCACTCCAGCCCGGACGAGGCCAAGCGCGTCATCCAAGTGATCAAGCACGCTGGCAGCGACGCGATCGCCATCCAGGCGGATGTCAGCCGCGAAGACGAGGTGGAGGCGATGTTCGGCCGCGCAATCGAGCACTTCGGCACACTGGATATTTTGATCAACAACGCCGGGCTCCAGCAGGACGCGCCATTTCACGAAATGACCTTCAAACAATGGAACACCGTCATCAGCGTGAATCTCACCGGCCAGTTTCTCTGCGCGCGTGCAGCCGTCCGTGAATTTTTGCGGCGCGGCGTGGTGCCGGAAGTCTCGCGCGCGGCGGGCAAGATCATCTGCATGAGCTCGGTGCACGAGGTAATTCCGTGGGCCGGACATGTGAACTACGCCGCGTCGAAAGGCGGGATCATGCAACTGATGAAATCGCTCGCACAGGAAGTGGCGCCGAAGAAGATCCGCGTGAACAGCATTGCGCCGGGAGCGATTCGCACACCCATCAACCGGGCCGCGTGGGAGACACCGGCAGCGCTCCGCGATCTGCTGGAGCTCATTCCTGACCAGCGCATTGGGGAGCCGGAAGATGTGGCGCGCGCAGCAGTCTGGCTCGCCTCCGATGCCTCCGATTATGTCACCGGCACGACGTTGTTCGTCGACGGCGGAATGACGCTTTATCCCGGCTTCGCGACTGGCGGTTAGGAACGCGTGTTCAGCTTTCGCGCCGCGTCGGTGAGCAATTGCTGCTCTTCCGGCAGGAGCGAAGCTTGACGTGCAGCGGGGAGAAAGGAGAGAGCACGCTCGGTATTCCCGTTCTCCGCCAGCATCATGACGTAATAGACGGCAAGTGCCGGCTGGCGAAGCTGAGCTTCCCGTAATCGCTCAAGAACGCGCAATGCGTCGGCTGTTTTCCCCTGGAGGTGTAGTGAGAATGCGTAGGTTGCGGCGAAAACCGCATTGTCAGGATGTTCGTCGTGCAATTTTGCGGCCAGCCGATGTGAGGCCGAGTCGGCGTTCAAGAGCAGACCGAGGCTGGCACAGTTGTTCTCGGCGACGAGGTCTTCCGGATTGAGCTCGAAGGCACGCTTCGCGACGCGCAGAAGACCGCGACTGTCATGCGCGATTTTGTAAAGGCGCTGCAGTGCGCCCAGCGCTTCCTTGGTCTTCGCGTTGCCGTTCGCGATCGTCCACCATGCGTCCGCTGCCTGGGCGCGATAACCCCAGCCGTCGGCGAGCGTTGCCATGGTTGCGAGCTGATCGACATGTCCGCGCGCGGCGTTCAAAGCGGCCCGCCACTTCGCGCCCGCTTCGGCGGAGGACTCGGCGCCGCTCTTGGCGTGTCGCAGCGCGTGGCTTTCAATTGCCAGCCGGACCGGCTCCTCTTTGCCCCAGCTCGTGTTTTGCACGAAATCGAGCAGCCCCTGCCAGTCGCTCATGCAGCTGAGTGACTCAGCAATCGCGAGCGGCACTGGCTGCGCTTCGCGAACTTTTGTGTCCAGCGAATTACTCCACGCGAATGCTTCGCGGGCCAGCTCGTGGCGGTTCATCCACGCGATCAAGTCGACCGCGTGGGCTGAGTTTCCTTTGGCCCGCTGCTGGCACTCAGCCATCGCAGCCTCGGCACCATCGGTACTTTGCGTCGCTTCCAGTCGGAGAAGAAAATCGGCAAACGAGGCTGAGGGCTCCTGCACGAGAGCTGCGCTCCAGCGATCTTCATTTAGCTGGTCGCGATGCGCGACGGCGTCGGCGGCGAGCGAGCGCAGCGCAGCCGTGCGCACGGCTTTCTGCTCGGTCAAACGCGTCAGAGCTTCGCGCGCACTTTCGGCCGCACCCGCTCTGGAAGAGGCAAGGCGAATCGTCGCGAGGTTTAGCGCGATTTGGTCGTTCCCGCGGTCTTGCTCAAGCGCGGCAGCAAAATGTTCTTCAGCCGCCTCGAGCTTGTGTTGGCCCAGAGCAATCGCGCCGGCGAGTTGATGGATGCGCGCAGTGTCGCGCAGTTTAGATTCAACGCAGTCGAGCGATCGGGCCGCGAGCTCGACTTGACCGAAGCGTAGCGCGGTGGTCGCGAGGGCGACATGATTTTCGGAGTTCTTCGGCTCAAGCGCAGCTACGGCCTTGCGCCACTCGATCGCTTCGGGCCGCCCGCTTTGATCCGCCAACTCGGCTATGACGCGCGTCGCGGTGAGATTGCTTCTATCGATCTGCAACAGATGCCGCGCTGCGAGCACGGCGCTTTGCATATCCCCACGCGCGGCAAAATCGTGAGCCTGCGATTCGAGATGTTTGTTACGCCAGATACCATAGCCGGCATAGGCGCCGCAGGCGACGAGGCAAATCCCGACGATGGCGACACACCAGCGCGCCGCCCGGAGGAGAAACTCCCGGCGCGCGATCGAGCGGACATGCCCGCACTCTCTATTTTCTGAATCGAACATTGTGACGGTGGATCAAATACCCTGCAGCCAGACACGAGAGTGCTGCGACCCAGGCGGGGTTCAGCTCGGGCACGGGCGTGAAACTGATGTTGTCGATGCCGATGTGCTGCGCCGTCGGGTCGCTTGGAGCGCTCGCTCCGCTCCCGTAAACAAAACTGAACGATGTTATCGCCGTGCTGCCGAAGCTGATGGTCACGTTGGCATTGCCTGAGCCGGGGCCGGTATCGACCGTCGTCGCAATTCCATCAACAACCTGAGTCAAGCCAGTGCCACTCTTTTGATTGTCCGGGCTCGCTGTAATCGTGGCCGCCACCTGGCTGCCATCGGGCGCGATACCGATCACTGAGCGGATCTCGTCCGTAAATTTCGCGCCGCTCGCGCCGTTCACGTTGGCGTAATCGACATCGAAGATCGAGAACGAGACGTTGTTCACCCCCTCGGTATACTGCGCGGAGAAGTTCACTGTGACAGTGACCGATTGTGTATTGCTCGAAAGATCGCAGAGCAGCGTGAGCGTCTTCTCCGGCGACGGAAGCCCGCCCTGTAAGTTCGTGGTGATGGCCGGCGTTTGCTGAAATGTGCTCTCCGCGCCGAGTTGTGCGGTGTCGCCGCTCACGGTCACCGTGACGTCGTTACCCGTTGTAGCAGGGTCGACGTCGAATGAATTCGAGAGGCTGCCGTTCGCCCAGGGCGCCGTATTCCAATCGAGGGTGAGGGCGTGGGCCGACGCGCAGCCAACCACGAGCAACAAAAGGCCAAAAAGGGCAGAGTTTGAGCGCGGTGTGGGCAGCACAGGCATGCGCTAAAGCACCCGCCATGCCTTCTTCTGCCGGAGACGTGAGGGAAACTGCGTCTTTTAGACCCGTCGCAATCTGCGCCGGCGAACCTTTTGCAACACCGCTACGGCGACGCACGCACCGGCCGCTCCAGCGCCTGAGTTGATCTCGGGCACAGGCGTGAAGGTGAGATTGAACATTGCAAACGTCTGCGGACTTGGGAAAGAGGCTCCGTTCGCGAATCGGAAGCTGACGCTTTGTATCCCAAGGTCGGTGAAGTTGATCGTCGCGTTTCCATCACCGGAACCCGCGCCCGTGTCGGGCACAAGCGCCGAGCCAGTGAGGGTCTGGTTAACTCCATTGCCCGTAAGCTTCACTGCAGGTCCGACGTCCGTGATAGTCGGTGCAAGCACGGTCACGCCATCAACGGCCAGTCCGGAGATGTTGTCCACTTTGTCGTGAAAGCTGTTCTTGTCGAGACTTGCGAGCGTAAAGGAAACGTTGCCGACGCCCATCGTGTATCCCGGCGAGAACGTGATCGTAATGGTAATCGCGTCTTGCGGCGTGGCGGGAGTCATATGGAAGAGAAGTGACCTCTGCGACGGGCCGAATCCGCCCTCGATCGAATTGTTGACGGTCGGCGTCATCGTGCCAGAGGTCGGGTCCGGCGTTAGAGTGTTCGTATCGCCGGTGATCGTGATTGTGACGTCGTTGCCGGGATTCGCCGGGTCGATATCGAAAGAATTCGAAACGGACCCTGAGGGCGTCCAAGTGGCTGTGTTCCAATCGAGTACAACCGCTGAGGCAGCGCTGGCGCAGAGGCACAGCAGTGCAACGAAAACGGCTGTGAATGAAATCTGGCGCACAGGTTGGACGGGTTCTGGTTTTTATAGCAAGCGCCGCGCCATAAGTGCCTTCACGTAAAGCGCATACATACTCACGCTAAGCGATTTGCGCCGAGATAGACATGACACCGGACGCTTTTCTTACGCGGCAATTAGTACATCGCGGGCACATAATTAGCTTCCGAAGCAAACGTGAGTTGTTGCCGAGCCCGCCTCGTAGCAGGCGCATTTTTTCTATTTTTCGCAGCTCGCGCCTACTGCACGGATGTCGTGTGGACCGGCGCGACATCGAACGATTGGGGTACCGGATCGAACTGGATCGGCGGAGTTGCGCCAAACGGGCCGGATAATGCCGTTTTTAGCACGACGTTCACTCTTCAGCCAAACCTAACGGCGCCTATGGGGCTAAACGGGATTTGGATGACGGGTAACACCGGCCAAAACGTCGTCATTTCCGGCAGCGCGCTGAACCCGCTGACACTTTCAGGCGGCACGATAAACGGCACCGGAGGGCTCGGAATTCTGGTCGACAATACAAACGCCTTTGCGCTCACGGTCAGCGCGCCGATCAAGCTCAGCGGTGCGCAGACGTGGCGGAACAACTCCGCGAACCTTCTGACGATCGGGGACGTGAATGTGGCAAAAGCGCTGACCATCGACGGCACCGGTAACACCTCAATCACAGGCGTGGTTTCGGGATCGAGCGGTGTGACCAAGAACGGCACCGGCACACTTTTCCTTTCCGGCGCCAACAATTTCACCGGCGGCCTGACGCTCAACGCCGGCGCAGTGAACATTCAGAATGCGTCGGCGTTGGGGCCTGCGGGTTCCTCAATCGCCGTGCCTGGCGGAGCCGCGTTACAATTGCAGGGCGCCGTCACATTTAACCCATACGCGCTTTCGTTGATCGGTTCCGGAATCGGCGGCACGGGTGCGCTGCGAAACATCAGCGGCAATAATACATTTACTGGCGCGATCACGTTCGGATCGTCGGTCACGATCGGTTCCGACGCCGGAACGATGACGTTATCCGGCAACATCTCTCCTGGGTTTTTCGCAACAACATTTACCGGCGCCGGAAATACCTTGGTCAGCGGTGTTATCAGCGGCATCGGAGGGCTGACAAAAAACGGTAGCGGCACGCTAACCCTGAACGGGGTCAATACCTATATTGGCAACTCGCGGATTAACGGTGGCATTGTCGCGATAAATAGTGCGAGCAGTCTTGGCGGTGCCAGCGGCTCTCTCACCATCAATGCCGGCACCCTCGAAGTAACGAATTCGTTTGCGACGACCCGTGCGATGACGCTGGGGAACGCGAGCAGCACCATTCAGGTGGATCCCAGTCAGACTTACACGGTCAACTCGGCAATCGGCGGCAGCGGTTTCCTCAACAAGACGGGTTTGGGAACGCTGGTACTCGGAGCGAACAATACGTTTAGCGGCGGCACAAATATCAACGCCGGCACAATTTCGATCAGCGCCGACGGGAATCTCGGCAGCAACGGGGCGAAGCCGACGATCAACGCCGGCACGCTCGAGGTGACGAACAGCTTCGCCACCAACCGCGCGTTCACGATCGGCGACGCAACGAGCACCTTTCAGGTCGATTCCGGCGTATCGCTCACGCTCAATTCGAATATCACCGGCAGCGGCAGCCTGAACAAGACCGGCGCGGGAACGCTAGTCCTCGGCGGCAACAATCTCGGCTACACCGGCGCGACAAACATTCAGCAGGGCACGCTTCAGATCACGAAGCAGGGCAAGCATCTTCCAAACACGACCTCGTTGAATGTCACCGGAGGCACCCTGGACCTGCAGACGTTTGGCGAGCAGGTAGGCGCGGTCACGCTGGCCAGCGGCTCAATCATTGGCACTGGTGCAAACTCGCTTACCGGCACCTCGTTCAACATGCAGAGCGGTAGTGTCAGCGCGAACCTGGCCGGCACCGCTGCCCTGACGAAGACAACCTCGGGAACCGTGACGCTGACCGGCAACAATACTTACAGCGGCGGCACAACCATTAACGCGGGCAATCTTGCCATCGATAAAGCAAGTAGTCTCGGCGCATTGAGCGCGAACACGACAATCAACGGCGGTACGCTTGAGCTTCTCGCGAACAAGAATGTGTCGACCAACCGCACCTTCAGTCTTGGCGATCCGAACGCCACGTTCCAAGTCGATTCCGGTGCGACCCTCAACATCAGCAGCGTCATCAATAACGCCGCAACACCTGGGAGTCTGACCAAGGCCGGCGGGGGCACGCTGATCCTGTCCGCGCCGACCGCGAACACCTACGGCGGTGTTGGGCAGACGACATCGATCAACGACGGCGTGTTGCAGGTGGCGCGCGATAATCTCCTCGGCAACGCGTCGAACACGATCACGTTTGACGGCACCGGTTTCGGCACTTTGCGAATCGGCGGCCCGGGTTTCACGACAGCGCGCTCCGTCGTTATGAACTCGAGCGGCATCGTCGACACGAACAATAACAACGCTGCGATCACCGGCGTGATCAGCGGCTCGGGCGTCTTCACGAAAGCAGGCGTCGGAACGCTAACGTTGAGCGGTTTGAACACCTACGGCGGTGGGACTTCGATTATCGGCGGCAACAGCAGCATTCTTAGTGTCTCCAGCGCGGCGAACCTCGGCACGGGTCCGGTAACGATCAGCGGCGGTTCGGTCCTGGCAACAACGGGGACAATGTCGCTGTCATCAGGAATTAATTTGGGGGCTATTGGCGGGAATGCGCAGCCGGACGGCGCTGCCGTTTCAGGCATTCTGAACGTCGCAGCGGGAACGACGCTAACCGAGTCTGGCATAATCGGCGGCGGCCGATTAATGAAAGATGGGCTCGGCACGCTGGACCTGCTTGGCACGAACACCTACTCGGGTGGCACCTATTTGCACAACGGCACCCTCGTCGTGCACAACGCCAATTCCCTCGGGGTGCAATCCAATCCCGCCAATCCGTTCTCCAGCGCGCTGACGATCGACAACGGTGCGACGTTGAGCGTGGCATCCAGCTTTGTCGGATATCCGGGGCGTGGCATTCTCATCGGAACCGGCGGTGGCGTGTTCAACATCGCGACTGGCGTGACGCAGTTTAACAACGGACCGATCGCAAACGTCAGCGGACAAACGGGCGGATTCACCAAGACTGGCCTTGGCACTCAGGGTCTCGGCGGCACCAACACATTCATCGGCAACGTGAATCTCAACGCCGGGGTGCTCAGTATTAGTCGCGATGCGAATCTCGGTGCAACCGCGAACCGACTGCTTATGACGGGCGGGACGACGCTCCGGATCGAAGACGGTCTGGATAATTTTGGCGCGACGCCGTCGACGCCGGTTTTGGCGACCTTCACCTCAAATCGGCAGTTCAATCTCGGCACGGGCAACGACACCATCGAGGTGAAGAATTTCGCCGACACGAACACGAGCTTTGGCGTCGGCGGGGCACCGGCGCGACCGGGACCGCACCTGAATACATTCACGATCTCTGGCTTGCTCACTGGCGCGGGCACGCTCGTGAAAGAAGGCGACGGCAAGCTCGTCCTGAGCAACGCGTCAAATAATTACACCGGCGGCACGATTGTGAACGCAGGCACGCTGAGCGTGAACGCTGCGGCTGACCTTGGCCTGAACACCACTTCCGTGGCGATCAACAACAACGCAACCTTGCAGGCGACTGCATCGTTTGCGAGTTCGCGTTCCATATTGCTCGGCACCACCGGCGGCGCAGTCGGCGGCGTGATCGACGTCACCGGATCGAACAATTTGAATGAGCTCGGTGTCGTGAGCGGCGCCGGCAGCCTCGGGAAGACAGGCACCGGCACGCTGACGTTACAAGGTACAAACACATTTAGCGGTGGCCTCTTCATAAATGGCGGAACGGTCAGCGCGAACGGCAACGCTGCGCTCGGGGCGCTCACGCCCACAATGGGCAGCAGTGCCTACGCGATTCACCTGGCCAATGGCGGCACGCTGCAGACGACGTTCAACTCGATCGGGGACAAGCGACAACTCGATCTAGTCAGCGGCGTTTCAACCCTCGATGTGACGAGCGGCTTCACCTATCAGCGCGACGCACTCGTTTCCGGCGCGGGCGGTTTTGTGAAGACCGGCAGTGGCACTGAGATTCTGACCAACGCAAACACCTATAGCGGCGGGACAACGATTAACGGGGGCACGCTGCAGGTGAACAACACGAGCGGCAGCGGCACTGGTGGCGGCGCACTGACGGTGAACAGCGGCGGTACCTTGAGCGGACTTGCAGCCAACGGATTTGCCAATGCTGGAACAGTTTCCGGAAATGTAACAGTGAACGGTGGCGGCAAGTTGCTCGCGCGCAGCGGCACCACGTTCACCTTTGGCGGATTGACCTTGAACGCCGGCTCGAGCACGACGTTTCAGCTCGGCGCCTCGACGCCACTGGACATCATCAACATCACGTCGCCGGACGCGTTCAGCATCACTGGCGCGTCGACGATCAGCGTCGCCAACCTTGGCTCGCTCGCGGCGGGCACCTATCACCTCTTCGATTATACGGGCACCGCGCTCTCGAGCATTGCGAACCTTTCGCTCACCAGCAATTCGGCGGGCGGCTTCTTCTATTCGCTTTCAAACAACCAGACGAACACGTCGGTCGATCTGGTCGTTTCGAATGTTGATGCGCAGTGGGGTAATGACGCCTCCGGTAACTGGAGCGTGTCGTCGAATTGGACGAATAATATTGCTCCGAACTCAGTCGGCGGGCAGGCAAACTTTCTTGGCCTGATCAACCAGGCGCGGACCGTCACGGTCGATGGCGCCTTCACTGTCGGTACGATGACGTTCGACAACGCGAACTCGTACACGATCGCCGGGGACGGCGTTGGCGGTCATGGGTTAACGCTGGACGACAACAACGCTGCCAAGATCAACGTGTTGAACGGCAGTCACACGATCACCGTGCCGATGACGCTCGCGAATGACTTGAGCGTGATAACGGCTTCCGGCACGTCGGTGACGCTCGGCGGAGCGATCAGCGAAACCGGCGGCGCGCGTAACGTGCTCCTCTCCGGGTCCGGCAGCGTGACCATGGACGGCACTCTTAGCAACACGTTCACCGGGCTGACCACTCTGGGCAGCGGAACACTGAATCTGAATAAGGCGCCCGGATCCGATGCGATCGGCGCCGGCGGATTGCAAATCAATGCGGGCACCACCGCGAATCTGCTCGCTTCGAATCAAATCTCGGACCTGGCGACTGTGCTCGTCAGCGGCACGTTTAACCTCGGCGCGAATTCCGACACGATCGGCGCCCTCACCGGCGATGGCAGCGTCATCACCGCGGCCGGCACGACCTTGACTATCGGTGGCTCCAACAATCTCGACTCGCAGTTCGACGGAATCATCAGCGGGGCAGGGACGATTGCGAAAAGCGGCAACGGCACCTTGACCCTTTCAGGCTCGAACACCTTCGGCGGTGCGGGTCAGACGGTAACGATTAATGCAGGACGCCTGGCGTGGAATGCAGACGCGAATCTAGGCGACGCGGCCAATAGCGTGACCTTCAACGGCGGAACGCTCATGTACATGAACAGCTTCGCGACGGACCGTGGAATGGCCCTCAACAGTGGCGGTACAATCGACACAAACGACAACGCCGACACTATCACCGGTATCATCAGCGGGTCCGGTTCACTCGCGAAAAGCGGCGACGGCGTGCTGACGTTGACCGGCACAAATACCTACTCCGGAGGTAGCTCGATCACCGGCGGCAACGCAAGCGTGGTGAGTGTTTCGTCTACGGCAAATCTCGGCACAGGGGGCCTCACGATGTCCGGCGGCTCAGTTCTCCGGACGACGGGAACGATGTCTCTGCCCAACGCCATTACGCTCGGCACGGCCGGCGGAAGCGTGCAGCCCGACGGCAATGCTGTTTCAGGAATATTCGATGTGGCGACCGGCACGACATTAACCGAAGGCGCCGGCGGAGTGGTTAGCGGCGGCCGTTTGATGAAGGACGGCAGCGGTACGCTCGAATTATTCGGCACGAACACCTACACAGGCGGCACTTACCTGCACAACGGCATGCTGTCGGTATCGAACAGCGCGTCACTCGGCACTTCCACGCTCACGATCGACAACGGCGCGACGCTGCAATTCGCCAGCAGCTACAACGTTTACCCGGGACGCAGCATTCTCATTGGCAACGGTGGCGCCGCGTTCGACGACGGACTGGGCGTGACACAGTTCCTAAATGGCGCGATCACGAGTGTGACCGGCCAAGGCGGAGGCTTTACGAAGACGGGCACTGGCGTGGTCGGCCTCGGCGGTACGAACACCTTTACCGGCGATGTAACAATTGCCGGTGGTGCGTTGAGCATCAGCCGCGACGCCAATCTCGGTGCGGCGGCGAATGAAGTTTACCTCAACAGCGGGGCGACTCTGCGGATCGAAGACGGCCTCGACAACTTCGGCGCCACCCCGTCATCCCCAGTGCTCGCAACCTTTGCGACGAGCCGGCAGATCAATCTTACCGGCGGCAACAACACAATCGAGGTGAAGAACTATGCCGATACGAACACGAGCTTCGGCGTCGGCGGCGCCCCTGCGGCTCCGGCCTCCCACCTCAATACGCTCACGGTTGACGGGCTGCTCACCGGCGCAGGCAACCTCGTCAAGGAAGGCGACGGCAAGCTGGTCCTGACCAATACGTCGAACAACTTTACCGGTGCAACGATTGTGAATGCCGGCACGCTCAGTATCGGCGCGGCGTCGGAGATCGGCCTCGACGCGTCAAGCCTCGCGATCAACAACGGCAGCGTCTTTCAGGCGACGGCGAGCTTTGACATGTCGCGCTCAATCACGCTTGGGGGCACAGGCGGCACGTTTGATGTGCTCTCCGGTGTGACCGAAACGCAGAATGGCGTCATCAGCGGCCCCGGCAGCTTGTCCAAGATTAACGCGGGACTGCTGGCGCTGAATGCCGGCAACACCTATTCCGGCGGCACAAACATCAGCGGCGGAACTGTGCAGATCAATTCCGACGCGAGTCTTGGTGCGTCGAGCGGCAACGTTACAATTGGCAATGCAACGCTCGATGTGGCGAACGACACGTCGACAACGCGCGCTTTTGGTCTAACGAGCGCCAGCAGTACGATTCAGGTGGAAGGAAACTCGACCTATGCGGTCAGCGGCGCGCTCAGCGGCCTCGGCGCATTGAACAAGACCGGGACCGGCACATTGGCCCTCCTCGGAACAAACAGCTACACCGGCGGCACGATGATCAACAGCGGCGTCGTGGCGATCAATAACGCTGCAAGCCTCGGCAGCGCTGCTTCGACAGTGACGGTCGGCGCCGGAGTGCTGAACGCTACGGCAACCGTTTCGTCGGATCACGCGATCGTTGTCACCGATACCGCCAGCACCTTGCAGGTTGATGCGGGACAGACATTCACCAGCAACGGGGCCATCAGCGGTTCGGGTGGATTAATCAAAACCGGTGCCGGCACTGCGGTGCTCTCAGGTTCCGGAACCTACACCGGTAACACGCGAATCAGCGACGGAACGGTGGTTGCCGCCGCGACGTCGGGCAGCTCGCTAGGCGGCACGGCGGGAATCACAGTCGAGACGGCCGCGCGACTGGTGTTCGGCGCAAACAATCAGGTCAACAATGCAGCGTCGATTACGTTGGGCGGCGGCACCTTGGCGGTGAATGGCTTCAGCCAAGGCGACGCGAACGGCTTGGGCATGGGCGCGCTGAATCTGACCGGCAACTCAATTATTGATTTCGGAACCGGCGCCGCAGGCACGTTAAGTTTTGCCATTTTTAATCCTGGCTCTAGTTCTCTGACGGTCGATAACTGGACCGGCACTGCGGGAACGGCCGGCGATGCGACCACCGACCGCCTCATTTTCAGCAGCGATCCAACGTCATTCCTGAGCAGCTTCCTTTTCACCGGCTACGCCGATGGCGGCCTCGCCGTCCTGCTCAGCTCGGGATTGTACGAAGTGACTCCAATGTTCACTCCTGTGCCGGAGGTTAATCCTGCGACGGTGGTCTCTCTGGCCTGCGCGATCGCCGCGTTGTGGTTCCACCGGCGCTCCGCCGCTCTGCGTCGCGCGCGACGCGAGAAGGAAAACGCGCAGCCAGCCTAGAAGCTTGGTCTTTCTGGCTGTGCGGACTTAGATGTCCGCAATGCCGATTGTGAGCTTCGTCGTGCCCGGGCTTTTGTGGGTCTGGCTCTGCTGGAACCTGCATTACGAGTGGATGCTCAACCCGCAGTACAACTACGGGTGGGCTGTGCCGGTCCTCGCCCTTTTCCTCTTTCATGCGCGTTGGACATCCCGGCCGACCCGCTCGCCCGCGCCGTCTCCAATTCTTGCAGGGGGCGCGAACATGCTGCTCCTGGCGCTCCTGCTGCCGGTCCGCCTGGTGGAAGAAGCGAATCCTGATTGGCGGCTTCTGAGCTGGATTTTGGCACTCGCAGTCGCCGGCTATTCGCTCGTCGCGCTGGCGCGGCACGGCGGCGCGTCGTGGTTGCGCCACTTCGCCTTTCCAATCTGCTTCGCGCTGGTCGCGGTGCCCTGGCTGGTCCAGTTCGAGAATTTCGTTGTCCAAAATCTCACGCATACCGTCGCGGCAGCGGCAGTGGAAATTGCGGGTTGGGCCGGGCTCGGCGCCTATCAGCTCGGTAACGTGATTCAACTGCGCAATGGATTCGTTGGTGTGGATGAGGCGTGCAGTGGAGTGCGCACATTACAGACCGCAATCATGGTCTCGCTCTTTCTCGGCGAGCTGTTCTGGTTGACCGCAGCACGGCGCGTCGCGCTGGTGGCGGTGAGCTGTGCCTGGGTGCTGATCTGCAACATCGCACGCGCTTCCATTCTGGTGATCATTGCCGGGACACGTGGATTCGAGGCGCTGCACCAGGCGCATGACTCGGTTGGCGGCGCGGTCATGGTCGTCGGGGTGCTCGGGATCGCGGCGGCGGCCTGGCTGTTGCGCGATCGAGCCGCGCCTTCATCGGCCGTCGTTTATCCAGCCGAAGTGGCATCACATTCCGCGAGCCCTATCGTGCCGACGCTGACCGCGCTCGCGTGGCTTGTCGTTGTGTTCGCCGCGACGGAGTGGTGGTACCGGGCGCACGAGCGCCAACTCGTCGCGCGGCCAGCCTGGTCGGTCGAGTGGTCCCGGCACGACGCAGATTTTCGGATGCTGGCGATCCCGGATTCCACCCAGGTGATATTACGCTTCAATTCAGCCGAATCGGCATCGTGGCGTGGCGCTGACTCGTCGGAATGGTGGGGTTTTTTCGCGCGCTGGGAGCCGGGCCGCACGGCACTACAGCTCGTCCGAAGTCATTCCCCGGATATTTGTCTTCCGGCGGTCGGGCGACAGTTCGAACGCGAGCTGCCGACAACCCATTTTGACTCCGCTGCGGGGGCGTTAGGCTTCCATGCCTATCAATTCATCCAGGAGGGCAAGCCGCTCTTCGTCTTCGTCTGCATCCAGGAGGACAAGTTTGCCCGCGGAGCGGAACTGCAGGCCGGCGATTGGAGCAGTGCCGGCCGTTTAAGGGCGGTTCGGCAGGGGCAGCGAAATCTCGGGCAGCGGTTGCTGGAGCTGGCCGTGACCGACTTGGGTGATTTTGAGCAGGCGCGAACAGCCGCGGCGGAAGTAGTCCGCGCAATCGTGCGCTGACTACGGGCTAACCGGCGCCAGTTTCGGGGGATCTGCGAGCGTGCCGAGTTTGTTGCTGAAATCGACGCCGCCTTCACCGGTCAAATGCGCGCCCGACTCGGCATATAGATCCGGCGCTTCCATCGTCTCGAGAATGGAGAGCGACGCCTCGCCAAACGCGCCTACTTCCGCGAATTCGAATGGATTGCGGGTCGCTGTCTCCGGAATCCAACGCAGTGCCACGTAGCGTGCGCCTTCGGCGTCAAAATCGACGGCTGCTCTGCCGCCGCCGTCTGTCTCGGTTACGGAAGCAACGAGTTTTGCCGCACGAAAGTCTTCAGGATCCGATTGGAGCTTATCCGCGATGTAGATCTCCAGCTTGCCTGCCTCCATGTTGTGAATGGCAGTAACACGATGTAGCCGGGCATCCTCGGCGAGCTCGATGATCGCGGTAGGCCGCGGATCATCAGGCGCAAATTGGAACGCCGTCGCGGTGTTATCGTCAATCATTCTACGGGCTGTGTCGGTGGCGCCGGAGCTAACGAATACCACGCGCGCCTTCGCGTGAACGTTGGCGAAGTTGAAGTTCTTCGTGTCCGATAGACGCTTGGCCGCGAGGTGGTTAGCAACGCGCGTTGCACCCTCTCCGCGAAAAGCGACACCAGCCGCTAGATCACCGCCGGAAACGCTCAAAGCGGCGATGACGCCCGGTTTGCGCGCCAGGAACGAGAGCTTTACGTAGCGCGCTTCAACGCCGACCAAGGGAAGATCGAAAACCGGGCTGTGCGAAAACGGCACGCCGCTGCGAATTTGACTCCAACGGGAACTCACCACCGGTAGTTCGTGGTTTGAGGCGAACACGTTCAACTCGCCTTCTGCCGCCCCTTTTTCATTCACGAATCGGAGACGGTCGAGCAGCGATGTCTGGGGAAGAGTGACGATAAACGCGGTTTCGCCTTCGGGCAGGCCGAAGCGGGTGGCCGGCACGTCAACGGCGTGGCCATCGACGGTCATGCGTTGGATGCGCCCGCCCGCATTTGTCTGCACCAGATTGCGGACGTCTGCCGACACTGCGCTTGACGTTTCGACCATCTCCTGACCAGCACGGGTGATGGAGAATGGGGAGACAACGAGCACCGTCGCAACAGCGCTCTTGGCGAGCAGAGCTAGTCCAGAGAACCGGTTCATTCCAGCTCTTCGTAAAGCTTAGAACGCGCCACTTCGGCAGGAAACTCCGCTACGCGCCAGCCCTGCTGTTCTTAATGAGTACTCGTAAGACCCGAATGACCGGTTTCCGGCCGGGCATCCGACGGTCGCTTCACAGGCGATTTAGCTTGCCGTGCGCGCTCAATCTTAGTAAAAGACACGCGCCATAACCTTGTCCAAGAACCTCGGAATAAGTCGGATTTCTCGTCTCTCGGCGGCATGTTTCGAACATGTTGGTCGACCGACGCGATATTTCGCCAGCCGCGAGTTTTGGTATCACATCTGCTAACCCTTCCACCGGATCACTCTCTATGCGCAGTAACTCAACCATTCGTCGCGATGCAGTTTCCCCCCGGAAACTCGGCCTCAGCGCGCTGATCTTATTCTGCTGCGCTGCGACATTCGTCTCCGCCCAGGACGCTATCCGGCCCTCCCTCGCGGGCGAAGCCGCATCGGAAGCCCGGCGGCAGTCGATCGACCGGATCCCGTATAATCTGATGGTCGGGCCGTTCCGCTTTCGGGTGAGCGCGACCGCCGGGATCGAGTACAACGACAACATCAATCTCGCCTCCGACGAATCGTTCACCTTCCAAACGATCAACGGCCCGGTGACGATCCGGACCGAGCAGCAGGACGACTTCATTTTTCGGCCGCAGGTCAACGTCGACATGCTCTGGCCGATTACGCAGCTCAACACGCTGCGCTTCGACATCGGCATCGGCTATGCGCTGTATTTCAATCACTCGAACTACGACACGGACACGATCCTCCTGACGCCCAATTCGCAGCTCGCATTCGATATCTTCGTCGGCGATTTCCGGATCAACATTCACGACCGGTTTTCGCTACAGCAGGATCCAATTGAAGAAATCGGCCTCAGCAACGTAGCGGACTACGGTCGCTTCGAAAACACCGCCGGCATCTCAGTGCTCTGGGACTTAAACCAGGCGGTCGTCACCGTCGGGTACGATCATTATCTGTTTCTCGCGACAAACGACGACTTCAGCTACCTCAATCGTAATGCAGATGAGGTGGCGGCGAGCGTTGCGTTTACGCTCACGAACACGACCGGAGTCGGCGTCGAAGGCGCTTACATTCACACCTACTACGATGAGAATGTGCTGAACGATTCCGACACCTATAGCGCCGGCGCATTTCTTGAAACGCAGGTCACGAACTATCTGAAGCTGCGTGTCGCGGGCGGGTACCAGTCGATTCAATTCGACAACGTCGGGCTGGTGAATGACCCGCATGATGCGAACGACTACTACGCAAACGTGCTCATCTCGCACCGGATCAACGCGCAGATTTCACAGACGCTGTCCGCGGGTCATGAAAACCAGCTCGGCGTGAATTCAAACTACGTCAGGCTCAACTACATCCGACACACCGCGACGTGGAATATTTTCCTGCACACGCTTCTGTCGACCGAGTTCTTTTATGAAGACGCGGATGATTCCGGCGGTTTCGGGCCTTTCCCCCGATCGACTAATCCCTTCCTCAATCCATTCGCCCCCGAGCACATTCATCGGTATGGCGGCGCGTTCACCGTCGGCTATCAGCTGACGCCGCACGTAACGCTCGGACTTCGCTATCAATACACGCAGAAGGATTCGGATTTGCCGCTGCGCGATTACACCCAGAACCGCGTCGCGATCGACGGCACGTATA
>JBJMWX010000080.1:0-10432 GCA_045809925.1 Chthoniobacterales bacterium
CGTTCTTCAAGCGCTTGGCAATATCAGCCGCCGTGACCGAGCCGAACGCCTTGCCCGTCTCACCCGTCTCGAGCGTGAAAGTCGCGCGCATCTTGCCGATCCGCCGGGAGAGTTCCTCGGCGTCGTTCAATTCCTTCGCCTCACGTTCCGCTCGCTTTGCCTTCAGGGTATCGAGCTGGCGAAGCGCGCTCTTCGTCACTTCGTAAGCTTTGCCCTGCGGCAGGAGAAAATTCCGCGCATAACCGCTGCGCACCTTCACAACATCGGCTTCTGCGCCGAGGCCGGGGATATTCGTGGTAAGAATAACTTCAGTGGTCGCCATGGAAAAATTTGCGCCGTTGTCCGGACGCGGGGAGACCGACTATAGGATTCGGGTTTGAACTGTCAAGGCACCCAGATGCAGGTCGCAGCGATTTACGATATTCATGGCAATCTGCCGGCGCTCGAGGCGGTGCTGAAGGAAATCCATCGCGCAAAAGTCGATCGTATCATTGTCGGCGGCGATGTTTTTCCAGGGCCGTTGTGCAAGGAGGCGCTCGCGCGTCTGCTCAGTTTGAACGTGCCGGTCGACTTCATTCGCGGCAACGGGGAAGTCGCCGTCCTCGCCGCACGCGCAGGACGAAATGCCTACGCATTGCCCGAAAGGGTTCAGGCGACGATCCGATGGTCCGCCGACCGGCTTACCGCAGGGCAAGAAGGGGTGGTGGCGAGCTGGCCGAAAACGCTGCAGCTCGAACTCCCCGGCTTCGGCAATGTGCTCTTCTGTCATGGCACACCGCGGGACGAGAACGAGATCTTCACCGCGCGGACCGCGGAAGAGCGACTGCTGCCCGCGTTTGCTGACATCGACGTGGACTTCGTCGTCTGTGGTCACACGCATATGCAATTCGAGCGCGCACTGGGAAAAACGCGGATCGTCAACGCCGGCAGCGTCGGCATGCCATTCGACGAACCGGGCGCTTATTGGTTGCTGCTCGGCTCCGATCTGCAGTTCCGCCGCACCGACTACGATCGGAATGCGGCGGCGGAACAAATCCGCGCGACGAGCTATCCGGACGCGGAGCAGTTCGCGGCGCAACATGTTGTGCAGACGCCATCCCGCGCGCAGATGGAAGAGATTCTCGCCAGGGCGGAACTGCGGTAGCATCCCACAACTTCACTTGCGCCGATTGCTGACGCCGCCGATTACTGCGCGATGAGGCTTTCGCTTATCGCCTGCAGCTTGTTGATGCTCGTTTCCCGCGGGATGAGCGCGCCCAAACCGGCATCGCACGGATCGGCGCCTCCCAAAGCGGCGCCGGCCGAAGGAGGCCGCAAGGTGCTGGTCGCGTTACCGAATTACGACGAAGAGGCTGCGACAAAGCTCCAGATTTTTCTGGATAACAGCGATTTCGGACCGGGGAAGATCGATGGGAAAATGGGCGAGTTCTTCCGCAAGGCGCTCCTCCATTACAAAAAAGCGCACGGCATGCCGGCGAACGGCTCCGTGGATTCCTGGCTCCTGGATCAGGTGCCGGAAACGTTTACGACCTGGACCATCCCGCCGGAAGCGCTGAATTTCGTCGGCCCATCATCGAACAAGCCGAGCGAGCAGGCGAAGCTGAAGGCGCTGAAATATCCTTCGCTCCACGAGTTGGTCGCCGAGCGCTTTCATTCCGCCCAGGAGTACATTGCGAAGCTGAATCCCGGACTGAAAATGGCGGAACTGAAGCCAGGCGACACCCTGAAGGTGCCGAACGTGTTGCCGTTCAAGATCGAGGATCTACACCAGGGCTTCATGCCCGCGAATCCTGCGTTCGCGAAGCGCAAGATATTCATCGATACGAAGGAGCGTTTCCTCCTCATCTACGACGACAAACAGCTCGTCGCCGAGTTCCCAATCACGCCCGGGTCGTCCACCCTGCCGGCGCCAATTGGAATGTGGAAAATTCTCGGCGTCGCCACAATGCCGACCTTTCGTCACGACGAGGGCGTCTTGAACGCGGGCGTCAAGACCGACAACGCGTTTCTCCTGCCGCCAGGGCCGAGAAACCCGGTGGGAATTCTTTGGATGGGCTTGAACAAGCCGCACGTCGGAATCCATGGCACCAACCAGCCGGAGACGATCGGACGGGCGGCGAGCCACGGCTGCATTCGCACTGCCAACTGGGATGCGGCAAGGATCAAAGAACTGGTCAGCGTCGGCGACCAGGTGTCGATTTTCAGGTAGCTGCTGTCATCCCGAACGCGAGTGAGGGGACCTCTCATCCGCGCTCCTCGGCACACCATCGGCTGCTGAACGTCCACCATCCTGTACGAGGTCCTTCGCTTCGCTCAGGATGACCGCAAAAGAATTTCGCGCGGTTTGGCCTCCTCGCGCGTCTAGGCTGGTGATCGCAGCAATGGAATCAGCCGACAACCAACTGTATCGGGCCGCCATTCACGGCGATCGGGACGCTTTCGAAACCATGATCCGCGCTATGAGCCGCCCACTCTTCGCCATTGCTTACGGCATCCTGCAGACCCGCGAGGAAGCCGAAGACGCGGTGCAGGATACCTTTATCAAAGCGTGGAAATCGCGCTGGCGCGTGCGCGACCCGCAGAAATTTCCCGCCTGGCTGGCAACGATTGCACGTCACCGCGCGCACGACATTCTGCGGCGACGCCGCACGGTACCGCTCGCTGACCTGGAGGGACACGCTCCGTTGTGTCCTCCCTTCGAAAATGCCGAGCGCGAGCGCCACGCGCAGGTCCACTCAGCCCTCGCAACCTTACCCGAGCTGCACCGCAGCGCAGTCGCGTTGCGCTACCTCGAAGACATGGATTACGCGACGATCGAGCGGACGCTCGGCCTGACCAATGGCGCTTTGCGCGGAATTCTCGGCCGTGCGCTCGGCGCGTTGCGCAAGGAACTCAAACCGGCCCTCATGCCAATGAGCTGAGCTATGACAACGATTCACGAACAAATCGACGACCTGCTGGCGGCGGATTTGCAGGAGCAACTGAGCGCGTCCGAGCGCAGCGAACTGCACGCGCACCTGGTGGAGTGCGCCGATTGCCGCGGTTTACACAAGGAGCACCAGCTGATGAACACAATCCTGAGCAACACCTTCGAAGAAGGCAAACCGGATCTGAAATTCGAGCAGCGTATGCTCGGCGCATTCCGCCAACGCGTTCCCGATCGCGGCCCCGGAGTCATGCGTTTCCTCCTGCTCGCGATGCGTTCACGCGCGACGCAGATCGCCGCTGCCGCGGCTTTGTTGCTTGCCCTTGTGCAGACGGGACGAATGATTACAGGGGAAGGCGCTTTCCGGCCGACCAGCACGTTCAACGAAGCACCTGCTTCTGCAGTCGCACGCGGCGGCGCGGATTCAGAAAGCGGTTTTCGCGACAAGCAGGACACGGCCAGTGCCCCGGCCCAGAATATCGCCGGGTTGCGCAAATCGGCAGATATGAAAAGTCGAGCTGCGACAGACCAGATCAGCCCGATGAAAGCGCCGCGAGCGGACGCAGCTGCCCCGCCGCCGCCAGTATCCCAGCTCAAAGACGGTGCCGGAACAGCCGCGGCCGCCACTGTCCCGAACGGGCGCACGGAGTCACCAGCACTCGAAGCGATGCAAATGGAGCCGCAGGCAGCGCCGCAAATCACCGACACTCGTAAGCTGATTCGCAACGGTAGTGTCGAGCTCGAGGTTCGCAGCTTCGAAGAGACGGTCCAGAAAATCACCGGATTTGCCGCTCAAGACCGCGGCTACGTTGCGACGACCAATTCGCAGAAGCAGGAAAACGGGAAGCTCCGCGGCCAGATGGTGGTCAAGGTGCTGCCGGAAAACCTGGATCGATTCGTCGGAAAATTGCGCGGCCTTGGTGAACTAAAAAATCAGGCGCTCACGACGGAGGATGTGACGAAGCAATATTTGGACACTGACTCCCGGCTGAAGAATGCGCACGCCATGGAGCAGCGGCTCCTCGAGATTCTGAAGAAGAAGAGCGAAGACATCAACGACCTGCTCGCGGTCGAGAAAGAGCTCGGCCGGGTGCGTGAAGAGATCGAGCGGATGCAGGGGGAGCTGAAGTTCATCGATACGCAGGTGCAATTCGCGACCGTGACGATTCAGCTCGCGGAGAAAGACATGAACGAGCCGGCGGCGTTTCTGCTCAAGGAACACGCCCACCTCTCGCTCTACACACTCGATGTCGAGCGGGTCTACAACGACATCAAGTCGCTCGCTTCGCCGAAGGTCCAGATCACGAACGCGACCCTCGACCGGGAGAACACCGGGCGCATTTCCGCGCGGATCAGCATGTTGATCGCGCCGGAAGAGAGTGACGGCGTGATCGCAAAAACCAAAGCAATCGGACGGGTGGAGAATTTCCAGGTCCAGACCGAACGCATTGCGCGCGGCGGCGAGGGCATGTCTGAAAACGCGCGGACCGACCGGGACAAGGTCGAGCTGAACGTGACGATCTCGCGTGATGAGCAGGAACAATCGTTACAGCAAACCTCGCTCAGGATTCGCACTTCCGAGGTCAACGACCGGACGAAACAGCTGCGGGTCCTGGCGGAGAAACAAGGAGGACGGGTTCGCAGCTCGTCCTTTTCGCGCGACCCGAACGGCCGCGAATTCGCCAATCTGTCGCTGCGGGTGCCGATGAAAAATTACAGCGGCTTAATGGAGTCGCTCAACTCGTTAGGCCGGGTCGAAAATGTCAGCGTCAGCCGCCAGGATCGATCGGACGCGGAGATCGACGAGCAGAACGCGCCCGCCGACGTGTCGATCCAGGTCTACAGCCAGGGCAACATCGTTTCGCAAGATACCGGATTGATCCCGACTCTGCGCAGAACACTCGCTCAGGGGGTCAGTGCCCTGATGTGGAGCGTGCGAATGATTGGTGTTGCCCTCGCTTTCTTCGCGCCCTGGGTGCTCGCGCTGGCCGCATTAATCTGGGGAGTGCGGCGTATCTTTCGCGCTCGCCGCCACCTGTAGATCTGTAGGGCCGGATCAGCGGGCGCCGCCCTGCAGGTTGCGCCGCCAAAGCTCTGCGCGAACGAGACCAGCATGGAATTCCCGATCGACTTGGCGCAGGAATCCGTGCTGGTGAAGAAAGGGCGTATAGTCGACCAGCCGTGAGGCGCTGATGTTCGCCAGCAGCCGAAAGAATGCATACATCAGGGCGACGAGTGGCTTGCCGCGCCGGGCGGCGGTAAAGTCTGCAACCAGCCAGCGAGCATTCGGCGCGGCGCACGCAGCGAGGTGGCTCACAACACGTGGCAGTTGTTCTTCATCAAAACAGTCGAAGAAGAAATTGGTGACTACGACGTCGTAACTGCCGTGCGGCTGTGTCTCGAGCAAATCGGCCGCGATGAACTGCACGCGCGAGCGCTGTTGTGGATCGACTATTCGGCTCCTGGCAAGCTTGAGCATTTTTGTGCTCTGGTCGACGCAGGTGATTTCTATGGACCGGTTCGTCGCCAGCAGCTCGGCCAGATAAAGGCCATTCCCTTCGCCGGCAATCAGTGCCCGCCTGCAGTCGCACAGTTTGTGAATGAAAGCGGTCCGTGCCCGTTGCAATGCATTGCCGAAAACGATCGCCTCAAGTGTGCGGTAGAAGGGAGCGACCGTGTCGAAGCTCACACTGTGAAGGGAAGTGCAAGCAACGGTGTAAGCAGCACAACATCGGCAAGCGCGGTGCGGACATCCCGCTCGAGCACGAATCGATCCGCACTCAGCAAGGCGAGCAATGCCGACGAAACGGCGAGGCAAAGCAGCGGCAACCGCAGAGGTGATGCCACAGCGAGCGCGGCGCAGATAATGGACAGCGCGATGCAGGCGAAGAGCGGCCACCTGCCCAGTCGAGGAAATGCCGTTGCGATCGAGCCGCGTCCCTGCGCGTCGTCGAGATCGCGTTCCCAAAAGGCGATGCTGATACAGTTGAGCGCGCAGAGCACCGCGAAAACTGCTGCGACGTAGCCGAAACGCGCGGCGCCCGGTCCGGTGGCCGAAGCACGGACACCCGCCGCAAACAGAAAACCGATCGCGATCTCCTTGATCGGCAGCACGCGCCAGAGGCGGCTGATGAAATGATTGACGGCGAGGTAAACAGCCGAGACCGCTCCGATCAACGCACCGGCAATCAACGTGCCGGAATCGAGCCGCGGAACTGCGCTGGCATCGAGTGCTCCTGCGATTGCGCTGGCGATCAGGAAAAACGCCCGGTGCCGTCGCGCGAACTGTTGCCGTCGTGAGACCGGCGCGCCTGCCGGCACACTGAAAGAATCGCCGAGCCGATCGGCGAGATAAATTAGCCAGGCCGTCGCGAAAAGCGCGACGCGCGCCGCGGGTGAGACGTGCCCAAAGCGCGCGCGCGCGAAAACGTCCTGCCAGACCAGAGCGACGAGCGGCGCATCGAGGCAGACAAGATTGAGCCAGATGATCGGCCCTGCGCGGTGGCTTTCATCTTGAGTTTGAGGCACGCGCTCACTTAATACCGTTCCGCGCCTTATGCCCACCAGACGAACGCTCGTTGTCGGGCTGATTGGTCACAATTTCATGGGGCGCGCGCACTCCAACGCGTGGCGCCAGGCGCCGCGTTTCTTCGAGCTGGCTGCCGATTTGCGAATGAAGACGATCTGCGGCCGCGACCGGAAAAAGGCGCGCGCTGCAGCCGTCAGCCTCGGTTGGGAATCCAGCGCGCTGGATTGGCGCGAGGTCGTGGTCGATCCGGAAATCGACGTGATCGACATCTGCACGCCGAATGATTCGCACGCCGAAATCGCGGTCGCTGCTGCGATGGCCGGCAAAGCTATTCTCTGCGAGAAACCTCTCGCCACAAACCTGCGTGATGCGGAGCGAATGCTCGCTGCAGTAAAACGCGCGCGTGTCGTGCACATGGTCTGTCACAACTACAGGCGGATCCCGGCCATCGCGCTGGCCAAAAGAATGATCGATGAGGGCGAGCTCGGCCGTCGCATTAACCATTACCGCGCGCGTTACGCACAGGACTGGATCGCCGACCCCGAATTGCCGCTCGTCTGGCGCCTGCAGACGGCAGGCAGCGGCGCGTTAGGCGACATCGCCGCACATGTCGTGGATCTCGGCCGTTATCTCGTCGGCGAATTTGGCGAAGTGAGCGCCGCGACGGAAACCTTCGTCAAAACGCGGCCACTGACAACGCGCGCGGCGAAACGGGCCCGAGTCACCGTTGACGACGCGGTGACGGCAATCGGCCGTTTCCGCAACGGCGCGTTGCTGTCGCTCGAGGCGACGCGTTTCGCGCGCGGACGTAAGAACAGCATGACGTTGGAAATCAACGGCAGTGATGCGTCGCTCGTGTTCGACCTCGAAAATATGAACCGGCTCCGGTTTTATGACGCGCGCGATCCGCAGGACGTTCGCGGCTTTCGCGACGTTCTCGTCACTGAGGCCACTCATCCTTTCGTCGGCCACTGGTGGCCGCCGGGACACATCATCGGCTATGAGCACACTTTCGTGCACACGATCGCCGATTTTGTAAATGCGGTCGTGCGTCGAAAGCTCGTGCATCCTACGTTCGAAGACGGTGTCCGAAATCAACGTGTCCTCGACGCGATGAGCCGGAGTGCAGAAAACAAGCGATGGGTGAAAGTCTGAACAAGGAATGAGATTCGAGAATCAGAACGCGATCGTGACTGGCGCGGGGCGGGGGATCGGTCATGCCATTGCCGTGCGTCTCGGGAGTGAAGGCGCGCGACTCGCCTGTGTCAGCCGCAGCGAGGAGAACGCGAAACGGACCGCGGACGAGCTGAACGTCGCGCGGCCCGACTCGGCCCGTCCCTACGCCGTAGACGTGGCCGATCACGCCGCAGTGCAAAAAATCGGCGAGCA
This sequence comes from Chthoniobacterales bacterium, assembly GCA_045809925.1. Classification (GTDB taxonomy): domain Bacteria; phylum Verrucomicrobiota; class Verrucomicrobiia; order Chthoniobacterales; family UBA10450; genus CADDYX01. The sequence goes on from JBJMWX010000080.1 coordinate 7,845, forward strand.
GATTCTAACCGATTTCGGCCGCGTCGATATTCTGGTCAACAACGCCGGTGTGACCCGTGACGGCCTCGCGATGCGGTTATCGCTCGAGGATTGGGACGTGGTCCTGAACACGAATCTCCGCGGCGCCTTCAACTTCACCCAATCGGTCATGCGCGCGATGATCAAGCAGCGCAGCGGCCGCATCATCAACATCTCGTCCGTCATTGGTCTGATGGGCAACGCCGGCCAGACCAATTACGCCGCGAGCAAGGCGGGCTTGATCGGCTTCACAAAATCGCTCGCCCGCGAGCTGGCCAGCCGCAGCATCACGGTGAACGCGATCGCACCGGGAATGATCGTGACCGACATGACGAGCGGCCTTTCGGAGGAAGTTCAGAAGAACATCGTCAGCAAGATTCCGCTCGGGAAAGTTGGCGAGCCGCTCGACGTGGCCAACGCGGTTGCGTTCCTCGCCTCGGACGCAGCGCGCTACATCACAGGCCAGGTCCTCTGCGTCGACGGCGGGATGGTGATGTAGCCACGGTTCTGCGAGCGGTCAGTTTCTGCGTCTCACAGAGACCCGGCTACAGGGTTGCATGCGTTAATTTCGACTCCATCGTGTCTTTATGGCCATCGAGAAAGCGACGTTCGGCGCCGGGTGTTTTTGGGGCGTGGAGGAAACCTTTCGCAAACTGCCGGGTGTGGTGAACACGGCGGTGGGGTATGCCGGCGGCAAGACCGAGAACCCGACCTACGAAGACGTCTGTACCGACGAAACCGGCCATGCGGAGGTGGTACAGGTCGAATTCGACCCGGCGAAAATTTCCTATCGCGAACTCCTCGATGTCTTCTGGTTGAACCACGACCCGACCACACCAAACCGGCAGGGGCCGGATTTTGGAAGCCAGTATCGCTCCGCCATTTTCTACCATTCGCCGGAGCAAAAGACCGAGGCCGAAACGTCCCTGGCCCACCTGGAAAAGAGCGGTCGCTTCCGGAGGCCAATCGTTACCCAAATTGAGGCGGCGCCAGCATTCTACCGCGCGGAGGAATATCACCAGCGATACCTCGATAAGCGCGGGATGTCGCATTGCCACATTTAGATCCAGTCAGCCCAACTCCGTTCACTCGTAAGATGCCGGAAGTAATTCGCACCGATCGCTTCGTCATGGACGCGGTGGGATTGATCGTCGAAGCGGCCGAGCTCGCGCTGCGCGAGCGCGACGTTTTCCGCATTGCTCTCTCCGGCGGAAATACGCCTCGGCCGGTCTACGCGGAACTCTCCCGGTGCAATTTGCCCTGGAACAGCGTCAGCTTCACTTTCGGCGACGAACGCTGCGTTGCGCCGGACGACGCGCAGAGCAATTACGGGATGGCGCGGCAAGCGTTATTCGAGCCTGCAAAGGTTCCCCCGGAATCCGTTTTGCGGATGCGGGGCGAAATCCTGCCGAAAGCTGCCGCGGCGGAATACGACGAGTCGCTGGGTGAGCGCGCGACAAAGGCGGGCGAGCCGATTTACCGCCACGACCTGATTTTGCTCGGCATGGGCGATGACGGTCATACGGCCTCATTGTTTCCCGGCACGGCTGCCTTGACCGAGACGGAGCGAAACGTGGCTGCGAATCACGTTCCGAAATTCGACTCGTGGCGCATCACCTTTACCTATCGCTTGATCAACGCCGCCCGGCACGTCTGCTTCCTCGTGAGCGCATCGAAACATGCCGATCTGATAGAACGCGTGCTTGCCGGTGAAGACCAATTCCCCGCCGCGCGCGTGGCGCCGACGGAAGGCAAAGTAACCTGGATCATCGGGACGGAGTGATGCGGACGGTTATCGTTACAGGGTCAGCCGGCCTGATCGGATCGGAGACGGTCAAACGCTTCGCCTCCGATGGGTATCATGTAGTCGGGATCGACAACGACATGCGGGCGCAGTTTTTCGGCGCGGAAGCATCGACGCGGAGAACCCGGGAGCAGCTGATCGCGACGCAGCGCGGTTACGAGCATCACGACATTGATATCCGCGACGCCGCTGCCGTTCTTGATGTCTTCAAAGAGCAGGGACGTGACATTGCGGCGGTCGTGCACACCGCCGCGCAGCCGTCACACGACTGGGCGGCGCGCGATCCGCAGGTCGACTTCGGCGTGAACGCAAACGGCACGCTCAACCTGCTCGAAGCAGCGCGGACCTGCTGTCCCGAGGTGCCGTTCGTCTTCACATCGACGAACAAAGTCTATGGCGACACGCCGAACCGGCTGCCGCTGCAGGAACTGGCAAAGCGCTGGGAAATCGAGCCTGGCCATGAGTATGGGCCGGGCATTTCCGAGACGATGAGCATCGACTACACGAAGCACTCGCTCTTCGGCGCGTCGAAGGCTGCAGCCGACATTTTAGTGCAGGAATACGGCCGCTACTTTGGCATGCCGACCGGCTCGTTCCGCGGCGGTTGTCTCACTGGTCCGGCCCACGCAGGGACCGAGCTGCACGGGTTCCTTTCCTACCTGATGATCTGCACAGTTACGGGACGGTCCTACCGGGTTTTCGGTTATCGCGGCAAGCAGGTGCGCGACAACAACCACAGTCACGATCTCGTGGAAGCTTTCGTGCA
>JBJMWX010000081.1:0-11825 GCA_045809925.1 Chthoniobacterales bacterium
GCCTGCTGGGCGGCGCCGCCATTTTTGGCTGCTATGCGGCCGCATATTGTGTCACCGACCGGTTGCTGACTTAATGAGGCGCTAGGATGCAGACCTGGATTGGGACCTCTGGATTTCAGTATCCGGAGTGGAAAGGAACATTCTACCCGGCAGATCTGTCGACGGCGAAAATGTTGCCGTATTACGCCGAGCGGTTCTCGACCACCGAGGTGAACTACACCTTTCATCGAATTCCCAGCGCCAAGAGTATCGACGGATGGTGTGCCGCGACACCGGACGCCTTTCAATTCAGCCTGAAGGCGCCGCAGAAAGTAACTCACTTCGCCCGATTAAAAAACTGCGCTGATACGCTGAACTATTTCTACGGTGTGATCTCGAGCCTGGAGCGAAAGCTTGGGCCGGTGCTCTTTCAGTTACCTCCGGGCTTAAAGAAGGACACCGCCTTGTTAGCTGATTTTCTACAGGACCTGCCGCCGACCATGCGAGCAGCGTTCGAGTTTCGTCATGACTCGTGGCTGGATGACGAAACCTTCGCACTGCTTAAGCAGCGGAATGTCGCTTTGTGCATTGCCGAGAGTGAGAAACTCACGACGCCTGCAGTCGCTACCGCGGGGTATGGGTATCTTCGCCTGCGCCGCGAAGACTATCGGAGCCAGGACGTCGCGCGTTGGGCCGATCTAATCCAGCAAATGAGCGCCAGCTGGTCAGACGCCTTCGTATACTTCAAGCACGAGGAAAGCGGCACCGGGCCAAAGCTGGCCCAAGAGCTGGATGAGATATTGCGGCGGTAGCGATGCCTCTCCGACGCGTCCGCGGATCGCTTCCGGCGCTAGGCTGCGGCGCGTCGTTTCTGCTTCACCAGCGCGGCAGTGGATCGGCTGCCTGAGCGCGAGCCGTTTCGCTTTGCTCGTGTGGACTGGCTCCGGTTCAGGCTTTCCTGAAGAACTTTGACGAGATCGACAACGTTGGTGGCACGCGGCTTCGGTGTCGGCCGCTCAGCGATTTCGCGGTGCTGGGCCTTTTGCTCGATGATATCCATGAGGGCGTCGCGATATTCGTCCTTGTACTTCTGCGGCTCCCACGCCACGGACATGCTTTCAATCAAGGTCTGCGCCATCTTGAGCTCGCGGTCATTGACGGCCGCGGTTTGGCCATCGTTCAGTTCCGCCGGCTGTAAGATCTCGTTCGCGAAATGCATCAGGTCGAGGACGAGGAACAAACCATCGGGCTTGACCGAGGCGAGGTACTCGCGGTTACCGATTGCGACCTTCGCAATCCCGATCTTGCCGATTCCGGTGAGCGCCTTATGGAGAAGCGCGTACGCCTTCTCCCCACCCTTCTGTGGCTCGAGGAAGTAGGGCTTGTAGAAAAACTTCGGATCAACCTGTTCAAGATCGACAAAGTCAGTGATATCGATGGAGTGCGTCGACTCGATCTTTACCTTTTGAAAATCTTCGTCGCTCAGGATCACGTAGTTGCCACGCTCGTATTCGAATCCTTTTACGATTTGATCAGTCGACACTTCCTTCATGTCGGCGTCTGCGACCTTTTTGTAGCGGATCGGGCTCAGATCCGTTTTGCGCAATTGCCGGAAGCTGAGCTTCTCCTCGCGGGTTGCTGGGTAGACGGCAATCGGGATATAGACTAAGCCGAAGCTAATGCTGCCTTTCCAGATAGGACGCATAGGATTTGGGGTTAGCAGTTTACGTTCCGCCCCATGCTAATGTCAACAGCGCTTCCCGTTGTCCTCGGGGGCATCACTCAACCATCTGGAAACGCCAGCGACCGGGAACCTAACGAAGCGAATGAACTCGCGACTTAAAGTATTCCTCGCGCGCGATCTCTATCCACTCCTCTCCCCGATCAGCGCCGCGGTGAGACGTCTCGCTGCTCCGAGCGGGACACCCCCGCTTCGTTTGCCCAAAGTTCGATGGTCAAAAGTGATTCCGCGGCAGCGGATTCAGCTGGCTGAGCTAAGCAAGAGCCACGGCAATGTGCGGAGCCACGAACTGGCCGTGCTCGCCTCGGCGGCTGCATCAGTTCTTCCCGGTGAAGAAATCATCGAGATCGGGACGTTCGACGGCCGGACAACGCTTAATCTCGCATTGAACGCGCCGCCGCAGAGCCGTGTCTTCACGATCGACCTGCCGGCAGACGCAACCCCCGCTTACACAACCGGACCGACGGAGCTCGACTTCATCAGGAAGCCTGAACCCGGTGTGCGCTACAAGAATTACCGCGGCCCCGGCAACGAATGTCGCGAGCGGATCGTGCAATACACCGGCGATTCAGCGACCTTCGATTGGGCACCACATTTTGGCAGGGCGGGGCTGGTCTTTGTCGACGGCGCGCACGCTTACGACTACGTCCTACACGATTCCGAGACAGCGTTTCGGCTCGTCAGCAGTAATGGAATGGTCCTGTGGCACGATTACGGGATCTGGAACGGGGTGACCGAGGCGTTGAACGAGCTCGAGGCGACCCGCCAGATGGGTCTGCGTCATGTTCGTGGCACAACGCTGGTGGTCTGGAAATCCACCGCGCCGGGGTGGTAGCAGGCAAGACTTCTTTTGGCAATTAGATAACACACATTGGCCTTAAAATTTTTTCCAGCGCGATTGCCGTGTGAGAATCGTTGTACACTGTTGCATCCACTTGAACACAGCCCCCCGAGTTTTTCGCCGCCTGGCCGTCACGCTGCTCAGCGTCGTCGCGGCCGCTGGAACTGCTCAGGCCGATCCGTTCATCGACTTCTTGTCTCGGGTCGGTGATTCGATTTCGCGGGCTGGCCAGCATCAGCCGCAAAAACCGATCAAGACGGCAGCGAACAAGAAGACGCGCGGCAAGACAGCCACTCCTGAAACATCGCCGCAGCCGCAGGTTCAGGCAGCGGCGCCTGGCCCTACAAATACCGCGCAGAATATCCCGGCGCCGGCGCCCACTGCCGCGCCGATAATGGTGCGGATTGCGTCAGTGGTGACAAACGCAGATGGGAAGCGCCGTGATCTGCCCTACGGCGTCCCGGTCCCAAACCGTGCAGGATTTGTCACGAGTCCGTACGCGCCGAACCAGGGCCTGGTCGATGTGCACGGGATCGCCAGCGGAACGGAAGTGCGCGATCCCTTCACGGGCAAGATTTTCCTCACCCCCTAGCGGCGCAGGCGGATCGTTACTGCGCCTTTAAAATCGGGACCACCGCGGTCTGGATTGGCTGCCCCGTGACTTCAATGTCACTATCCGTCACGTAGACGTCGACCTCGGACCGGACGCCAAATTTGCCCTCGAGGTAAATGCCTGGCTCGATCGAAAAGCAGACACCGGGCGTAATCCGGCGCGAGTCGCGCGTTTCGAAATTGTCGATGTTCACGCCGTTGCCGTGCACTTCCTCGCCGATGGAGTGGCCGGTCCGGTGGGTAAACTGATCACCGAATCCGGCACGGGTAATCACGCCGCGTGAAACGTCATCCACATCGGCGCCACGGATGGTTTTCTTCGCGCGGACGTTGGCGCGCACGAACTCGATCGCGGAATCGCGCGCCTCGCGCACGATGTTAAAGATGCGGGCAAACTCTTCCGGCACCTCCTCACCCACGTATCCCGTCCAGGTCTGGTCGGTGAACACCGAATGCGGCTGGCGGAGTTTTGAAGCGAGGTCGAGCAGGACAAAATCTCCGCGCTTGATCGGTAGAGCACGTTCACGGGTCGGGGTGTAATGCGGGTTGGCTGTGTTCGCGTTCACCGCCGCGATCGGCGTGTCGTGGTCGCTCCCCATTCCTTCTTCATGCCACCGGCGAACGATGAACTGCTGAAGGTCGTACTCGGTAATCGGCTGGTTGGAATTGATGCAGCGGGCGATCTCGGCGAAGGCGTCAAAGAAAATGCGGTGCATTTTGTCAGACGCTTCGCGATGCGTCTGCAACTGCTCCCGAGACCAGACAGCCTCGAATTGCTGGACGAGCTCGGCACTGCTCACGATTTCGACGCCAAACGAGCGGACCAGCTCGATCGTGCCGGCATCCACGCGCGACATATAGGGCACGTCGTTCATTGGCGAATACTGCATCGCGATCCGCGGCTTTTTCGCGGACGCGTTCACGGTCTCGCGGAGCTTTTCGTGCAGCTCCTTCCAGCTGCGATAAATCACACGCCGTCCGGGCAGCGCATCGAGTTTGTAGCGCTCGATCGAGTGCACCAGCTTGCTCGGTTCACCGCTGGCCGGAATAAAGTAGAACCAGCGGCGTGAACCGGCCGCATCGTCGCCGAGCTGCAGGATTCGAGGCGCGAGCGGATCGCTCCCGCGGAAATCGTAAAAGAGCCAGCCATCGAGTTTCTCCGAACTGAGCGCGGCCTGGATTTGCGCGACGCGCTCGGCCGGTGCGGGTGCGGCATGCATGATTGCGACGTTGGCCAGGAGAGCTGCGATTGCGAGGCGAAAAATCCGCATCGCGCCAGAGTAGCGAGCGCAGCGCGGCTGCTTCAACACAGTTTCATCGCGACGCGATCCGCCCATAGTTGACGCATCCGGCAGCCGCCTTGAATGTCGCCGATGAGATCATTCTGTCTCGGCGCGTTCTGCGCGCTGGCCGTCGCCACTTTTGCAGCATCGGCGGCCGACAAGCCAACGGTCGAGATCGCGATCGCAAAGGACCAGGACAGCAAGCCGACCACCACGTTGACGGCTGATGCGCCGAAGATTTATGCCTTCTTCAAGAGCAAAGGCACGCATCCCGGGGACAAGCTGCGCAGCGTCTGGATTGCGGATGATGTTGGCACCGTCGCGCCCGCGAACACGAAGATCGACGAAGCAACGCTCAGCGCCGACAAGGACAACTTCTACGGCGCGTTCTCGCTTTCCCAGCCAACGAGCGGCTGGCCGGTGGGCAAATATCACGTCGATATTTATGTCGGCGATACGCTCGCCAGCTCGGCAAAGTTCACAATTAAAGCCGCACCCCAGGAAAAAGAGAGCGACGAAGAGTCGGAAGACTGATTGCATCGCGCCGAATGGCGCAATACCAGCCCACTTCGCGCCGCCCGATTGCGAATGTTTTCCGGGCGACGGCACATGCCGCCACGCAATGGTGTGTGCGGCATCACATTGGTCCGGACACGATTTCGTATTTTTCGATCGTCGCCGCCGCGGCCGCCGCGATCTCTTTCTGGCGCGCCCAGAATCAGATCTGGCTGCTCTTCATCGCGCCGCTCTTCTCCTACGTTCGTCTTTGGTTCAACATGCTGGACGGAATGGTCGCGCTCGCTACCGGAAACGCCAGCCCGCGCGGTGAGATCGTCAACGATCTGCCGGACCGAATCTCCGACGTCCTGATTTTCGCCGCGGTCGCCGAGAGCGGGCTGATGCATGCCGGTATCGGTTACTGGGCGGCAATTTTCGCGCTCCTCACTGCTTATGCCGGGACACTCGGCCACGCCGTCGCCGGTCGCCGTGAATTCGGCGGGCTGATGTCAAAGCCGTTGCGCATGGTCGTGCTGCACATCGCGGCGTGGATCACGCTGGCATGTTTGCTCCTGCGAATCCCGGCCGCCATCGGTTGGCTGAGTATCTTCGACTGGGGCTGTGTGATCGTCATTGCAGGCTGTCTGCAAACGATCGGCCTCCGATTGAAACGGACGATGGCGGCTTTGCGGGCAAACTCCTGATGTCGCCCGGCATTGCGCTCCACGACCCGGTTTTCCTCCGCTACGTCATCATCATTCTCTGCTCCCTGGCGGTCGGCGGCGCCGCGCTTGCGGTGATCGAATTTGGATTCAAGAAACACCTCGGCCAGGTCTGGAGTACTTATCGTTCGTGGCTGCTCATCGCGCCGATCGGCCTCGTCGCACTACTCGGTGGCCGGCTCGTCACGATCGCTGGAATTGCGCTCCTCTCGATCGTCGCCTTCGCGGAGTTTGCGCGCGCTTCAGGTTTCCTGCGGAATCGTCCGATCATTGTGGTCGGCACTTGCGGCATCGTAGCGACCGCCGCGGCGTCGGTCGTTTCCTATGCGTTTTTTACCGCGACTGCCCTGGCGGTAATCGGCATTATTCTTGTGTTGCCGGTTCTTCGAAACATTGCACGCGGCGAACTACCGCGAACCGCTCTCGCGACCGTCGCGTTCGTCTACCTCGGCTGGATGTTCCAGCACCTCGCGCTCTTCACAAATCTGCCCCACGCCTGCGGGTTGCTCATTTACGTCATCTTCGCGACCGAAGTGTGCGATATCGCCGCGTTCACCTGCGGACGGCTCTTCGGGAGGCACCGGCTGAGGAGCGAAATCAGTCCGGCCAAGACATGGGAAGGAGCTTTCGGAGCATTCGCTTGCGCCATGCTCCTGCCGTGGCTGCTGAGATTTTCGTTCCCGGAATTCTCGACTGCGCAGTTAATCGGTGCCGGCGTGATCGTCGGGATTGGCGGCCAGCTCGGTGATCTCTCGATCAGTTTCGTGAAACGCGAACTGGGCACGAAGGATTTCGGAACGCTCATTCCCGGACACGGCGGTGTGCTCGATCGCATCGATAGCTTGATTTACGTCGCGCCACTGTTCATGCACTTGGCGACTCACGGTAACGAGCTGCGATGAAACACCTTAGGCCCGCCCCTCCTGCCGACCTGCTCAGGCTGCCGGCGGAACGGCTCCGCGACGTGGCGCGCCAACCGGCTCCGCTCGTTTGCATCGCGCGCGCGATCGCCGCCTTGATCATGCGCGCATTGCTTCGCGTCTACTGCCGGTTCGAGATCGTCGGCGAAGAACATCTGCGCAGTAATCGCTCCTTCGTGCTGGTGGCGAATCATTCCAGCCACCTCGACACCGTCTGTCTTCTCTCGGCATTGCCGTTGCGGCGTTTGCATCACGCGTTTCCGGCGGCGGCGGCGGATTACTTTTTCAAAAACGGACGGCGCACCTGGTTCGCAACCGTCTTCATGAACGCACTGCCTTTCGCGCGGCAGGCGCACGCCCGGCACAGTCTCGCGGCCTGTGCGCAACTGCTCGAGCGAGCGGGTAATGTGCTGATCATTTTCCCCGAAGGCACGCGCTCGGCGAGCGGCCAGCTGCAGGATTTCAAATGCGGCATCGGTGCATTGCTTGCCGGCCGTGACATCAATGCACTCCCCTGCTTCATCGATGGCGCGTCGCGCGCGTGGCCGAAGGGCCGCCGCATTCCGCGGCCGCGGAAAGTGCGATTGATTATCGGGCAACCGCGCAACTTTGGCGGACGTCCGGCAGACAAGGCGGTCGCGGCAACGGTGGCGGCGGAACTTCACCACGTTATCAGCGATCTTGCGCAACAACATGGCGCCCGCTGAAGAAACGTTCTCTTCGTGGGACGGCGCTGAGCTGTTTTACCGCGCCTGGTTGCCGGGGACGGCCTGTGATCGCGCGCTCCTGTTTTTCCATCGCGGACACGAGCATTCCGGTCGGTGGCAGAATGTCGTCAAATCGTTAGGCCTGAACGACGTCGCAATCTTCGCGCCGGACGCGCGCGGCCACGGGCATTCGGGCGGCGAACGTGGGTGCGCGGAAAACTTCGCCGCCTGCGTGAAGGATGTCGGTGCGTTCGTGCGTCACGTTAGCGCGCAACACGGCATCGCTCTCGAGCAGATGATCCTGATCGGTCACAGCGTCGGCGCAGTCGCGGTGGCGGCGTGGGTGCACGATTACGCGCCGCAAATTCGCGCGATGATCCTTGCCACCGCAGCGTTGCGTGTCCGGCTCTACGTCCCGCTCGCCGTGCCGGCGCTCCGCGCCAAACAAAAAGTGAGCCGTGGCGGGTTCGTGACCAGTTACGTCCGCTCGAAAATGCTGACCCGCGACGCGGCAGAGGCGGCCGCCTACGACGCCGACCCGCTGATTTTCCGAAAGATCGCCATCAACGTGCTCCTCGATCTGCACGATGCCGGCGCACGTCTAATTGCCGACGCCGGCGCAATTCATGTCCCGACACTCATGCTCGGAGCCGGTCGCGACTGGGTCGTGAGTTTGGCGGCACAACGGCAATTCTTCAACGGCCTGTCCTCGGCAGTGAAGCAGATGCATGTTTTTCCCGCTGCCCAGCACGCCATCTTCCACGATCAGCAGCGCGAACAAGTGATCGATCGGATGCGCGAATTTGTCGTCGAACGCTGGGCCGCGCCATTGGCCGTGCCTTCACTGACCGATGCGGACCGAAGCGGCCCGACCTGGGAAGAACACGAACGGCTCAAGCTTCGCGGCGGAATGCATTTCCCGCTCATTCGCGCCGGTCTGCAAACGGCTGGACGATTGAGCCGCGGCATTAACGTCGGGTGCCGCGCCGGCTTCGATTCCGGAACCTCCCTCGACTACGTTTATGAAAACAAGCCGCGCGGCGTGACGATGGTCGGGCGCGCGATCGATGCCGCCTACCTGAACAGCCCCGGCTGGCGCGGCATCCGTCAACGGCGCGAAAACCTGCAGCGCGCGCTGCGTCGCGTGATCGAATCAACGCACGGGAGCGGCCGACCTGTGAACATTTTCGACGTCGCGGCGGGTCCGGGCCGCTACGTGATCGAAACGCTGGCTGCACTCCGCGAAGTCCCGGTCACCGCCGTGCTGCGTGACTGCAAGGTTGAAAACGTGGAGGCGGCGCGATGCCTCGCCGGCGAAGTCGACCTCACGAATGTGCGTGTCGAACAGGCTGACGCCTTCGACCGCGCGACCTACTCGATCGACCCGCGCGCAACCATCGGCATCGTTTCCGGATTGTATGAGCTATTTCCCAGCAACGCTGTTGTCGCCGAATCGCTCGCCGGGTTCGCCGACGCAATTGTGCCCGGCGGTCACCTGATCTACACCAACCAGCCGTGGCATCCGCAGCTCGAGTTTATCGCGCGCGTGCTGCGCAACCGCGAGGGCCAGCCGTGGGTTATGCGCCGCCGCACCACCGCCGAGATCGATCAGCTCGTCGCGCGGGCCGGGTTCGAGAAAATTGAGATGGAGATCGACGAATGGGGAATGTTTTCCGTCTCCATTGCGCGGCGACTTGGATGAGTGCCGGGGCGCGGCCGACATTTCTTCAGCGCCTCACCGCGTCCGCCGGTCTTTCCGCGCTCTTCGTCGTGGTTTACGGCGGGTGCAACTGGATCACTGCGCATCGAATCGGCGTTCCCACGATTAACTTCGCCTGGGAACGACATATTCCTTTTCTGCCGCTGTTCATAGCTCCCTATCTTTCGATCGATCTGTTCTTCATCGCAGCGCCCTTCCTCTGCGCCACGCACAGGGAGCTGGCGACGTTCACGAGGCGAATCGCCGCTGCGATTGGCATCGCCGGGATCTGCTTTCTCCTCTTCCCGCTCCGTTTCGCCTTTGCGCGCCCCAGAGCAAGCGGCTGGCTGGGCACCGCCTTCGATCGATTCCGCGCGCTCGACCAGCCGTACAACCTTGTCCCCTGCCTTCATGTCGCGCTCTGTCTCCTGCTTGCCGAAGTCTACCTTCGACATGCGCGTGGAACGCTTCGCGTCGCGCTCGGCATATGGTTCGCGCTCATTGCCGCTTCGGCCCTCTTTACCTGGCAGCACCATGTAATCGACGTCATCGCCGGGATGTTTCTCGCCGCCTGCTGCAGTTACACTTTTCGCGAACAACTGCCGCACGTCGCGCCCACCACGAACCGGCGGATTGGAGTTTACTACCTCGCTGGCGCCGCTGGCCTGCTTGGCGTCGGGGTCGCTTTCCGTCCGGTCAGCGCGGTCATGGCCTGGAGCGCCGCGGCGCTCGGCCTCGTCGCACAAGGTTATTACGGTCTCGGAGGCAGCGTTTTTCGCAAAACGGATGGCGCTATCCCGTGGAGCACTGCCGTCCTCTTCCTGCCCTGTCTTGCCGGTCAGCACATCTCCCGCCTCTATTATCGACGACGCTCCCGGCTCTGGGATCAGATCACGCCGAACGTCTGGATCGGCGGTGTCTTGAACAATCGCGAGGCCGCGGAAGCCGTGAACTCCGGCGTCACCGCGGTGCTCGACCTGACCGCCGAGTTCTCTGCGCCGCGCGCGTTTCGCTCCGTCATTTACCGCAATATTCCGATACTCGATCTGACCGCACCGACCGCGCGCCAACTGTTCGATATGGCTGCGTGGATAGCTGAGCATGCGCAGCGCGGCATCGTCTACGTTCATTGCAAAATCGGCTACTCGCGCAGTGCCGGTGCGGTCGCTGCCTATCTGATGCTTAATCGCCTCGCGGCTGATCTGGATCGGGCCCTGAGCGTAATCCGCATCGCACGTCCCGGCGTGATCATTCGACCTGAGATCATCGCAGCGCTGCGACAGCTCGAGGCCGCCGCAAGTTTCTCCTCGCCGCCGGAATCCGCAGAACAGAACATCGCAGCCGCAACCCTATGAACTACAACAACCTCATTCAGCTCTACTTCGAACGCACCACCGCGTTGCAGAGCTACTGGACCCTCTACGTCGTGATCGTCGGTGGCCTCCTGGCGTTTTCCTCCCTGCGCAAGCAGCCGGCGACACTCACAACTCTGGTGGTGAGTATTCTCTTCGTGCTTTTCGCCTATGAAAACCTGACCGCGATTCTCGATACCGGGGCGCAGCGGCGGGCAACGTTGAATGCGATCAAACAGTCGGCCAGCGGTTCAGGTTTGGAACAGGCGCGTAAATTCCTCGAACCGACCCTGGACCCGGCAAGCGCAGCCTCGACGAGCGCGACACACATTATCAGCGACAGCCTGACGATTCTCGGCCTGTGGATCATGGAACTTCGCCGGCGCCGACTACATGGCGCGCCGGAGCCGGTCGCGCGAACTGTTTAGGATGGCGAAGCATCTGGTAGTTAGCACAAGCGGCAATCCTGAGAGCAACAGCCGGCGAATGGGCCGGGTGGCGTTCGAACATCTCCAGCGAAAAAAGGTGGATTGCGAATGGCTCGACATCAGCGGCCTTCGCCTGCCGCTTTGCGATGCCGACGCGTGCTATGCCGATCCTGCCGCGCGCCAATTGAATACGGCGGTCCAGGCAGCCGACGGCATTCTCGTGGCCGCGCCGGTTTATAACTACGACGTGAGCGCGGCTGCCAAGAACATGATCGAGCTCACGGGAAGCTCGTGGGAAGACAAGGTCGTCGGCTTCCTCTGCGCCGCCGGCGGGATGAGCAGTTACATGTCGGTCATGGCGTATGCCAATAGTCTCATGCTCGATTTTCGGTGCGTGATTGTCCCGCGATTTGTCTACGCGACCGGCCACGCCTTCAAGGACGACGAGCTGGTTGACGCCAAAGTGATTGAACGCATCGAGCAGGTGGCCGACGAGCTGGTTCGTTTTACGAAAGCGCTGCGCGGTTGACGGCGTGCCGTCGCCGGGCCTTCCGATCGCGCCGCTACTCCTTCGCAATCTTGCCGCCCCACGACAAAATCTTCGCTTTCGTCCCCGCAGCTTCGGCTTCCTTGATGTCGCCGTTGCGATTGTAAAACAGAGACAAACTCGTCCAGCCGATCTGGTCGTTCGGCCGGAGCTCGGTTGCACGCCGGCCCGCCTCGATCGCTTCCGGATACCGCCCCAGTTTCATGAGCGCCATCCCGAGCGCGTGCCAGCCGTCGAAGAAATCCGGATCGGCCTCGACAGAACCTCGGTACTTTTCTACCGCGCTCTCGAGCTCCCCGATCGCGAGATCACCGTTCGCGTCGTCGAAGATCTCGTCGCGTTCGTGCACTTACGACGATTTGCGCGATGGGGGCGGAGCATTGGCCGGCCGCGGCGGTGCTGCGCCACCGCGCGCGCGTTGCGGCTGTTGCGGCTGCGATTGCTGCGATTGAGCCATCAATCCCGAGTCGCGTTCCTGTTGCTGCAACCATTCGCC
>JBJMWX010000082.1:0-21103 GCA_045809925.1 Chthoniobacterales bacterium
CGGCCCGAACGTCACGGTGGCCGATCGTTGGGCGATCATTGCCTACCTCCGCGGCTTGCAACGTAGCCAGAACGCAACCGATGCGGATGTGCCGCCGGAGCATCGTGCCGAGCTCGATAAACCAGCGGAAGCTGCGCCGCCCGCGCCGGGCGCCAGCGGCAGCGCCAGCCCTGCCGCGAAACCGGAGGCAGCAAAGAAATGAGCGATCGCGCACATGTTGTTCCAATGCCCGACGGCGAATTTCTCGAGACGAACCGCTTCGCTGGAAAATCTACTCTCTTCGGCTTGCTCGCGCTGATTGGACTTGTGCTCAGCATTGTCGGCGCAATCTTCGCGCCGCATCAGTTCGCTTTCTCGTGGCTCTTCGGGTTCGCGTATTTCTTCACCCTGCTCGTCGGCTGCTTCTTCTGGACGCTCGTGCATCACGCGGTTGATGCGGCGTGGTCGGTAGTCGTCCGCCGGCAACTGGAGAACCTCGCTTGTCTTCTTGCCGTCATGGCCCTGTTCGTGATCCCGCTTCTGCTCTTGCGGCATCATCTCTACGAATGGATGAACATTCCGCCGGGCAATGAGCCGCTTCTGGATAGCAAACGGCTCTATCTCAACTGGCCGTTCTATCTTGGCCGGACAATTTTCTATTTCGCGTTTTTCATCGCCGCCGCTTATCTCCTGCGGCGTTTCTCCGTTCGACAGGACCGTGATGGCAACCCGCGCTGGACTCTGGCCAACCGCAAGCTGTCGTTCATCGGCCTTCCGCTTTTTGCCTTATGTCTGACGTTCGCCGCCTACGACTGGCTGATCGGAACGGATTACCGGTGGTTTTCGACCATGTGGGGCGTCTATATTTTCGCCGGCGCGGCCGGCAGTTCGATGTCGCTGCTTGTGCTCGTCATCACCGCGCTGGTGAGCGCCGGTTACTTGCGCGACGTGATCACACTCGAGCATTACCACACGATGGGGAAGTGGATGCTCGCATTCACCGTTTTCTGGGCCTACATCGGCTTCAGCCAGTACATGCTCATCTGGTATGCGAACATGCCGGAGGAAACGCAGTACTTCATCCGCCGGAACACCGAGTCGTGGAACGTGCTCACGATGTTGCTCGTCATCGGACGGTTCTTCATTAGTTTTCCGCTCCTGCTCTTGCAGGGTCCGAAGAAGCAACCGCAGAAGCTCTGCATCATCGCGGGCTGGATCATTTTCATGCAGATGCTCGACATCTACATCATCGTGCTGCCCGCCCTTCACGGCACGGGCGTTCACGTCAGCATCTGGGATTTTGTTCCGCTTTTGACGATCGGCGGCACGCTCGGCTTCGCTTATTTGCGTATCGTCGGCAAAACATCGCTCTTTCCCAATCGCGATCCGCGCCTGATTGAATCGCTCCACCTCGTGAACTAACCGATGGCCGCCGAAGAACAGACAACCGGATTGACCGCGCAACGGGCCAGCTTTTCGGCCTGGATCGGCGTGGTGCTGTTGTTCCTCGTCTTCGGGTTTTTCGTGCTTATCGCCGTGGGCGCAGGCCCGCGTCGCGATGCGTTTGAAAAGAAGCGGGCGCAGAACCGCCTCGACAAGTTGAAAGCAAGCCGGGCCGAGAGCGTGAAGGCGCTCACGAGCTACGCGTGGATCGACAAGGACAAACATACTGCACGAATCCCGATCACCGACGCGATGCACATCATGTACACGGAGCTGCAAAAACCGCCCGCGCCAGCCGGTCCGATCACGCCTGAATCGCAGGCCGGCGGAACGCAAAGCACCGCGCCGGCAACCGCGCCCCCGAGCTTGCCCGCCCCCACGGGTGCACCGAGCGCGACGCCAGTTTCCAAAGGCGGGCATGAATCCGAAAGCGGCGGCCAAAATGCCGCAGGCCTCAAACCGGCGCCGGTCGCTCCGGGGACGCAACCCGGCGTCTCGGCA
Source organism: Chthoniobacterales bacterium (assembly GCA_045809925.1). Classification (GTDB taxonomy): domain Bacteria; phylum Verrucomicrobiota; class Verrucomicrobiia; order Chthoniobacterales; family UBA10450; genus CADDYX01. The sequence continues at coordinate 1,924 of JBJMWX010000082.1, forward strand.
ACTCCGGCCGCGCCGCCGCCGCCACCATCGGGCCAGCCGAATCCCGCCGGCCCGGCGCCCTCACAAGCGACAGCCACGCCGCACGGCTCTCCACTTCCTGTCCCTGGAAAAACACCATGACGCCGGCTGATTTACCACTCAGACCACCTGACGATGCAGTGATCGCTCAAACGAGCACAACCGATGTCAGTGCCGGCGATGTCGAGCGGGTCGAGCGCGCCTTGATTGATGCTTCAACGCGCGTGCCTGTGCTGATGTTCTACAGTTCCGCGGTCATCTGGCTGCTCATCGGCACCCTTCTTGGCGCATTCGTTTCATTCCGGATGCATACGCCGGATTGGCTTTCGAACGTCAGCTATCTGACGTGGGGCCGCATTCGTCCGGTCCATATGAACGTGATGGTTTACGGCTGGGCGTCGATGGCCGGAATCGGCACCGCCATTTGGCTGATGGCGCGACTTTGCCGCACGACCTTGCGCCATCCGCTTTTGCTCGTGACCGGGGCCGCCTTTTGGAACGGCGGTGTGCTTCTTGGAGTGCTGGGCATTCTTGGCGGCGCGAGCACGGGGTACCAGTGGCTCGAATTTCCGCCCTTCGCCGCTGCGATGATTTTTATCGCCTACACCCTCGTTGTTTCGTGGGCAGTGCTGATGTTCCGCTTCCGAAGGGGCGATAACATCTACATCACGCAGTGGTATCTGCTCGGCGCGTTCTTGTGGTTCCCGTGGCTCTACGCAGCTGCGCACGTCATGCTCTTCATCGCTCCGGTGCAAGGTGTGATGCAGGCGGCGGTAAACTGGTGGTACGGCAACAATCTGATGTTCCTCTGGTTCGGCGCGATCGGCCTCGGCACGGCCTATTACATGATCCCCAAGGTCATCGGGCGGCCGGTCTATAGTTACCATCTGGCCGCGATCGGTTTCTGGACCTACGCCCTCTTCGCGAGTTGGACCGGAATGCAACGGCTCGTCGATGGGCCATTCCCGGCATGGATGGTAACCGCGAGCATCGCTGCAATGATCCTGACGATCATTCCAGTCGCGACGGTTGGCTTGAACCACCACATGACGATGCGCGGGCATTTCGGCCTTTTGCGCTACAGCCCGACCCTGCGGTTCACCGTTTTCGGCGCGATCTCCTACACCGTCTGGAGCGCGGTCGGCGTGCTCATTTCGTTGCGCTCGGTCGCGCGTATTACGCATTTCACCCAGGCCAGTATCGGTTACTCGCACCTCGGGCTCTACGCCTTTTACACCATGGTGATCTTCGGCTCGATGTACTACATCGTGCCGCGGTTGGTCGGGCGTGAATGGCGTTACGCGTCGCTCATTAAAATGCATTTCTGGGCATCGACTTACGGCATTGGCCTGATGGTTTTGATGCTCATGGTCGGCGGCTTCGTGCAGGGCGTGAACATGGATGATCCCTCGATGGCTTTCACCGACAGCACGCAATCGGTCCTGCCTTATCTGCGCGGGCGCAGCTTGTCGGGAATTCTGCTTACCGTGGCCCACTTTATTTTTGCCTATCACTTCGCGCTGATGCTTTTAGGACTCGGAAGACGAGCGAGCATGCCCACTTTTCTCAATCCGCAGGAGGATGAGGCGCTCGAAATCCGCGGAGGAATTGGCTCCCACTGATGAAAGGCTTCGCACCGCTTTTTCTCGGCATCATCGGCACGTTCTTTTTTTCGTGGGCCGGTCTCGCGCTGATTCCAAATGTCCAGATTGGTCATTTCGATCCGCAAAGCGACGAGGAAGGGACGGACATCTACCCGTGGCCGAAATCGGGAATGGCTGATCGCGGCCGACGTGTTTATGCCGCGAACGGCTGCGTCTATTGCCATACCCAGCAAGTGCGCGCCGATTACGCTGCGTCCGACATTGATCGCAAATGGGGTGAACGCCGCAGTGCGCCGCGGGACTATCTTTTCGAACGTCCGGCCTTTCTCGGCAAAATGAGAATGGGCCCGGATCTGGCGAATGTTGGCAAACGCGCGCCGGCGGAAGACGCTAACGCGCCGCAGCCGACCGGTTCCGCCGCGCCCGCGGGTGCTCCACCGGCTCCCGGTGCACCTGCCGCCCCAGCCGCCGGATCACCGCCGGCTCCCGGTGGACCTGCTGCCCCAGCCGCCGGATCACCACCGGCTCCCGGTGCGCCTGCCGCCCCAGCCGCCGGATCACCGCCGGCTCCCGGTGCGCCTGCCGCCCCAGCCGCCGGATCACCGCCCGCGCCGCCGTCAGGCGCAGGTGCGAAGTCGCCTCCACCCCAATCCGCACCGCCAGCGGCCGCAGCCGGAGGGAGTGCTTCGCCGGCCTCAGCCGCAGGTGCTCCGGCTGGCTCTGCTTCGCCCGCGCAATCGTCACCGCCTGCTGCTTCTCCAGCCGCGGTTGCCGCCGCATCACCGCCCGGCAATCCCCCACAAGCTGGTGCCGCGGCTCCGGCTCCAACCAACTCCGCTGTCACTTCTGCAACTTCCGCTGACGCAATCACCGGCCCGTCTGGTCGGCCGATCCCGTATTCTGCAGCGTGGCATCACGCGCATCTCTACAGCCCGCGTAGCATCAATTTGGATTCAACCATGCCGGCTTACCGGTTTCTTTATGACAAACGGCGCATCCAGGGTGAACCGGCGGCCGACGCGTTGAAGCTCGCGGGAAATGACGCTCCAACGCAGGGATGGGAGGTTGTACCGACTTATGAGGCGCGGTGCCTCGTCGCTTATTTGATGTCGCTCGATCAGTCGCACGCACTAAACGAAGTAAAGTCGACTACACCTCCATCGCCGCCCGCGCCTGCGAAGAAGACGCAATGAACGAGGAGACGCCACATCCAGCTGCCAAGCACGCGCCGCGTCAGGGCATGGACTACGGCGAGACCGAAGAGGTCCAGCAGGTCCACGCTGCGATTCAGCGCGAAAAACGCGAGCCGCGCGTCGGGCTCGAGCCGCTTTCGATCTGGCTCATTGGCGTCTACGGCCTCGCCATTTTCCTCGGCGGCGCCTATCTCGGCCGATATTCCGGAGGCTTCAGCGGTGACAGCCTCGATCCGGCGATGATTCCGACCGCGAAGAAAACGGCCGCAGCCGGAGGCGGCGCTCAGCAGCAGGCAGAGCTCTCACCATTCGACCGGGGGAAGAAAGTTTTCTCCGCCAACTGTGCCACATGTCACCAGGCAAATGGTCAGGGCGTCGCTGGCCAGTATCCGCCGCTCGCCGGATCGGAATTCACCACCGGCGGGTCGCGTCGTCCGGCAATGATTGTGCTCAAAGGCTTGCAAGGACCGGTGAAGGTGAAGGGCCAGCAATACGGCAGCGCCGTCATGCAACCGTGGGACAAGACGTTGAGCGACCAAAAGATTGCGGACGTCCTCACGTATGAACGTGGGGATTGGGGCAACCACGCCACCCCTGTGACTGCCGAACAGATCGCTGGGCTACGCAAAGAACTCGCCGGCCATCCCAATTCATTCACCGAACCCGACATTATGGCGATACCTGACGAGGATTTGCCGGGTGGACCGCCACCCGGCGGAGGTGCCCCTCCCGGACAGCCGCAAGGCCAGCCAGGTTCATCGCCGCCGCCCGCTAAACCGTAGGCTATAGTGGCGGTCTGTGACCGCGGATCTGCGGCCGAGGTTCCTGCGAAAGTCGGCCTGACGCGCAGCTTAGGCTCATGCTTCGAATCTCATTGGATGAGCGACGCCAATCGCGTTCAGGACAACACGGCGGACTATGTGAATCAGCGGATCGACAATGCCGCGCGGCGTCGCATCCGCCACGCCGGTGGCGAAACGCCGGGCCAGATCAGCCGGCGGATCGAAGAACTCGAACAGGAGTCGGATATTGAGCGGATCCTCGAGATGAACGCGTCAGCGCTCGCCTTTACCGGCCTCGCGCTTGGTCTGTTCGTGAACCGCAAATTCCTCTGGATACCCGCTCTCGTCCTTCCATTTCTATTCCAGCACGCAGCGCAAGGCTGGTGCCCGCCAATTCCGATTCTGCGCCGCCGCGGCGTGCGCACCCGTCGCGAAATCGATGCCGAAAAATTCGCGCTTAAAGCGCTGCGTGGCGATTTCGTCGCCGTGCAATCGAATGCCGATCCCATCGATCGTGCGCGGGCTGCCTGGGACGCTGCGCAGCGGTAAGGACGGCGGGTCAGCGAGCCAACGGCCTGCAGCCGAGTATCGCGTAAGGTCGACGGTCAGAGACCGCCGCTACAGCTAGAGCTTGGCGCCGATCAGTTTCGCGATTTCGCGCAGCCCGGCTTCGTCCTCAGCATCAAAGTGACCCAACTGCGGGCTGTCGACGTCGAGGACGCCGATGAGCGATGTGTCTTCGCGCAACATCGGGATCACAATCTCGGAGCGAGAATCGCTGTCACAGGCGATGTGATCGTCAAACGCGTTCACGTCCGGAACGCACAGGAGAGTGCGGTTTTGCGCGGCCGTGCCGCAGACGCCGTGGCCGAACGGAATGCGGACGCAGGCGGGTTTGCCCTGAAACGGGCCGAGCACCAGCTCGCCGCCTTTCAGCAGGTAAAAGCCGGCCCAGTTCAGCCCCGGGACGGAATTAAAAATGATTGCCGCGCAGTTCGCCATATTTGCCACCGGGTCGGGCTCGTCGGCGATCAGACCGCGCAACTGCGAGGCGATTTCGCGATAGACCTCGGGTTTTGGCAGATTAGATACGCTCGAGCCGGTGAACACCCTCCCAAGTTCCGGCTGCACGGGCCAAAACACAACCGCCGTAGCGGTGACTGTCCTCAGCTCGAAGCAAATCCGCTGAGCAGAGCGCATTCTACAGCACGTTGCTGGCTGCGAACGCGCTACAACCGGAATGACACGCGCGTGAGAGGGCGCGAGCGCGTATGAAATTTGTCCCTTTCCTCTTGAATTCTTTGCTCTGATATTCAGGTTCAAATTTCCTCTATGGACCCAACCGGTGTAGCTGCCGCTCCGCACGAAACCCACCACCACGACGAACATCACGAGCACCACGAGCTCGGATTCTTCCGCAGATACGTCTTTTCGACCGATCATAAGGTGATCGGGATCCAGTACGGGATCACGGGACTGATTTTCCTCTTTTTCGGATTCTCGTTGATGATGCTGATGCGCTGGCAGCTGGCGTATCCGGGCCAGGCGCTGCCGGTCCTCGGTAACGTGCTCGGCCACATCTTCGGGCAGGGGACGATGCCGGACGGCAAAATGACGCCGGAATTTTATAACTCGTTAGGCGCGATGCACGGCACGATCATGATCTTCCTCGGGATTGTGCCGATCGCTTTTGCCGCTTTCGGCAATTTCGTCGTTCCTCTTCAGATCGGCGCGCCGGACATGACCTTCCCGAAGATCAACATGGCGAGCTACCAGGCGTTTTTCGTCGGCGGAATGATCATGCTCGGCAGTTTCTTCGTTCCTGGCGGAGCGGCCAAAGGCGGTTGGACGTCCTATACCCCGCTGGCGGTGATCGCCGACAAAGGTCCGAACTTCGATCCATTCTGGAACGGGCAGAATCTGTGGCTGATCGGCTTCGTCTTCCTGATTACCTCCTCGCTCCTCGGCGCCGTCAATTTTATCGCCACCATCATTCAGCTGCGCACGAAAGGGATGACATGGATGCGGCTGCCGTTCTTCGTCTGGGCGCAATTCGTGACCGCATTCCTGCTCCTGCTCGCGTTCCCGCCGCTGGAAGCGGCCGCGATCATGCAGTTAATGGATCGCGTCGCGGCCACGAGCTTCTTCATCCCGGCCGGGCTGGTGGTGAACGGCGCTCCTCTCCACGTCGCCGGCGGCGGCAGCCCTTTGCTCTGGCAGCATCTCTTCTGGTTCTTAGGGCATCCGGAAGTGTACGTGCTGATTCTGCCCGCGATGGGCATCGTGGCCGAGGTCATCGCGAACAACACGCGCAAGCCGCTTTGGGGTTACAAGTCGCTCGTCTTCGCTGTGCTCGTGCTCGGCTTTCTCTCCTTCATCGTGTGGGCCCATCACATGTGGCTGACTGGAATGGGGAGCGTGGTGAGCGCGTTTTTCCAGACGACCACGGTGATCATCTCCATTCCGTCGGTGATTATTCTGAGCGCGTTCTTCATTTCGCTCTGGGGTGGTTCAATTCGCTTTAATGTGCCGATGCTCTTCGCGACCGCATTCATGCCGATGTTCGGAATCGGCGGACTCACCGGTATCCCGCTCGCGTTCAATTCGGCCGATCTTTACCTGCACGATACCTACTACGTCATCGCGCATTTTCATTACATCGTCGCGCCGGGGACGATTTTCGCCGTTTTCGCGGGCGTCTACTTCTGGTTTCCAAAAGCGACCGGCCGAATGATGAGCGAATTCTGGGGGAAAGTGCACTTCTGGCCGTCGCTTATCTGCATGAACGTCATCTTCCTGCCGATGTTCCTTCAAGGGATGCTCGGCATGCATCGTCGCTGGTACGATGGCGGACAGGGTTGGAGCGTGGCTGCGGAGAAGGCGTGGGGCCTGAGCGGATTTCAGTGGAACGTCCCAATCTCGATCGCGGCGTGGGTCATGGGTCTCGCGCAGCTTCCTTTCATCATTAATTTCTTCTGGAGCATCAGACACGGCCGGAAGGTGAACGACAATCCGTGGGAGGCGACGACGGTGGAATGGACCGCACCGACACCGCCGCCGCACGGCAACTTCGCAGTGCCGCCCGTGGTGCATCGGGGCCCATACGAATACAGCCTCCCTGGACGCGAGAATGATTTCACGATGCAAACCGAACCGGTAAGCGACAGCGATCGCAAGGCGTACGCCGCCGCTGCGGCCGCCGGCGCGCATTAACTTCGAGCGGCGGCAATGGAAATTCCCTACACAGTCACGGCGCGACCGGATACGGGGCTTTGGAATGCCAAGGTCGGCATCTGGCTCTTCCTCGCCTCTGAAGTGATGCTCTTCGGCGGGCTGTTCTCCGCCTACGTTTTCCTGCGGCTGGACGCAGCCCCGGGCGAGTGGCCGCATGGATTACTCAACGTTCCGGTGGGAACGATGAACACCGCTGTCCTCATCGCTTCATCGGTCACGGTTGTGCTGGCTTGGGCGGCGCTGAAGATGCGGCAGTTCTCGCGCTATCGCTTTTACATGACGATCACAATTCTGTGCGGCGTCATCTTCCTCGTCGTCAAGCTCGCCTACGAGTGGCCGCAGAAGTTCGACCACTTCGGCGTAAAGCTGAAACAGGAGGCGCTGGAGAAGTACGAGCCGTTCCTGGGTAATCACCATTTGCTGGAGGAAGGACGTGAGCCGCGCATCGAGATCAGCGGGCACCTGCACAACCACGAAGCGCTCACCGATCAGAACATCAAGGAATACGAAATAGCGGTCGACGCAGTGAACGCCGATCCGACCAATCCGTCGCTCGATCGCCCGCACTTCTGGCCGCTGCCGATTTCGGAGAAGATCGCAAAGGTCGAGAAGGAAGACGTCGAGCTCGCGAGCATGTTCCTGCCCAAGCACAGCGCCTATTTCGCGAGCTATTTCACGATCACCGGTTTGCACGGCTTGCACGTCCTCGGCGGGGTCCTGGTGTTCTGTTACATGATGCTGCCGGCGAGCACGCGCCTGTATCGCCGTAATCCCGAGCACCTGGCTAATCGTGTCGAGACGGCCGGTCTCTTCTGGCACTTTGTCGACCTGGTCTGGATCTTTGTTTTTCCGCTGTTCTATCTGCTATAGCCATGGAAGAAACCCATCACACGACCGAGATCGACGGCGGTTTATCGGCGGAGCAATCGACCGAATATGTGCACGGCGTGCACTCGCACGTCCGCAAGTACCTGCTCGTCGGAGCAACGCTGCTCGCCTTCACCTTGATCACGGTCTTCCTGAGCTATGTGAATTTCGGTACGAACAAGGCCAACGTCGCTGTGGCGATGCTCGTCGCCACATTCAAGGCTGGACTGGTCGCGGCGATTTTCATGCACCTCTCAGCGGAGAGAAAAATGATTTACCGGATACTAATCTTTACCGGCTTCTTCGTGCTCGGGCTTTTCTGGCTCACTTACCTGGCCTGGTACGATCCGATCACCCACCACTGACATGTCGCTCAAGGCTTTTCACATCGTCTTCGTCGTCTTCTCGACCTTGCTCGCGCTCGCTATCGGCGCGTGGTGCGTCTGGGTCGACCTGGTGGAAGGTGCGCCTGTTTATCTCAGCGGAGCGATCTGGTCGTTTGCTGCCGCTGTCCTGCTTGTCGTCTACGGCGTTTGGTTTTGGAGGAAAATGAAACGGCTGCGCATCATCATATGAAAGCGAGATTACTCACCCTTGTGTTGATTCTGGCGCCCCTCGCACAGAGTTTCGCCTGCCAGTCTTGTTTCGGCGATTACCGCGGCGTGAAGGGCGGACCGCCGCCATCCATCCAGCACATGGCCGCGGCGGTGTGGGTGATGGTTGGCGTGATCATGTCGGTGCTCGGTGGTATCGGCGCATTCAGTTTTCAATTGTGGCGGCATGCCAACACTCCACTCGAGCCGCATCAGCAGCTCGCCGAGGAAGATCTCGGGAAATATGAGTAGCCTCGCGTTCATCAACGAATTCCTCGGCCAGCCGCCGAATGCATCGGCGCACGGCTTTCAGATCGACTACTTTCTCGAGTTCACCCACTGGTTCATGGCCGCGCTCTTTGTCGGCTGGGGCGCGTTTTTCACTTACGTGCTCATTCGCTTCCGTCGCCGGCGGCACCCGGTCGCGGATCACATCGGTGTAAAGAGTGGTATCTCCACCCACCTCGAGTTCGCCGTCGTGTTGATTGATGCGCTGTTGCTTATCGGCTTCGCCATTCCGCTCTGGGCGAAACGGGTGAATCAATTCCCGGAGAGCAAGGACGCAATTCTTGTCCACGCGACTGGCCAGCAATTTAACTGGAACTTCCATCTGCCGGGCCCGGATGGGCAGTTCGGGCGAACGAAGGCCGACCTCGTGGCGAACAACAATCCCGTCGGTTTGGACACGAATGATCCGGCATCGAAGGACGATATTGTCGTGCTCGGAGAACTCCACGTGCCGGTGAACCGTCCAGTCATCATCGAGCTTTCGTCCAAGGATGTAATCCACAACTTCGCGTTGCCGAACATGCGCATCGCGCAGGACGCAATACCCGGCGAGCTGATTCCGATGTGGTTCACCCCAATTAAGACCGGCAGTTACGAAGTAATTTGCGGGCAACTCTGCGGCCTTGGTCATTACAGCATGAAGGGCACGGTCGTAGTCGATAATCCGCAGGAATACCAAGCCTGGTTGAAAGAACGCGCGGAGCTGGGCGGCACGCAAAACGCACCGCCACCAACCGCGCGACCTGCAGGCGAGCCAACCAGCGCGCAGGCGCCGGGAGCTCCGACAACGAACCCGCCGCGGGAAAACGGATCTGTGCCACCGCCCGGTGCTCCGAAGGTCGAGAACCCGTCGGGAGCACCGACGCCGAACGCTGCTCCGCCGCAAGGCAAGCCAAACGAACAGCCGCCGCATCCGAGCGCATCGCCGGCGTGATTGTCACGGCGGTCGATGACCGTCGAGAACCCGTGATCGCAGCTTCACAAGCATCCGCGGCTGCAGACCGGCCTTATACCAACTGGCTCTCGCGTTACATCTGGTTCGCCGCCGCCGCTACCCTCCTTCTGATCTGCAGTGGCGGAATGGTCACGAGCAAGGGCGTTGGTCTGGCTGTGCCCGACTGGCCGACAACCTTCGGCTATAACATGTTCATGTTCCCGGTCTCGAAGTGGGTTGGCGGCATTTTGTTCGAACACACTCACCGCCTGATCGCTTCGATCGTCGGTTTTCTCACCATTATCCTCGCTCTCTGGCTTGGGCGGGCGGAGCCGCGCGCCTGGGTGCGGAGACTCGGTTATGCCGCGCTCCTCGCCGTCGTCGTCCAAGGCGTGCTCGGTGGTCTCCGGGTGACCTTACTGAAAGACGAAATTGGAATTTTCCACGCGTGTCTGGCGCAGGCGTTCTTTGCCTCGCTGATACTGCTCGCACTCGCAACGTCGCAGCTATGGCATCAAGTCGGGACCTGTGGCGTTCCGGTCGATCCTGGTAAAACAATCGCGCGCCTCGCCCTCATTACGACTGTGTTCATTTACATTCAGCTCGCACTCGGAGCGACGATGCGCCATCAACACCGCGACCTCTCGATCGTCGACTTCCCGCTCGCTTACGGACGCATTATTCCCGACGTCTCGCCGCAGGCGCTCGACCGCATCAACAAATGGCGTGACGCGCGCGCGCTATCCGACGTCACAGCCTTTCACATCTGGCTGCAAATGGCGCATCGCTTCGGTGCCTTGCTGGTCGGAACCGGCGTGACTGGCACCCTTGCGCTCGGTCTGCGTTCGAACCGACAACTGCCGCGCGTTCTTTCCCGGCTCTGCGCGATTTGGTTTTGCATCATGTGCACGCAGGTGCTCCTCGGTGCCTGGACAATCTGGAGCAACAAGGCAGCTGATATTGCCACGGCCCATGTCGCGCTCGGCGCAACAATGCTCGGTTTCGGTGTCGCCATTTCCGCGCTCGCCTTGCGCAGCATCAACCCGGCCTCGACGACTAATCTGCCGTCGCCAGTCGAACAGCTTTCCGCGGTATGAAAGCGGTCGCCCTTGGCTCAACCACAAGAACGATCAGCAACTCGCGGTCGAGTTTTGCCGCGGATATGAGCGAACTCGTCAAGGCGAGGCTAACCTTGCTTGTCCTGCTCACCACCGCGGTTGGTTACTATCTTGGAGTCGCTGGAAGTGTTGATTACATCCGCCTTGCCCATGCTGTCTTCGGGACTGCCTTGGCTGCGGCCGGCGCGGCAGCGTTGAATCAATGGTGGGAGTGGCGCCTCGATGCGGTCATGCAGCGGACGCGAGCGCGGCCGTTGGCCGCAGGCCGTATGTCAACCCGAACGGGATTGATCATAGGCACTGCGCTCGGCTGTTGCGGGATCATTTATCTCAATGTGACCTGCAATAGGCTTAGCGCGCTGCTGGCCGCGGCGACGATCGTCATCTACATCTTCGCCTATACGCCGCTTAAGCGCCTCAGCACGGCCAACACACTCGTTGGCGCAATTCCCGGCGCGCTACCGCCGGTGATCGGCTGGGCAGCAGCTCGTGGTCACCTCGACGCCGGCGCGTGGAGCCTGTTTGCGATTCTTTTCTTTTGGCAGATGCCCCACTTTTTCGCCATCAGCTGGATGTTCCGAGCCGACTACAGCCGGGCCGGCTTCCGCATGATCTCGGGCGGGGATGAGAGTGGCGCGCGGAGCGGGAGTCAGAGCGTGCTTTTCGCGATGTTCCTTCTCATCGTCGCGGGTGCGCCGGCTTTTCTCGAGATAGTCCATTCGATCTACCTCGCGTTTGAGCTGGTACTCACCGGGACCTTCATCGCGGTCGCGATGCGCTTCCTGCGCACCCAGAGCGCAGCCGACGCGCGCCGGCTCTTTCTAGCCTCAATTATCTACCTGCCGCTTTTGCTACTCTCGTTGGTTTTGACAAAAGCATGAGTGCAATCGCGACCTCACGCAGACAGCCGGTGACAAAGAGTGCGCTGGCGTGGAACGCAACGCTGATCCTGATTCCAATTGCGACAGCGGCGATGCTCTTATGGCTGCGGCACGTTCAGGTGGAACATCTCGCGGGACGTAACCTCGGCCGCTACGGCAGTGTTCCGGAGTTTCGATTGCTCAATCAGGATGGCCAGCCGTTCGGCTTGACCCAGCTCCGGGGCAGAATCTGGATTGCCGATTTCATTTACACCAGTTGTCCGGGTCCATGTCCGATCATCAGCACGCGCGTCGCCGAATTACAACGACCGCTCAGCAAAACAGACGTGGGGCTGGTTTCGTTCTCCGTCGATCCGGAGAAAGATACACCGGCGGTGCTGCGCACGTATGCTGACAAACTGAAGGCCGATCCGGCGCGATGGAATTTTCTGACGGGGCCGAAGCAGACTATCTACGCGCTTACGCGGGACGCGTTCAAGCTCGGCGTCTCAGATCCCACCGATGGTTCCGGCGATCCGATTCACAGCACACGCGTTGTGCTCGTCGACCGGCAGGGAGTGATTCGTGGCTACTACGACGCGCTGGCGGCTGATGGGATGACGAAGCTGCTGGCAGATACGCACCATCTTATGCGCGAGCAGCCGGAGTAGGCTGTTGCTTACTGCAGCGCCGTCCTACCGCGTGTCCTCAAACCAGCTGACAATCTTATAGTTGTTGATCGTGCCGCCGGTTCCGAGGGCTTCGTCGTAGTGCAGATCGGTAACGCCATTCATCTTTACGGTTTTGCCCACAAACGAGCCGTAAACGCTGCCACGGGTTCCGCCGTTGTTGATCTGCACATCGTAAGCTGGAGCGTAAACAGCAGCGCTCAAAAGACTGTTACCGCCGAGCGCGAAGGTACGCGGGGTAGTAGGGTCTGTCGGATTGACACCGTAGAAGAGGAGGTCGCCGGGCTGGTTATTCGTGTTAACAACGCCGTTCCCTGCAACGTTGAAATTGCCTGAGAAGTAGATCTTCGCCTTGACCCCTGCTCCGAGCACCACTTGGGCATTGCCGGTGACGTTAACATCACCCGTAATGTAGACCTCGACATAAGACGGGCTGCCGTCGGCGTTACCTGTCAAAGTCAGGACCTGGTTGCCGGACATCGTGACGGTGCTCAAAACGTAGTGCGACGCGGTCGACCCGTCCGTGCTTGCAGCTATATTGGTCGTCCCGCTGACGGTGGTGACACTTGAATTGATCGAACTCGTCCCATACCAAGTCGGTGTGGTAACCGGAATGGGTTCCTGGTAAAAGTCGTCGCGCTCAACTCCGGTCACGTTAGCTATGCCACTGACTGTGCCCGCATTCGTAGCCACGTCACCGTAGACGTGGGCGTTACCGGCATTGATGATCTGGCCGTCAGTCGCGATATTGCCGTTCTCCTGGCGTTTGGCTACGTCGTACATGCCGTTGGTCGACTTCGCAGAGTCGCGCGAATCATAGCTGTCGATGATGATATCCTGATCGGTTAGGTCGAGCTGGCCGATCGACATGATCGCCTGATCAAACGCAGACACCGGCCGAACGATCGCTTCTATCCGGCGCGAGACACGCGGCTTTTCCGAGCCCGTCAGCTGATGTGGAGCGAGCACCCACCTTTTGTCCGTATCGGCATTAAAACGGTCCGTTTGCAGGCTGATTTTGCGAAGATGGGTGTCTTGCTTGCTGCTCTCTGCCCGCGCCGGGCCGGTGATCGGCAGCGTGCCAATCGCTCGAACGCGGTAATATTGCCAGCCATTTGTAGGATTCTTTAGTTGTGCCGGTGCATCGACCTTAACCTCGACCGTCAGATCCGTGCTCGAAAGGCCGGCATTTGGAATCGTGGTAATGCCATAGCTTGCGACCCCATTTGCGGGAGCGGCATTCCAGTCCTGCCAGGCCTGATTGTTTGGGTAAAGTGATTTGCGCAGTTCGATGATAGCCAGGTCAACTCCGGATTCGGCGCCGAGCAGCGCTTCCTGCCAGGTCGCCGTGTGCATGGCATTGAAATACTTCGAGGAAATCACCTCGAGCAGTTCGGCAGCGACGAGGGAGAGGACGGTGATAACAATAATCGTCCAAATCAGAATACTTCCCGAATTCGAGGTAGGGCGTAAGCGCATTAGTAGACGTTTCCGGTATTGCGCAGCAATGTTGTGTTGAAGAACGCTGTAGCTGCTCTGACATCCTCGGAACCTGCCGCTGATCGGAAGGTAGGCCGAAAAGTAATCTTCGTAGCAATGACCTTACCGGCGTCAGCTCCTGTGTAGGAGTCCTGTGCAGTAAAGGTGAAGTCCTGGACATCCCGCGCTACTACGATGGCCGGGTCGCTCCCTTCCTGTCGGTAGATGACGGTGCCGGAGAGGTAATAGTGTATTTTGACGGAGCTGCCGACGGCGCCGTAGTAGACGACTCCGTTCGAATCAAGGACCGGCTCCTGGAGAAGATGGGCCGGCGTTGAATCATAGTAGGAGGGCACATAGACCGAGACGTCGTTTGTGACTGGTTGAGCATTGGTAACCGGCGGGTCGATCTTGACTGCCCGGCGGAAATCGAGGGCCAGGTAATCTGCGATCCGCATCTGGTCGGCGTGGTTCGTCGCGAAGTCCGTCGTGGCAGCGTAGTTCTTCTTCAGGGCGATAAACGCCATGAGCAAGGCGACACTGACAGTGGAGAACACGGCCGTTGAGACCATCAACTCGGCAAGCGCGAAGCCGCCGTGGCTGCGCTTACGAGCGGGTTTGCGCGGCGACGTAGTCACCATTTGGCCACACCGCCCTTGGCGATGATTGCGACCGCCTGGCGGGTAACGGCGGCGCTTTGATTCCCCCCAGTGTAGCCCACCGTCCAAATCACTTTCATGGCGCTCTCTGTAAGCATCGAGCTATTGGTATTTGTGATCGAGGTCGTGCCGCCAGATCGGGTCAGTTGAATGTTGCCGACGGTGGTGCTGCCGTAGGGCACGAGCGTCAGAGTTTCACTCTCCGCTTTGAGGAGAGCGCCGCCCGGGGCGTCGGCGTTAAGAACGTGCAGCTTCAACCAATTCGCGTCTGTAATCTGGTGCCAGTTCGCGATGCGAAGTGTCTCGATGCGCTGCTGCAATACCTGGCTGGCGGTAGCGGCTTCCCGAGCGCTTCGTAACGTCTTCATTGACGTCATGTTCATGGCAAAGAGCGAGCCAAGGAACATTGCTGACGTGCAGGCGGCGATGGTTGCCTCAATGAGTGTTGTGCCGAGTTCAGTGCGAGTTTTCGATAAGATCATAGCCGTGTCTCCCGACGCAAATTGAGCACAGAACATGCCCGATCCCTATAATTCCCATAACGGCGGCGCTCCCTTGGGCGCAATTTTGAGAAGAGGAGCAGTGGTGCTAGCAATATTGGGGTAAATGGCGCGACGATCTCTCAGCGATGAGAGGTGCCGCCGGCCCCTGTATGGGACTGTTATGGGGCTCGCTACGTTTGGGCGCCCTCGGCGCACACCAACTTGAGGTAATCGCGATACTCGCCCTTCGGTAACCGATCGATTATCGCGGCCAGTTGACGCTCATCAATGAAACCGGCACGGAACGCCACCTCTTCAAGGCAGGCGATCTTGAGACCCTGCCGGTGCTCGATGGTCGCAATGTAATTGCTTGCTTCGAGCAGACTGGTCTGAGTGCCGGTGTCCAACCACGCCATTCCGCGGGTGAGCAACTTCACGTTCAGCTCATTCCGGCGCATGTAGAACAAATTCAGATCGGTAATTTCGAGTTCACCGCGCGTGGAGGGTCGTAATTCCCGGCAGAATTCGACCACCCGCCTGTCATAGACATACAACCCCGGGACGGCGAAATGGCTCTTGGGCGACTTCGGTTTTTCCTCGAGGCTGATCGCGCGGCCAGCGGAGTCGAATTCGACGACACCGTAGCGCTCCGGATCGCGAACTTGGTAGCCGAAAATGCAGGCACCTTCCTCGATAGCAAGAGCCTGGCGATAGAAATCGAGTTTACCGTAAAAAATATTGTCACCGAGGATGAGAGAGGCCCCGGAATCGCCGATGAACTCAGCGCCAATCAGGAACGCCTGGGCGATACCTTCCGGCTTCGCCTGTTCGGCGTACTCAAGGCGAATTCCAAGATGGCTGCCGTCGCCCAGATAGTCCTTTAGCATCGGCACGTCTTTCGGCGTTGAGATAATCAGCACCTCGCGCAGGCCGCCGAGCATCAGCGTGGCGAGCGGATAACAGATCATCGGCTTGTCGTAGACCGGGAGCAGCTGTTTGCAGACAATCTTTGTCAGCGGGTAGAGCCGTGTTCCGGCGCCCCCTGCGAGCACGATAGCTTTTTTATTAGTCATTGAACTCCGGTGGCTACAGGCGAGTGCATCGCGCCACGGAATGCATTCAGGAGCGGCTCAATCGTCTTTTCAATTGTAAACTCGCGCTCGATTCGTGCCCGCGCCTGCCTTCCAAACTGAAGCCGCAGGTCGGTATCGCGGGCAAGCTTCTCAATCGCGGAAGCTAATGCAGCCGAGTCCTGTGGCGGTACAAGGAACCCGATTTCGCCGTTGGCGACCAGCTCCGGAATTCCGGCCACGGTGGTTGAAACGACCGGCTTGCCGCTTGCCATCGCCTCGCCGATGACTGTCGGGAAAACGTCACTCGCGCCGCGGTCGTCGTGCATCGATGCGAGCACGAAGATGTCGCACTCGCGCATTGCTTTGAGCACCGCCGCCTGAGATTGCTCGCCGGCGAAACGGAGTTCGTCCCCGTGGAAATTGTGCCGTGCGGCACGTGCATGCAGTTCGTCCCGCAATGGACCTTCCCCAATGATCTCGCAGCTGAATCGCACACCGCGGCTGCGTAGTTCGGCGCAGGCATCGATCAGTACGTCGAACCCTTTGAACGGCACAAGACGCGCCACGCTCAGGATGCGTACTCGATCGCGGGTGGAGCCTTGCGGGTCGGACGAGGAAAAACGCCGGATATCGATACCGTTGTAAACGCGCAGGAACTTCTGGCCCAGATCGGGGCAACATTGCGCAAGCAGGTCGCGACTATAGTCAGTTTCGGCCGCAACAAACTCGGCGTTCGCGCAAATGTCGCAGAGCAGTTCCTGGCTACCGAGGTCGGTCATGAAATCCTGGCCGTGGGCTGTGACGCCGAACGGAATCCCGCTGATTGCTTTTACGAAAATGGCGGTGTGCGCAGCGCGGTTGGCAAAGTGAACGTGAAAGAACCGCAGACCTTCGCGTTCGAATAGCTCGACAAAAAACAAAGCATTGCGCGCTCGCAAGGCGGCCTTGTAGTCCGGACCATATTTCCGCTCGTGCTCGGCGACCAGCCCGGCCGGCCAGCGTCCGCTTCGCTTCGCTTTGCGCATCAGGGATTCGAGTTGCTCCTTCGACGGGGCGTAATGGACCGGCGCCCGGAGCTGTTTCAGGTACTCGTGTCGGAGCTCGGTTTTCGGCGGGTACATCGACCCGAGCACAACCTCATGTCCCCGGCGCTCCAACTCGAGCATCTCCATGTCGCAAAACGTCTGTGAAAGCACCGGGTAGCGCGAATAGAGATAGCCCAGCTTCACCGGCGCGACTGTAGTGGCGCGTCTCCCCACGCGCAAAGCTGGGCGCTGACTGGCAGACCAGCCGGTAGATCAGGAAAACCGGACGTCCTTGCCGGGATCCATCTCGAAATCGAGGTCGAGCGACTCGGCTACGTTCGGCTTGATCACTTCCTCCACGAACTTCACGTAAATGGAGTCTTCCTGAAAAATCTGATGCTTGTCCATCGATTCGAAATCAATCGCGATGAAAAACGGCCACGGCGCGTCCGGATTGATCTTCTTTCCGCACTTGATGCTTAGCACCTCCGGAATTTTCAGCAGCTGCATCCGCGTATTCATCATCATCTCCTCGACGCGTGCCGGCGTGACCTCAGGCTTCAGCTTGCACAGAACGACATGATGAACCATGGGCCGTAAGCTTTAGGCAGGGAATCGGCAGGGTGCAAGCTGGAAAGGATCGGAGCGCGACCCGGCTTTATTCTATGGCCAAACCGTCGCGGCACCGCTAAGGAAAACAGCACGAAGAGTGAAAGCGAAAGAGGTTTTGCGGCGCGTCGATATCTGGGTTCCGGTCGCACTGGCAATCCTTACGGCGGTTCTTTTTAGCTGGTCGATCAAACCGATCCAGCAGCATTTCGACTATACCGCACGCATCGCTTCGGCCTTGCTGCACGGTCATGTCGGTCTGAAAACGCAGCCCCCATCATGGCTGAACGAGATGGTCCCGCATCACCGCCATTACTATTCGGTTTTTCCACTCGGCGCGGTGCTCAGCATGATTCCCGTCGCGACGCTGCAGCAGATCGGTCTGGCCAAGAATTTTCCCGGCGGTGCCATCGCAGCCTTGCTCGCCGGTCTCTGCGTGTATTTCCTCTTTCAATTATCCGGTGTGGCAACCAACCACGTCGGCCGGCGCATCGTGCTGTCGCTGGCGATGATTTTCGGAACCTGGTTTTGGGCGAACATCGGATTCGGGGGTGCGTGGCAGCTTGCTCTGGGGTTCGCGCTGCTCGGTCAGCTGGGAGCTCTTTGTTTTATCCTCCTGTGGCCGCGGCCATTGATTGCTGGAGCTTTCTTTGCGCTCGCCTACGGCAACCGGACCGAAGTCATCCTCACTGTCCCCATCTATGCGTGGTATCTGTGCTTCGGCGTGGATCAGCCAAGGCTCGACAACGCGTGGCAGCAGATACGCCAGAAGATGCCGGCATTGATCCAGTTTTTGTCGGTCCCGGTGTTGCTGGGTCTGTTAACAGCGGCCTACAATTTCGGGCGTTTCCATTCCGTTTTTGACTTCGGCTATGATCGCATCCCGAAGCTGCTGCAGGAGCCGTGGTATCGGCATGGGCTGTTTTCAGTACACGCAATTCCGTGGAACATGCACAAGATGCTATTCGAAGGATTCACCGATATCCCGAATTTTCCGTTCGTTAGGTTCTACCCTTTCGGCTGTTCGATCTTCCTCGCCAGCCCATTCCTTTTTCTTCTCTTTCGCGAGGGCGGCACGTTTAAAGTCACCGCGTGGATTGCTATCGCGTTGCTAACTTTCGCGCTCTGGTGCCATGGCAATCCCGGCGGATGGCAGTTCTCCTATCGCTACGGCATCATTCTCTTTCCGTGGATGTTCCTCATCATCCTCGCCAACGGCCCGGCTAAACTCTCGGTCATCGAAGTCTCCCTAGTGGTCGCGTCGATTGCGATCAACGCCACCGCGACCTACGAATTTCTTTGGACCGGAATGATTCATCCCTAAGGCGCTGCCTGTCGCCTGATTTGATAAAGGTCGCACCCGCCGAGGCCGCTAAGCTTTGGATATCGTGCAAAGAATGTTCGTTCACTTTGAAGCGGGTCCGCTCGGCCGGGCCGACGACGCATAATCGACATTGTAACGATCCAGGAGGTTCTCAGCGTCTCGGCTGCCGGTATAGATCCGTTCGATGTCGCTTTCCCGGTACCCGTAATTAAGACCGTGCACCATTGCCATAAAAGGCAGTCCTGAGAGCGAGCGGCGTCCGGTGAGAAAAACGGCCGAGTTGTTAATTGGAGCGTGCAGGATTAGTGCGCGCGCTCTGCCGTAAGTTTTCTAATCACCGTGCCGCAAA
>JBJMWX010000083.1:0-48779 GCA_045809925.1 Chthoniobacterales bacterium
ACAGTCTGCCGCGGTTTCGACGATGCACAACACGAATACGCCATGGAAAAGCACGACGATTCCAAGGTGCACCAATACGCCCAGCGTATCATCAGCAGCCCCGGGAAACAAGACGGCCTGGCATGTCAAAACCAGGATGGCACATGGGGAGGCCCGGTAGGTGAAGAAGTCGCGAAAGCCGTGGAGCAAGGTTACTCCGATAAGAGTCATCCGTATCACGGCTACTATTTCAAGGTACTCAAAGGCCAGGGACCGGCCGCACCCATGGGCGAGATGGATTTTGTCGTAAACGGAGCCATGATCGGCGGGTTCGGTCTCATTGCGGCGCCCGCCCAGTATCGCGTCACCGGTGTCCAGACGTTCATGGTGGGACCGAATGGCGTGGTGTATCAGAAAGACCTGGGACCAGACACGCTAAAGACTTTTCAGAGCGTGGAGCGGTTCAACCCGGACAAGACCTGGACGCCTACCGAGGATGAGTGGGCGGACACCGAGGACGAATAAGACGCACAGTACCCTTCGCATCTCCCCCGGCTACGTCGGTTCGGCCTATCACTGTCGCGTTGTGCAGGCACAACACCTCCCGGTGTGATCACTTCCCTGATTCCTGCGCGGTCGAGCGTCTCGCCTCGGCGTTCCTGACCACGAGACGCCGTGAAGACGAAGGTTCGCTTTAAAAGCTTCGTTTCGATCCTTACCGTCTCCGCCCTCACCGGTTGCGCCGGGCCTCGCATAGTTACCCAAAGGCGTCCGTTCTTTCGTGCGATCCCACCAGGAGCGGGTCTGCTCGCGCAGGCTGATTCCGAGATCGCGAAAGGATTGCGAGAGGGGCGGAGTAAGCCGCTGCTCGCGTTGGACGACTATTTGTCCGCTGCTCGGGCCGCTGAACAGCAGCTTCAACGCACTCCGAGTGATCCGGTCGCGAAACGAGATTACAACTTTGCCGTCGGCCGCATCTTTGAAGTCGTCGCCGCCGGCGGCTTCGATCCCTGGACAAAACCGCTGAAAGTGTCGGGCGAACATGGCGAATTCGAGCTGACCCGTCGTCCCGATCCCCGCCCGGAGTGGAATCCTGCCCTGTACGATTTCACCCCAGCGGACCAGTTCGACGTTCACGGCCGTTGGGTGACTGAGCGCACCACCCGTAACGGGATCGGCGCCCCGATCGTCGCCGTCGAACGGGAGGAGAAGGACAGAGCCGAGAAGTTCGCTCCTTCGCGCATCTTCTACAGTGTAACCGCGGTCGCGCATTTTCAGGGTCGGCGCTGCGTTCTCTCCTTCGAAGATCCGCTCGCGACGGAGACCGTCACCGTGGATGGCCGCACGTTCCCGCTGGCAGCGGACTTCACCGTGCCGCTCGCGGTCATGCTCGACAGCACCGACCCGGACAAGCACGCATTCGCGCAACTGCTTGACCCGGGGAAGTTCGCGAACACCGCCGCCATTCAGCGGCTCCAGCCTTACGATCCTAAGAAAACTATCGTGCTCGTGATACACGGGCTCATGGCTTCGCAGGCAACCTGGACGCCGATGATCAACACCCTCCGCGGTGACCCTGTTATTCGGCGCAATTACCAATTCTGGTTCTTTAGTTATCCGAGCGGCTTTCCTTATCCATATACGGCCGCGCTCCTGCGTAAGGAACTCGATGCCGTCGAAAAGCAATTCCCTAGCAGGAAGCCCATGGTCGTCATCGGCCACAGCATGGGTGGCTGCATCAGTCGGCTGCTAATCACCGACAGCGGCGGAGACAAGCTTTGGAAGAAGATTTTCGGAAGGCCGCCGAACGAGGTCGCTCTTTCCCCTGACAGCCGAGAGCTATTCACCAACGCTTTGATTTTCCGGCGTCGGCCAGAGGTCGGGCGCGTGATTTTTATCTCCGCACCACTCCGTGGCAGCAATCTCGCCCACAGCTGGCTTGGCCGCATCGGAGCAGCTCTTGTCAAAGCGCCGAGCATGCTACGTCAGGCGACGACCGAGATGATCAATACTACGGACATCGAGAATGACGAGCTTAAGCTAAAGCGCACGCCAAACAGTGTCGACACGCTCTCGCCCAAGAGCCGCTTCGTTAAGGCGATCAACACTATCCCGATCACTCCCGGGATACCTTATGATACTATCATCGGCGACCGCGGCAGGGGCGACACTCCGAATTCCAGCGACGGCGTTGTGCCGTATTGGAGCTCGCACATGGAGACGGCCAAGTCGGAGCACATCGTCCCCTCAGGCCACAGCGCCCACCAGAGCCCGGAGGCTATCCAGGATGTACTGCGCCTGCTCAAGAGCTATGCGCGTTGAGCATGCCGCTCGCGGGGCAGGCAAGTGATCCCGCTGCTCGGCTCGATCGGACGGGCGTTGGGATGGCTGTTCCTCGTGACTGGCACCGCGTGGGCCTTCGGCGCGGTCTGGTTTGACTTTCCAATCGCGGCTTTGCGCCATCCGGCCGCCCTACTCATCCTTTGCGCCGCAGTGGCCGCCCTATTGTTTGTGCGACCGCTCTCACGAGCAAAGCTGGGCCTGTTGATTAGCATTCTGCTGATCGCCGCCTGCTGGTTCATGCTCAAACCCAGCAACAATCGCAACTGGCAACCGGACGTGGCCGAGACAGGCTGGGCGGAGATCAGCGGGGATACCGTCACACTGCACAACATCCGCAACTGTGACTACCGCAGCGAGAGCGATTACACGCCGAGCTGGGAAACACGTAACGTGCGGCTTTCACAGCTCACCGGCCTCGACCTCGCGATCGTCTACTGGGGCTCGCCTTGGATTGCTCATCCTATCGCCACCTTTCGATTCGCCGACGAACCTCCGCTCTGTTTCTCCATCGAGACCCGCAAGGAGACCGGGGAAAGCTACTCCACCGTGGCCGGATTCTACCGGCAATATGAACTCGTCTATATCATGGCCGACGAACGCGACGTAATCCGCCTTCGAACGAACTACCGCGAGGGGGAGGACGTTTATCTCTACCGCACCGTGGCTACCCCCGCACAAGCGCGGCGCCGATTCATTGAATACCTGAATACGCTCAACGCTCTGCGGGCTCATCCACGTTGGTACAACGCTCTCACGACTAATTGCACTACTACGATCCGGACCCAACGCCCGGCAAACGAGCGTATGCCGTGGGATTGGCGACTTCTTCTTAACGGCAAGAGCGATCAAATGCTCTTTGAGCGCCATGTGATAGCCACAGGCGGTCTTTCTTTCGACGAGCTGAAGCGACAGAGCCGCATCAACGAACGGGCTCGCGTGGCGAACCATAGTCCGGATTTCTCCACGGCTATCCGGGTCGGCCTGCCTTCAGACAATCCTGGTCAGCGGCTGGGAATGCAGGGTCCTGTTCCTTCCGCCAGCCGATGAGTATGACAACAAGGGGGGGGTTATAGGCACTGGAGCCTATTTTGCTCTACAAACCTTCCAGGACCTAGCGGCGGCGATTTGGCAGGCGCCTATGACTGACGCCGCAGGGCCAGGACGCTGACGGCTAGCGAGCAGCTATTCGCGTGAATGGACGCTAACGCGGAGTGGCTCCGCCGTCTCGACGTTCTTCACCACCGTACTGAGGTAGACTGATTCGGGGTAGAATGACTTGTACTTGGTGATCTCGGCACGGTTCAATACCTTGAACCCATAACGTTCGAACATCTTTTCGCCCCGGCGCGTGTCGAAGGTGACGATCTGGCCATATACACTTCGCTCGCCGCACCGATAAAGGTAGTTCAGGTAAGCGCTCATCAGTGCTCGCGTATTCGAGTAGCTTCGCGCATCAGCCAGAAGGTTGATATGGAAATGGGGAGTCCGGCGCGGCGCGGCCGGAACTTCGCGCCACCCGTTCATCAGGATCCAGCGAATGAATCGGCGCGAGCGCGCGTTGTAGCGCGGGTAACGCAGGAGTGCCCGGCCAAAGAGGCAGACATTCTGGTAAAATGAATAGAGTTGGTTTCGTAGTGACTTGCGACAGCCGAGGAGATAACCGCGCAGCTCGCCATTCAGTTCCAGCACAAAAGACGATTCCGGCTCGTGGTCCGTGTAGTAAGTGGTGAGGAAATCGGCGAACAACTCTGCGTCTTCGTAAACCGGGTAAATGGGCGAGCCAAGAAACCCCGTCTCGCAGCAAAGTTTCCTCACCGCCTCGCGGTCAGTTTTCCTATAGCTGCGGATTGTCAAAGACTGTTTCATCCGTTCACGCGCTCATAGTGTGCGCAGACCTCCTGATAAATGCAAAACAACCGCTCAAAAATGCGAGGCCAGGCGTAGCGTTCCTGCACTGCATACGCAGCCGCGGCGCCGAGCGCGCGCAAATCGAGCGATGCTCCCCGCTCGATCGCCTCCGCCAAAGCGCTCCCACTGTTCTCCCCTGCCCACCAGGTTTGGTCGTGCAGGATGACCTCGTCCAATCGCGTGCCGCGAATTCCAACGGTCGGTGTCCCGCAGGCCTGACTCTCGAGCGCCGCCAGGCCGAAGGTTTCAAGAACGCCAGGATGCACGAAGAGGTCGGCCGCACCGTAATAGCGCGCGAGTTCGGCGCGATCGCTGCAGTAGTTGATCGCCGTCACGTTGCCGGTTTCTTGCCTCAATGCGGTCAGTTGCGCGCGTTCCGGTCCATCACCAATGACGAGAAGGTGAAACTTGTCCGGTAACCGTCGATCCAGTTGCGCGAAAGCATCAAACAGCACGCGCACATTCTTCTCCGCCGCGAGCCGCCCCACATAGAGCAGAAGCGTGCGATTCGGTAGAACGCGTAATGAATTACGCACCGCGCGACTGTCCGTATCCGGACGAAATACGCTCATGTCGACGCCGAGCCCGGCGGTGGAAACGCGCCACACTCCCCACTCGCGCAACATCTCCGCCATCCGATCTGACGCCGTGATTGCCGTAGCGAACTGGTTGTAGAGTGTCCGCACGTAGGCGCGGCAGCCGCGCTCAGCCACTCCAGCGCACCGTGAGCTGATCCGCCTCAGGGCCGGCGCAACGTACGCTTCGCAGAAATGGGAGTGGTAAAACGCGACCGCCGGAATGCGCAGCATTTTCGCCGATCGCGCCGAATACCAGCCGAGCTGATACGGATCGGCAGACTCGATTATGTCCGGTCGTTCGCGGGCAAGAATTTCGCCGATCGCGCGCAGATCAAGGAGGATGCGATAACCGCCGCTCCGTGGCACCAAGGGCGACGCGATCGTATAGACATGCGACCGCGGCGCCGAGCTCGCTGCCGTGTCCCGGCCGGGGACAATCAGCACATGCTCGTGCTCTTGGCCGCCCTCCTGGATGAAATGGATCTTCTCTTGCAGATACCGTTTCACGCCGCCGCTGCGCGGAGCGTAGAACTGCGTGAGGTCGCAGATTTTCATCGAACGTGGCAGGGCACCTCAGTGCCGCTGGCGGTGGCCCCGAACGCATTCGCGGCTCCCACGTTGCCGTCTCAATGCTCGAGCGCGCTCAAATATCGCTCCGCTTCGATCGCGGCGGCGCAACCCGACCCCGCTGCCGTCACCGCCTGCTTGTAGACGCGGTCGGCTACATCGCCGGCAATGAACACACCGGGGTGCTTGCTCTCCACCAGATGTTTTGCCAGCAGATAGCCCTCCGGGTCGGTCTCCAGCTTGCCACGAAACGCTTTCGTATTCGGATCGTGCCCGATCGCGACAAAAACGCAGGCGACATCCAGCATCCGCTCCGCGTGCGTGTTCACGTCGCGCAGTTTCACGGCGGACATTTCACCTTTCTCGTCCGGAACATACTGGGCGACCACGGTATTCCAGATCGGCTCAACCTTTTCATTCGCGAGCACGCGATCAGCCATGATCTTCGACGCGCGCAGCTTGTCGCGCCGGTGAATCAGATAAACTTTCGACGCGAACTTTGTCAGAAAGAGCGCCTCCTCGGCGGCCGAATCGCCGCCACCGATAACGCACACCGGCACGTTCCGGTAGAACGCGCCGTCGCACGTCGCGCAACTGGTTAGGCCATGTCCGATCAGCCTTTCCTCGTTTTCCAGCCCGAGGTAGCGCGCCGAAGCTCCGCTCGCGACGATCAGCGCCTGGGTCTCCAGCCATTCGTCATCTGCTTTCACGCGGAGCGTCTTGCCGTTCGGGTCAAAATCAGCGACTTCCGCGTAGGAAAAACGGGCCCCGAACTTCTCCGCCTGGGCGTGCATGTTCATGATCAACTGGGGCCCGTCGATGCCCTCGGGAAATCCCGGAAAATTTTCCACCATGGTGGTGGTTGAGAGCTGTCCTCCCGGCTGGCTGCCCTCGAGCACAAGTGGCGAAAGGTTGGCTCGGGCGGCGTAAATCGCAGCGGTCAGTCCTGCGCAGCCGCTGCCGATAATGATCACCTTCTCCATCGTTGAAACCTAGCATGACCGGGTTGTCATTCCGAGCGCACAGCTTATGTCACTTCGAGCGAAGTCGATGCCTGCACTGAGCGCCAGCCGAATGGGATCCACGGAGACCTGTCCGCCGTAGCCCTGGCGGAGCGAGGACGTCTCGGTTCCGCTCGACCTGACACCGCAACTATGCCTGAGCTGGCCGAGGTAGAATTTTACCGACGACAATGGGATTGCGGAATCGGGCAGCGCATTATGGCTGTCGAGCTCCATGCGCGAAAACGCATCTTCCGCGGCACGAGTACGCGCGAGATTTCAAGGCGGCTGGTCGGCGCGCGCTTACTTGCCTCTAGCAGGCACGGCAAACAGATGCTCTTCGAGTTCTCCGGCTCGAGTGTGCTCGGAATCCATCTCGGCATGACCGGCACTCTCCGCGTCGAGGCGCCGGCGTTTCGACCGGCGAAACACGACCATCTGGTTCTGCGGCAACGCCAACGCGCCCTCGTTTTCCGCGATCCCCGACAATTTGGTCGAATTAGGTTCCAGCACGGCAACGCGGCCGAATGGATCCGCGAGGAAACTCCGGAGATCGTAGACCGGCGCTTCGACCGGAAATTCCTCGATGCCTTCCTAGAGCGCCACCGGCGCGCACCGATAAAAGCGGTGCTCCTCCTCCAGAGCGGGTTTTCCGGTATCGGCAACTGGATGGCAGATGAAATCCTTTGGCGTGCACACCTCCGTCCGGATAAGAAAACGGAGTTGCTGACGAGCGCACAGCGCGGTGCGCTGCTGCGCGAGACTCGGTTCGTCGCGCGGACCTCGCTGCGGATTATCGGAGAGAGCGACGGTCGATTACCGAAAAATTGGTTGATCCACGAGCGATGGAGACCGGGCGGACAGTGCCCGCGCGATGGCCGCAAATTGCTTCGCGCAACAATCGGCGGCCGCACAACGGCGTGGTGCCCGCGTTGTCAGCCCTGAACTTTACGTGCGCGGCCCGAGTGCTTTCGGGGCGACTGTCGGGACACTGAGATCCCTTCCACATTTACCGGCGGGCTAATTTCGCTCGAGCGCTACGCGGAACATCGTCGCGATTATGCGCGCGCCGGCAACGAACGTGCCGCGCAGCGTCCCGGAAACCTTGGATTCGCCGCCGGTCCGGCAGCGATGATTGACCGGCACTTCAACGATGCGAAGTCGGGCACGCGCGGCCCGCATCTGCATCTCGATGTTCCAGCCGTAAGTTTGCTCACGCATCCCGAGCTTGAGCAGGGCGTCGCGCCGAATGGCGCGGAACGGGCACATGTCGGTGTAGCGCACGCCGTAGAGCACGCGGAGCAAAAGTCCCGCAAAATACCCGGAGGAAACCTGCTGAAAGTTCATGCTCCCCTTCTCGCGCTCGCCGCGGGTGCGCGAGCCGATGACGAAATCGTGTGTGCCCTGGCTGATTGGGTGAACAAGGCGTTCCATGAGCTCGGGACAGTCGCTCCCGTCGCCGTCGAGGAAGACGATCGTATCGCAGTCGGTCGATACTGCCGCTACCCCGGCCGCGCAGGCGCGGCCATATCCACGCGGCGCGCGCACCACGCGCGCGCCGGCATCCCGGGCCCGCTCGGCCGTACGATCGCTGCTCTCGTTGTCGACCACTATGATCTCGGCCGGAATCCCCGTTGCGGCGCAAGCGCGCACCACGTCGGCGATTGGCTCCTCTTCGTTGAGCGCCGGAATGACAACGGAAACCATGTCACTCCAGCATGAGCCGGCAGATGGTGAAGTAAAAAGTGAGGGCGGTTACGTCGGTCACGGCGAGCGTGACCGGTCCGGCCGCAATTTTCGGATCGAGGCGTAACCGATGCAGCAGCGAAGGGACAGCGAGTCCGAAAAGCGCCGCACTAACGAGAGACACCAAGAGTGTGCTCCCGATCGCGACTGCACCGGCGACATCACGGCGCCATACCCACACGACTGCCGCGACCAGTATTCCGGACGCCGCGCCAATCAGGGCCGCATTAGCAATCTCGCGCCGAAGGGCCTGCCAAAACCACCGGAATTCCACCGGCACGCCTCGCAACAATTGTACCGTCAACGTCATCGATTGCATGCTCACGCTTTCGTTGAGGCCGAGCACCATGGTGAGGAAGAACGCGATGACGAGGCTCCGTGCCAGAGTGCCTTCAAACGCCCCCGCGAGAAATGCGCAGATCGTTCCTGTCGCGATCGTCACGATCAGCCATGGAAAGCGATAGCGGAATGCCTGCCAGGGTGATGCGCCCCGGATTTGGGCGAGGCGAAAGCCAACTACTTCGAAAATGTCGGCCGCCGGCGCGGCCGCTTCCTCGGCGCCCAGCAACTCTTCGGCAAACAAGCCGACGTCGACAACGCCGATCACGCGGCGTTCCGAATCGACAACTGGGAAGGCGAAGAATTTGTAGAGCACGAAGAACTCGCATGCATCGAGCACGGTCGCGCTCGCCGGTAACGCAATCACTCGCGGAACCATGATCTCGCCGACGGATGTCTCTACCGCCGCCGTTAAAAGGCGCCGGGTGGGCAGAACACCGGCCAGCTTCGAGTCCGCATCCACCACATAGAAGTAGATGATCCGCTCTGATGCGCCTTCGCGCCGGATTTTCTCAAGCGCTTCGGCCACGGACATGCCGGTTTGCAGCAGCGGAAATTCAGAGCGCGTGTGTGCCGTGATCGGATCGCTGAAGTCAGGATCTTGCCGCATCTACTGTGTCGCGGCTACGCGATGCACGATCCCTTTACTGCGCAGAATCTCGGCCGCCTCGCTGAAGTAATCTTTTACGTCGGATTGCAACCGTATCCAGTCGAGATAGCGGCCGATGCCGCTGGCCAGATCCACCTGAGGGCCGTAACCAGCGGCGCGAATTCGTTCCGTGCCGCTGGTGAGATGACGCATTTCGCCCGGCCGGAATTCACCGTTAATTTCCGGCGCGATGCGAATGCCGAGCGCGTCGGAAATTTGCTCCGCTACTTCGCGAATGGGCACGCCTTTGCAGCTGCCGACATTCACCGGAAGGCCGTCCAGTTTGTCCGTTCTTGCGGCGAGCAGGTTGGCGCGGGCAATATCTTCGACAAAGGAGAAGTCGCGCGTCTGTTCGCCATCTTCGTAGAGGACGGGTGGCAGATCGTTGAGTAAGCGCGTGCAGAAAATCGCTATCACGCCCGTGTAGGGATTGAAGATCGACTGTCGTGGCCCGTAAGTGCACGAATAGCGCAGCGCGACCGTCGGGATGCCGACCTGCTTGCCCCAGAGGAGGACGAGCTTCTCCTGGTCGACTTTCGTCAGCCCGTAAACGGTTTCGCCGCCGACAGGCGCGTTCTCCGGCGTCGGAATGCTCTTGGTCACTTCGCCGCAGATCGGGCAATGCACCTGCCACTCACCGCGGCGCAGCTGATCGATCGGCCGGACCGGTGGGAAGACGATTCCGTCCCGCGGACATTCGCCGGCGCCTTCGCTGTAAACCGCCTGTGAGGACGCGACCACAATCTTTTTGACCGGCAGTTTCTTTTCACGAATCACCTCGAGCATCTGCGCTGTGCCGAAAGAATTCACGTGCACGTATTTCGCGATCTCCGGCATGTAGCCGCCGTAGGCCGCCTGGTGAAATACGACGTCGTTGTCCTCGAGTGCGGCCGCGATCGTGTCGCGATCGCGCAAATCGCCTTGGATGAATTCAGCCGCCGGATTGATCCACGCCGGCTTGCCGCGCTTGTGAGTGTTCGGCTCGAGGTTGTCCAGAATGCGGACGCTCCATCCCTCGTCCACGAGCAGATCGGCAAGATGCGAACCTATCAAACCTGCCGCGCCGGTAACGAGCGCCCGTTTTTTGGTTGTCGCCGACATCTTGTTACTCGTTAGGCCAGATCCGGTCCCGGCCTTCTATTTGAACGATGCGCGTCAGATAATTGCGCGTGTTCTCGGCATGATAGCCGCTGGATTTCGCTTCGTCGCCGAGCAACTCCGCGCACAAGCGGCGCAGCGTTTGCCGATCGTCGACATCATACCAGGTCGGCAGCGTCTTCACCGAGAGCTGAAGTTCGGCCGCGCGTGAAAGCGTCTGCTCAGCCACGCGGTCCGTGCTCCAGTCAATGCGTTCAAACAAAGCCAGGTGGCATTGTTTCATTCCAATCAGGTAATAGCCTCCATCATCCGAGGGACCGAATACGATCCTGTCGCCCGGCTGCGCAAGCCAGTCAGCAGCATCCGCGTAGGCCCGCTCGGGAACTGTCGGGCTGTCCGAGTCGATCAAACACACCGAAGCGAACCCCGCCTCGAGTAAATCCTCCACCGCGAAGGCCAGCCGCTCGCCAAATCCATCCCCGCGCTGTGCAATTAAACAAAATTCCTCCGGCAGAATTCCCCGGTAAGCTTGTTCGGCTCCGACCGGTGTATACACGCCGACGCCCATCGCCGCACTTCTCGTCGCCGCCCACTGGATGGCGCCAGCCGTGTCGCGCAGGAAACAGCTGTTTAGTTCTGCTGCTTCTGCCGGCGTAAGCGGCGGAGTCAGGCGTGTCTTCACCCGTCCGGGCTGCGGCGCTTTGGTCATGACGCCAAGTGCACAGAGTCCCGATTGAACCTGGATCCCGTGCTGCCGGCTGAGGATGCGTAGCCCTGCGCTCATGCGCTGCTCTCTTCGTTCGAACAAAAGCCCGGTCAACTGCTTTCAGCAGCTGTTCACAGCGCTAATGATGATTCTTTATTTAGCGAGACAGTTCTCAGTAACCTTCATGCTCGGAATAACGCGAATAGTTCACCTCCGGCGTCCTCGTGGTTGCGCCGGTGTCTCGCGCGGTGAACAACAGCGACAGCCCGACACCAGAAACGCCACATTAATTCACCGCGCAGCAAACGGTTCGCACCTGTTGGAACTTGTTGGCTTGTTGCTGGTCCTTTGGTTAACAACAGATCGGATGCGCGCCGCAGCCCAGCTCGTTGTTGCCTTGCTCCTGCTCGCCGGAACAGCGCGCGGGCGGGAACCCGAACAACCGTCGCTCGCCGGCGTGCTCAAGACATTAGCGGGCAAGCGGTTCGTGGATCTCACGCACGAATTTGCGCCGGGCATTCCGCACTGGCCGGGATTTCCCGACGAGAAACGGCAAACAATCTACACATACGACAAGCAACCCGGAATGATGGGATCGGGCTTCTTGGCAGAAGTCTTCACCCATGTCGGGCAGTGGGGAACGCACGTCGATCCGCCCGCCCATTTTGTTAAAGGGCTGCGGACCGTCGATCAGATTGATCCGAAGGAAATGATTCTGCCCCTGGTCTGTATCGACGTGCACGAGGAGTGTGTGAAGAACCCCGATTACACATTGCCGGTGGATCGAGTTAAGAAGTGGGAGGCCGACCACGGGGCAATTCCGCCGGGCGCGTTCGTCGCGATGCGGACGGACTGGTCAAAAAGGTGGCCCAACGCGGAGGCGATGCAGAATAAGGACTCAGCAGGGATTGCGCGCTTCCCCGGCTGGACGATGGGGGCGCTCAAATACCTTTACGAGGAGCGAAAGATCACAGCTTCAGGGCACGAGACGACCGATACCGATCCCGGGGTGGCGGCGTCAAAAGACGACACCGCGCTCGAGACATACATTCTCAGCACCAACCATTATCAGATCGAGCTCCTCGCAAACCTCGATCAGGTGCCGGAAGCGGGCGCCATAGCAGTCGTGACTTTTCCGAAACCGAAAGGAGGGTCTGGATTCCCAGCCAGGGTGTTTGCTATTCTGCCCTGAACGACGCATGACCTACCGCACCATTTCGGGCGTGATCTTCGTGATTGTCGCCGTCCTTCAGGCCATCCGGGCGGTGATGGGCATTCCGGTGCGCATCGGAGCGACGGAGTTGCCGGTGTGGCCGTCGCTACTCGCAGCAGTCGTTGCCGCGGCACTCGGGTTCTGGGCGTTCTGCGGCGGTCTCTAGAACGAAGAGGCATTGCCCCGGGGCGCAGGGGAAGCGGGTTGCGAGCAATGGATCTACTCGAGCAAATGGAGTCGCGAGTCGTCTGTGGTGACGGCGCGATGGGAACATTGTTGTTCTGCCGTGGCATTCCGGTCGATCGCTGTGTCGAGGAGCTGTCTATCAGCGACGCCGCGAGAGTGAGTGCGATCCATGAGGAGTACGTCGCGGCCGGGGCGCGTGTCATCAAGACAAACACATTCGGCGCTAACGCCGTCCGGCTCGCGCGCTTCGGTTTAGAAGAATGTGTCCGCGAAATTAACCTGGCGGCCGCGCGCCTCGCGCTGCAGGCGGCACGCCGCGATAACGTCTGCGTAGCCGCAAATATTGGACCGCTCGGGATCACGGCGGATAAAGCGCAGGAACACGGGATTGATCGCGCGGCGGTGTTCCGCGAGCAGGCGGCGGCGCTCGTCGAAGGTGGCGTGCGGCTGCTCTTTTTCGAAACGTTCACGGATTTCGCTGAAATGGAAATCGCGCTTCGGGCTGCGCCGAAGAACGATTGCACCATCATCTGCTCGTTCGCGTGCGACCCGGAAGGCCGACTCTCGTCAGGCATGTTACTCGCCGACGCGCTCGTGCGCGTGCGAGCGATCGGGGCAGCTGTCGTCGGAGCGAATTGCCTGAATGGACCGGATGCGATGATCCAGGTCCTGCAGCGTCTCCCCGCCGGCGGCCCGCTCGCTGCCTACGCGAACGCCGGCTACCCGAAGTACATTGAAGGCTGTTATGTCTATCCGGCGACCGCCGCCTATTTCGCAGCCGCCGCGCGCGAGATGGCAGCTGAAGGCGCGCGTCTAATCGGAGGTTGCTGCGGCACGACTCCGGCACACGTCGCCGCGATTGCAGCAGCGCTGGCAGATCTGAAACCACTCCGGACTAAACTGTCGCGGATAACGCAAGCGCGTGAAACCGCGGTTCCAAAAATATGAGATTAGGGTACCGCCGGCGGAAGTTTGCGCGCACAGCCTGACTTGAGGTAGCTTCGGCAATGGTCCAACTGCGGCGCGCGATCTCACTGCAGCTCGCCGGCCTTGTTATTGCGTCGCTCGCCGTCTTCATCGCCTCACGCTTTTTTCCGATTATCGACATGATCGCTGACATCCAGCAGCGCGTGATGCGTCTCGGTGCCTGGAGCGCCCTTTGCTATCCGCTGCTTTACGCTTCCTGCAATGTCCTCCTGCTTCCGGGAGGCGTCTTGAGCGTGGGAGGCGGATTTTTTTTTGGCCTGTGGTGGGGATTCGCGATCGTGCTCATCGGAAACGTTTCCGGTGCAGCGATTTCTTTCTTTATCAGCCGGTGGATCGGACGGCGCTGGTTTGGTAACAGACTATTGCGCCATCCGTCGCTCGGTGCGTTAGGACCCGCCGTTCACCGGGACGGCTGGAAAATCATCCTTCTCAGCCAGCTCCACCCGCTCTTTCCGACGAGCTTGCTGAACTATCTCTACGGCCTGACCCCCATCCGATTTCGTACCTGCATGCTCTGGGTGGCGATCGGTCAGGCACCCGGGTTGTTTCTTTATACGTATCTGGGGACGCTCGGTCAGCTTGGGTTGAATCTGCTGCGGGGCCGGACTCATCCTCATCCGATAGAATACCTCATCTGGCTTGGAGGTTTTGCGACCGCCGCGGTCGTCCTCATCTACCTTGGCCGCATTGCCTTACGATTGCTTGAGGAGGCGCAGACGGTGGCGGCCGCAACGCCGGTGAGCGCCGTAGCCGCGCCACCGCCGGTGTCTACATCGGAAGTTGGCGTCGCGTAGGACTTTGTGGATATGGAATCACTTATAGATGCCGCTGCTGATGCGCGTCTACGCGCGTACGCACCGTATTCCAACTTCAAGGTCGGGGCGGCGCTGTACGCCGGGTCAGGCCGTGTTTACCGCGGCGCGAATGTGGAAAATGTTTCCCTCGGTT
Organism: Chthoniobacterales bacterium; assembly: GCA_045809925.1. Lineage (GTDB taxonomy): Bacteria > Verrucomicrobiota > Verrucomicrobiia > Chthoniobacterales > UBA10450 > CADDYX01. The sequence continues at coordinate 14,249 of JBJMWX010000083.1, forward strand.
TGACCGTTTGCGCGGAAAGGGCCTGCGTGACTGCGGCAGTGGAAGGTGGAGACACACGCTTTGTGCGTTTGGCGATCGTGACCGACTCCCAAAAGCCAGCCGTCCCTTGCGGCGCGTGTCGACAGGTTCTGGCGGAGTTCGGCACGGACTTGGAGATTGTCGCGGTGACCGTTTCGGGCGATCGCGCCCGGTACCGATTGGGCGACCTGATCCCTCTGCCAAACCAAGGGATTCTAGAGACGTTCCACGTGGAACATGTTTAAGCTTCCGAAGCAATATGACGTGGTCGTCGTAGGCAGCGGCCACGCCGGCATCGAAGCTGCACTGGCTGCAACGCGCGTCGGTTGTGAGACGCTGCTGCTCACCCAGAATCTCGATACCGTCGGACAGATGTCATGCAACCCCGCCATCGGCGGCACGGCGAAGGGGCACATTGTCCGGGAAATCGATGCTCTTGGCGGCGTAATGGGCGAGGCCGCCGACGCCACAGGCATTCACTTCCGGCTTCTGAACCGCAGCAAAGGGCCGAGCGTTCAGGCGCTCCGGGTACAATGCGACAAGAAGGCGTACCAGCTCCGGATGAAGTCCCGCTTGGAACGGCAGCCAGGACTCGATGTTAAACAGGCGACAGTTCGCGCCGTCAACGTCTCTGAAGCGACAGTCGTCGGCGTCGAGACGGACGTCGGGTTCGGCGTCAGTTGCCGAGCGGTCGTTATCACGGCGGGTACATTTCTGCGCGGATTATTGCACGTCGGGGAGGAATCGAAGGCTGGCGGACGGATGGCGGATTCGAGTTCGTCGCTGAGTGAGAATCTGCGAGCGCTCGGTTTTCAGGTGAGTCGCTTCAAGACCGGCACTCCCTGCCGGCTGAACAAGCGGTCGATTGATTTTGAAAAATGCGAGATCCAGCTCGGAGACGCGTTGCCGGAGCGATTTAGTTTTTTGGAAATCGGAGCACCGTTCCACGTGGAACAATTGCCCTGCTGGATCACCCACAGCACAGAGGAAACGCACGACATTATCCGTCGCAATCTGGGTCGTTCGCCGCTGTACTGCGGCCGAATTGAAGGCACTGGGCCGCGCTATTGCCCCTCCATCGAGGACAAGGTGGTAAAGTTTCCCGACAAACCGTCGCACCAACTCTTTCTCGAGCCGGAGGGGCGTGATACCGACGAATTCTACGTTAACGGCGTCTCCACCAGCTTGCCGTATGACGTGCAGCTGGCGTTCGTCCGCTCGGTGCCGGGGCTTGAGCGAGCCGAGCTAATGCGTCCCGGTTACGCGGTGGAGTACGATTATTTCCCTCCCACTCAGCTTCGGCCGACGCTCGAGGCGAAGGCGGTGAGCGGCCTGTATTTCGCGGGTCAGGTGAACGGAACGTCCGGCTACGAAGAAGCTGCTGGCCAGGGCCTGATCGCCGGGGCGAATGCGGCGCTTAAGGTCCTAGGCCAACCGGCCTTCATACCGACAGCCAATAACAGCTATTTGGGAGTTATGATTGAGGATCTGACGGTGCGGGGCACTGACGAGCCATACAGGATGTTTACCAGTCGCGCCGAGCACAGGCTCTCGCTCCGGCATGACACTGCGGACCAGCGGCTGACATCGGCGGGTAAGACTGCCGGGCTTGTCACCGCGGAACGATGGAAGGCGTTCACTGCCAAGTCAGCGGCGCTGGACGGGCTACGCAGCTTCGTGAATCAAACAGCAATCCGGGGCGCGCCGCTGGCTCAAACGGTGAAGCGTGCTGACTTCGACCTCGGGCAGTTGCCTCCCGAAGTGACTGGCGTCGCGCCGGCCGATCTCTGGCGACTTGTCGTAGCCGAGCTGAAATACGAGGGGTACATCCGTCGACAGGAAGAGCAGAATCGCAGACTCAGAAACTCCGCTGATCATGCAATCCCAGATGGATTCGACTTCGATAGGATTCCCGGATTGCGTCGGGAGACGCGTCAGCGGCTCTCCGCAGTAAGACCGACATCGACAGCAGCGATCCAGCATATCCGTGGAATTACATCAGCCGACGCATCAATAATGCGCATTTGGCTTTCGTCTAACGATATACGTTCAGGAGAGCCCGCTCAGCTGGCTTCTCAAGAGTTTCCTACGAGATGATCATCGTGCTCGGCGCGATCTGCCTGGTCAGCTACCTTTTCGGATCTTTTCCGGCGGGATATCTGGCCGGTCGAGCCGCCGGCGTGGATGTCCGCCAACATGGAAGTGGCAACATTGGCGCGACTAACGTCCTGCGCGTGCTCGGGAAGCCCTATGGTTACGCCGTGTTTTTTGTTGATGCGCTCAAAGGTTTTCTGGCCGTTCGGCTGGCGATTTTTGCCGCATACCGGATTGCTGCTCCGCACCCGGAGTATTTCGGCATTACAGCCGCAGCGCTCGCGATTGTGGGGCATACCTTTCCAGTTTGGCTCCGCTTTCGCGGGGGGAAAGGAGTAGCGACAGCGGCAGGCGGACTCGTCGGGCTGATGCCGTTAGCAGCCGCAGCGATCGCGCTCGTGTGGATCCTCGTGTTTGAAATCAGTCGCTACGTGTCCCTGGCCTCTATCATCGCGGTTGCCGCCTTGCCGATCGTCGTCGCGATTCTCCTCCATTTTGGGCTAACCACCGGCGTCGGCCTGCTTTACTTCTCCGCGGTCATGGCTGCGCTGATTGTCTGGCGCCATCGCACGAACATATCGCGACTGCTCGCCGGAACTGAACCGCGATTCGAACGGAAGTGAAATTCCGCACCACGGCAATTTTGGGCGCGGGTGGATGGGGCACCGCGCTCGCGGTTCTTTGGGCGCAGAAGGGACACCAAGTCGTGCTGTGGGGACACAATGCGGAGCGAGCCGGGCGGCTGCGAACCACGCGTGTCAACGAGACATATCTTCCCGGCGTGGAGATTCCGCCATCGGTCGAGGTCACGAGCGAGATCGCCCGTTGTCGTGACGCCGACCTCATTGTCTTCGTCACCCCTTCGCTGGCCATCCAGCAGGTGGCGGAGCAATTGCAGGCCGTGAAACCGAATCGCGCAGCTCCGCTCCTCAGTTGCACTAAGGGAATAGAGCACGGCACCGGAAAACGAATGAGTGAGATCATCTCGCGCGTGCTGCCACAGCATCAGGTAGCGGTTTTGTCGGGTCCGAATCTCGCGATTGAAGTCGCGCGTGGCTTGCCCACAGCGACAGTCCTTGGCTGCGGCGACGCTGCCTGTGCCGAAGAATTACAACAACACCTCGGGACCGAGCGGTTCCGGATTTACACGAGCGACGAAACGATCGGGATCGAACTTGGCGGCGCCCTGAAGAACGTGTTCGCGATTGCGGCGGGCGCGACTGACGGTCTCGGCCTCGGCGACAATTCGAAAGCAGCACTCGTAACACGCGCACTCGCTGAACTTCTGCGCCTCGGCACCGCGCTTGGCGGGAATCCACGCACGTTTTACGGGCTGAGCGGCGCCGGCGATTTGATCGCGACGTGCTTCAGCCAGCACAGCCGCAATCGGTGTTTTGGCGAACACATCGGACGGGGGAAGACAGTCGAGGAGATCAAGGCCGCAACGCGCTCTGTTGCCGAAGGCGTCCCAACGGCGAAGAGCGCTTACGAATGCGCGCGGTCCGCAGGTGTAGAGACACCGATTATCGATCAGGTGTATGCGATGCTGTACGAAGGACAACGTCCCGAACGGGCGCTCTACGAATTGCTGCGGCGCGATTTAAAAGCGGAGCGGCTTTAGGACGTCGCGCGCGCGGCCAATTCGCCGATGACCGCCGGGAAGAGTTGGCGTTCCGCGGTTTGGATGCGCGCGTGCAGCGACTCGGGCGTGTCATCCGGCAAAATGGGAACTTCGCTCTGGGCGATGATTTCACCGCTGTCGATGCCGGCATCGACGTAGTGAACTGTGCAGCCGGTAGTTTTCTCACCGGCAAGGAGCGCCTGTTTCCACGACTCGATCCCCGGGAACTTCGGGAGAAGCGATGGATGGATGTTGATGATTTTCTTCGGAAACGCATCCAGCATCGGATCTTTCAAAACGCGCATGAATCCGGCGAGCACGACGACATCGACACCGGCATCGCGCAACATTCGAACGAGCTCCTGTTCGACCGCGGGCTCGAGCCGTGTCCGAAATCTCCCCGGCGGCAGGTAGGCATTTGGAATGCCGAACTCGCGCGCGATCTCAAGAATACCGGCATCGAAGACATCGGCGATCACGACGCGTACTTCAGCCGCGAGTTTGCCGTCGCGGATTGCCTCGAGAATTGCGCGACAGTTGCTGCCCTTGCCCGACCCGAGAATACCAAGCGCGATCGGTCTGCTCACGATTCCAGGCTGCGCATGCGCGCGATGAGCTGCGATGTGGAGTGACCGCCTTCGAAGGGGACGATGCGAATTTCCGTGCCGCAGATCTCGAGCTGGCGCCGCTCCTCGGGATTGAGCGTGTCTTCCGTGTAGTCACCGCCTTTGACATAAACAGCCGGGCAGATTTGCGAGAGCAGACGGGTTGCGCGGACCTCTGGAAAAATCGCCACGTAATCCACCGATGCGAGCCCGGCGACGACCGCGGCACGATCAACCTCGTTGTTCAGCGGACGACCCGCCCCTTTGAGCTGTCGAACGGACGCGTCGCCGTTGATCCCGACTGCGAGCGCGTCGCCAAGCGCGCGTGCTGCGGCGAGATACCGCACGTGTCCGACATGCAGCAGATCGAAACAGCCATTCGTAAAGACGAGGCGTTTGCCGCGCGCGCGCATTTCTCCTGCAATCGAAGCGAGCGCGTCTGCAGTCATAATTTTCTCGCGCATCAGGCAACGATAAACTGGAGGGCGCGGGGCAACACCTGAAACACTGCCGGTTCGTTTCCGACCAGTTCGCCATCAACGTTGAACCACATTCCCGGACGCGAATTGACGGTCACTTTCGAGGCGCGGCGAAACACGACCGCGGAGTTTGAGAGATGGGTGCCGAGGAGGATTTGCGGCATGAGGAGCGCGAGCTGCGCGGCCGATGTTGCGGAGAGGAGAACGACATCGAGCAACCCGTCGTCGATCGAGGCCTCGGGCGCGATCGGTGTGCCCCCGGCCACGTAGCGGCCGTTCGCGATCACGACGTTGTAGAGATCCATGGAAATGCATTCTTCGTTTCCGAGGGCCACATTCGTCCCGTAGGCGCGCAGTTCCGGAAGCGCGGCCGCCGCACTCCGGACGTAGGCGAGCGGTCCCCAGCTTTCCTTCATCTCCGGCGTCAGTTTCTCATTCACCACGCCACTGAAGCCGCCGGCCGAGACATTGACGAAATACCGGATGCGGTCGCTCGTCACGCGGACGAGATCGATCGCGCGCGTGCGACCCGCGCGCAGAACATCAAGCGCGCCCTTCAATTGCGTGGGCAGGCCGAGGGTGCGCGCAAAGTCGTTTCCGGTGCCCAAGGGAAGCAAGCCGACCCGGATGTCGCGCGCGTCTTCGCCGAGGGCGTTCACCACTTCGTTGAGCGTCCCATCGCCGCCCGCGGCAATAAAAACACGACAGCCTTTGCGCAAAGCGGTGCGCGTCAGTTGTTCGACCGCACCGCGCTTGGCCGAAATCTCAACCTGAAACCCGCCGACGCTCTTGAGCACAGTGACAAGGGTGTCGACATCGGTAATCGACCCGGCGGCGGGATTCAGGATGACGCAGGTTTTGTCCATCGCGGCGAGCAGTTCGGCGAGTCTTCCAGCGGGCCGCAGATGCCGCAACTTGCTTTGCGCTCAATGCAGTAGAGCGCCAGGCCTCTTTCTCGTTAGTCGTTGGACCAGTGAAACGTTGCCGGGGCGGGGCCGCGGGAAAAGTTAGCGGTGTCATCCTTCGTGTCAGGCATCACACCGCGGCCACCAAGAACACTACGCGGCTGCTGGGCTGCACGTACTGCCTGCTAGCACTCTTTGCTATACGTCAATGACGTATGTCATTACCAGGCGTGTTGTCACCAACAGGGTCGGTCAATGGGCATTGCGGCAGGTGGATCGCGATCTCCGAGCGCGATAATCACCGGCCAGTTAACGGCCGGCGCGTCGCGTCACTCTGGATGTGCGACTGCGTAGCGCTCGGCTACCTTGCGCAGAATCTCATAGCGATTCAGCTCACAGACGACGCTCAGGTCCGACGATGCGGCAACGTGGGCCAAGACGAGCGGAAAGCCGATCTTCTTCAGCATCCCGTTCGCCATCGGGTTGCCCGCCATAGGCTCGCAGATGATCCGTTTGAGATTGAATCGCTCGTAAAAGTCGAGGGCCGACAGGCAAAAGAGGCGCGGGCCGTAGCCTTTGCCGCGCAGATCGGCGCGCCACATGTGCAGGTGTATGCTGCCGAAATCGCCTGGTACGATGTCCTTCAGTGAAGAATGTCCGATCGATTTGCGGTCGAGACACCACGCGAGGACGAAGCTACGAAGCCGGTCGGCCGGAGTGGCGATCATCGCCTCCAGGTCGGAACGCAGTCGGCTAGCCGACGGCACTCGGTCGACGGCAAGGCCCATGCGCTCCGCGTCGGCTTTCGTAGGCCGGGTAAAGTAAGCGATATAGCCGTCCAGATCTTCGGCCGCAAGCGGGCGAACAGTAAGCCGCGCATTCTGCTGATCGCTAAGGGTCGCGCGGTTCATAAGACGGGTGAAGCCTGCGGGCAACGCCCAACGTCCAATTTCGCCAGGAGGCGGCTGTAGCGGCGCTCTCTGAGCGTCGTGCCAACACCCAGCCATCGTTCAGCTTCTCCGTGCGGCCGCCAACCGTTGCCTGCGCCCAATGATCAGTCGGCGGGTTCGAGCGTTCGGAACATGACATAAACGTCCACGAACCCGCGATCAGGGTGCCGAAAGGCCCCAGGCAAAGTGCCGACGATGGTAAAGCCAAGCCGCTGCCAAAGGCGAACTGCCGGTTCGTTGGTTGAGACGACGAAGTTGAATTGCATGGCGCGAAACCCGAGCCGGCGCGCCTCATCGAGGCAGTGCTCGCCCATACGCCTGCCCACTCCGTGTCCGCGAGCCGACGGCGAAACCATGAAGGAGGCGTTGGCGACATGACTGCCAAGTGCGGGCTGGTTGGGTTTGAGAATGTAGCTGCCTACAATATGCCCCTCGGCCTCCGCAACGTAGGTGTGGGTATCGGAGCGGGACCAGTAAGCGAGCGCGTCATTGCGGGATATGTGCGGATCGAAAACGTAGGTATCACCGGGACCAACGACGGCCTGGAAGATGTCCCAGATGGCGTCCTCATCCGCCTTACCGGCCTGGCGAATATTCACAATGACGCGCCAAGCGTACGAAGGCAGGCAAACTCGCCACTAAGCTCGGCGTCGGTTCGACTCGAGAGCTCGGCTGCGATAGCAAAGAAGCCTTCCGTGTTATCACAGCCTCTCCTTCTGTGGCTGCTCAATGGAGCGACTGGATCGTCGCTTCAAAAAATCAAGAGCAAGCATCGCGATGCCAATCATTATCACGGTATCTGCGACATTGAATACGCCTGTATGCATTGGGCCGACGCGGACGAAGATAAAATCCGTTACCAAGCTATGCCGTGTAAGGCGGTCGATCAAGTTGCTCACTCCACCCGACCAAGCTAGTGCCAGACCTACGTAAGACAGACAGGTAAGCCGCCAACTGACGCGAGATATACCAGAGCACCGAAGTAAGCCTGCACCCACGCCAACGGTAAAGATAGGGAGGCGCAATCGCTCGGACAGCGAGTCGCCCAAGGTCAGAAAAGCACCGGGATTCTCGGCCAATCGAGACTCACCAAGACCACCTAGCATCCTAATGGAGTCGTGTGCGCCAAGAGTACCACGGGCTACGTACTTCGAGGTTTGATCACAGCTACTGTGCATACTAGGACCAAAAGCAGGATGGCTAACCGAAATTGCTTGGAGTGCCGCATAGCGTGGTCGAGCCGCCTAACGAGACACAACATCAGCTACCGCGCCCGAGAGCGCGCGTGGCTGCAAGTTGAGGGTTGTAACTACCAAAGCGAGGAAACAGAGCGGTTCGCGGTTCGCTGCATCGCCTCGCTAGATGTGTTGGGCATGCCACTGTTCAAAAGTCGAAGTCCACATTTCTGTTCGTGGGTTCGCGTAGCCGAGGCGCAACTGCTCCCGTCCGAGCGCCGCTAGTAAGTGCTCAACCGGGCGTCTCGCTTCCCGGCTGCTGCCACATGCCTCATCGGCGATCGAACCCGCACCACCCCACGGCGTGTTGGACATGAGAAACGCTGCAAGCGCGGTGTCATCACCCGATAGCGCCGCATCGATCTCTTTGGGTGTACGCCTGCTGACCTGCGGATGTGAGCATCTCGCGAAGTTGCTTCAGCAATACTAGGACGCGCTCGAACATCTAATCCGGGTGGTTACCTGCGCGACCAGTGGAAAAGCCGAGTGGCCAGGTGAGAACGGCTGGCATTCGCTGGCGGCCACGGCCGGAGCATGACCACCGCCGGTCTGGTGGCGGTGGTCATGTCGGCCAGACATCCGAACGTTTACGGTAGCTTGTAGGCTTCAGCCAGGGCGATGCCGGTGGTGCCGTTCGCGCCTTGCACGACCCCAGTGTAGGCGCCCGCGCCTAGTGTAGTCAGGATTGCCGCTTCACGATCATCCCTCGGGGCGAGCGCAGTTGCGTCGAGCTCCGCCGCGTTCGAAGCAGTTCTCCAGTTATCGTTGCTCGCCATGAGCGCGCCGTTGCCATCGTGCAGCTCCAGCGTCGGATCGAGCAGCTCGCCGGTTACGCCGCGGGAGTGGAGATCAGGACCGATCGCGCGCAGGACCACGCGTTTTGGTTCGCCGCTCCCGATGATAATGCCGCCGATCAGCACGTTGTCAGCGTTCAGCACCTGTGCGCGCACCGATAGATTACCGAGCTCACTTCCGCTGCCTTGCGCCTCTAGGTCGTAGATCTCGACGAGGGCGATGCCGCCACTGTTGTTCGCGCTGCGCACCACGGCTGTGTATTCGCCAGGCGGCACTTGCTGGACGATCGCGCTTTCGCGGTCATCTGTGGGCGCGAGGCCGGTCTGCTGGATTTCGGCTGCCTGGGTGCTGCGCCAGTTATCGTTCGTCAGGACATTGCCGAGTGAATCGTGCAATTCGAGCACCGGATCCTGGAGCGTACCCGCGACGGGTTGGCCATTTACCTTCAGGGACGGGCCGAGAGCGCGAACGATAATCTTTTTGGCCGTACTGCCTCGGACGATGAACCCACCGATGGCGACCTTGTCGCCACCTTCAACCACGACACGACCGGAGAGGTTGAGCAATTGCACGCTCGGCGCCTCAACACCGACAGCAATGATTCGCTGAGCGGTATTACTACTGACCTTTCCACGCGCGTCTGTGACGACGAGCCGGACCGCGTACTCGCCGGGGTCGGTGAAGGTGTGGCTAATGACTGGAGAGCTTTGCACGACGTCGTCGCCACCATCACCAAAGTTAAACGTATAGCTCCCGATGGTATCGATCGCATCGGTGTCGGAGGACTGGCTGCCATCAAACTGAACTGTAAGTGGCTTTTCACCACTCTCGACGTCACTCGTCAGGCGCGCGATTGGCGGAGTATTTGGCAGGCAAAGCGAAGGCTGACGCAACCCGTAGCCACCGGCGCCGGTCGTGTCCGGGATGGTTTCGTTAGTGCCGCCAGTCAAGCCGTAAGCGCGGACACTTCCGAGCTCGACCGCTACGCCGGTTCCCGGTTTCAGATCAGCGCTTATTGCGGATTTCGGCAGAACCATTGTGATCGTGCCGTCCGGCTTGAAGTTACTGCCAGGGTCGAGAGTACCCAGGGTAGTAAACACCCGCGCAGCGCTTTGCGGCACACTTGTGACTCCGTACGTAAACGAAGGGGTTGGACCGTCGGAGTTCATGGCGACGAAGAAGTCGTCCGACGGGCCGCCGCTCGCGTCAGCAGGCGGCTTCACTCCCTGGACGGTGAAGCGTACTGACCAGCGCCACCCCGGCGGCACCGTTGAAAGATTCACGACTTTCATCGTAAAGACGATGTTCTTAGCCGCTCCGGAATTCGCATCGCTGATCGGCTCGGCGATCGATACAGACGTGATATCATGCTGCGGCACTGTGTCGGTCTCGTCACCCACCGGGTCAGTCACAATGGTAACGCCTGGCTGACTGCACGAGCCCGTCGGTTCGAGACGCGGCCCTATCGTAAGGTCAACCGAATTACTCGGCGCGCTCTGCCCCGTGCCGTTCACCGCAATGATGCGGTAGGTGTATTTTGCGACTGCTGGATCAGCCGTGCGGTCGGTGAAACTGTTCTTTGAGCCTACCTGCGTTCCGACCTGGGCCTCGGCTACGCCGGGCGCCGATCTGAGGATTTTGTAAGACGTAATATCAGACCCGCCGTTATCCGGTGTGGTCCACTTCAGATATGCCGCCATGTCGTCACGCCGGCCAGAGAGACAGGGGCGTTGCGGAGAAGCGGGCTCGAAGAAGGCGGCGTCCTTACTCGCGAGCAATCCTTTGCCGCCGGATTGGCGCGCAATTGTAGCTTTCGAGCTGTACGAATTCGGCCCGCCGGCTGCACAGTCATTGATGCAACCGTCGGCGTAGCCGTAGAGCACGCGACCATTCTCATCCATCGTGATTTCGTTAAAGTCGAGCAGGTTGCGGCACGGATTGCTGCCGCCTTCGTTCCAGATGCAGGCCTCCTTTTGCACGGGATCACTCGGTGACGCATTGACTGTCACCCACGATTTACCGCCATCGTAGGTGTGGGCGATAAACGGATACCAGGTGCCGTTGAAATCGGCCGCTTCATGATCGCCGCCCTGTGTTGTTCCGACAAATCCAACCGCCGCGCGGTCCGGATCACCCGCCACCGCTTCGACGAAAACGCCGTTGGCGATGTTCTGCGAAGCACCGATGTCGAAATCGTTGATCCAGGTCTGGCCCTGGTCCTTGCTCACGGCAACGTGGGGATGCCCGTCGCCGTTGATATACGAGAAGTAAACCGTGCCGTCGCTCGCGGTGCCCACTGACGGGTCAAGGATGGCGGAGCCCGGCGGCGGTTTTGCGAACCATGTTGGTTTGCCATCGGGGCCGTCCGGTCCTTTGACCTGGCGAACCGTCCAGGTAGTTCCGGCATCAGTCGAAACCGCGACGGACTGAATACCACCGCAGCCAAAGTCGGGCAGGTAGACAGTGCCATCCGGAGCAACCTTCACGTGACCGTGAATGCCAACACACCCTGTGGTGACCGGCGTAGTCTGATTGGTGTAAGTAGCGGTCGCGCGGCCGAAGTTGAGGCCGCCGTCATCGCTGCGCGAACAGAAGGCTGCCCGGCCAGCCTGTGCGCAGTAGTACACCGCATGTCCCTTGTTCACGCTATTGCCCAGCGGCACGCTTGCCGGATATGGACCGGCGCCGACGGTCTGGTGGTCGTAGCTGCCGTCCGGTGGATTGACCTGCGCGGGCGTCCAGGTCGCCCCGTCATCGTCTGTGAACGCCATCAGGCTATTGAGACCGACGAGCACCCCGGCGGGTTGCGTCTGCGTCACGCTATCGAGCTGTGAAACAAACGTGCGACCGGTGCCTTCGTCGGTGAAAAGAATAGGATCGAGCGACTTGGTTTTCGTGACGATGTAGGAAACGTCTTTCCAAATCGCGTCACATGCTTCCGGGAACGCTCCCAGCGGTGCGACGTCCTGCGGGAAAGTGACCTGCAGCGTTTGCAAGCCGGCCAGGTACATCGCGCGATGCGTGGCCGGGTTGTAGCCGATCGATGGCTCACCGGAATTTTCTCCCACCGCTGGCGGCGGTGCATAATTATTGTAGCGGGGGCCGCCGGCAAAGCTCGGGGTCGGCGAAGGCAGCGGCGGCGGAACTGGTGGCCCGCCGGCGCCGGTCTCGATCGTCAATTTACCGGTGTAGCTTTGCGGTGAGGTCGAGCTAAACCCGCAGGCCAGAACTTTGTACTCACCTTCAGCGAGATTCTTTGCCGTCACGGTCTCGGTCGGGTTTCCGCCGTCGCTCGAATCGATTTCGCTGCCGTCGGGATTCAGCACCGTCAGGATCTCGTCATTGTCACCGTTATCCCAGCTGATGTTGAAGGTGAACTTCGCGTTGATGCTGTTGTAGAGATTCGCCGGGACGTGAATCGTAGAGAGGTGCTGATCCACCTGAGGTGTGCCGTCTAGGACAGCGCAATCGCTCGTGCCGTTTACGCCCGGCGGAATCGTGCCCGACCAGGTGACGGTGATTGTCTGGCCGGGGGTCGCAGGCACGGTCGCGCTGTCGCTCGGCGGATCCGAGGCCCGGCTGAGCATGCTGAAGGTGCCGAGCAAAACCGCGCATGAACAGAGCGCAAGGATCGAGAGGAACCGTGGGCTGGACAGACCGAGGGTAGAACGCCGATTGATCTTCATAGGTGAGGTGAGGTTGCTATGCGGAACCCGACGAGGGCGCGCAGTCTCGCTTGAATCGGAGAGTCATCGCGCCCCGGCCGTGTCGCGGGAGTGCGTTTACAACAGTGACATACTGCTCGTCGAGAACTTTTTTCTCTAAACGCGGAACCGCTCGAACGACCAGCTTTTCCCGGTGTGACGTCGGTCCCGGTCCTGATTCTTCCGTAGGTTAAATAATTACTATCGATACGCCCTTTTCGCCTTTCCGGTGCGAATTGAAATGCGCCGCGTGATCTCCCGAACGCCTTCTCCTAACGCGCCGGCCTGCGGCGACTCACTCGTTGTGGGTGCCGCTGCCACTCAGCCTCAAACCAAACACCCATGAACTGTATCTTCTCTACTCGTCATCGCGTCGCCTCAGCGGCATTTGCGCTCGTCCTGCTCATTCCCGTCCACGCGTGGGCGATTCGCCCTGTGCCGGACAACCTCGGCAATGGCCTCGACAAGATCGTGGAGAGCAACCTGGCAGTGAAAGCCGGCGCACCGGCACCCTTCAATGGATTCACGACCAAGGAAGCGGCCAGTTACGCGAGCATGGCGTTAAGGGATGCAACGACGGGTAGTTACGTGGTGGATATCATGCCGGATGGCCGGGTGCCGGTGACCACGTTGCAGAGTTCGCTCCAGAGCGCGTTCCCGCTGCTCAGGGTTAAGAACATCGACACCAAGTATCGCGGTCACGGAATCATCGAAGGCTTCGTCGCGATCGACGATGTTCCGAAGATCGCGCGCGTGAGCGGCGTCGGGTCGGTGATCTTGCAGTTGAAGCCGTTGCACAATGCGGGGCAGGCGACCGCCCAAGGCGTGAATCAGCATCGCGTGAACCGGATCAACAAAAGCTACAATGCGAACGCGACGAAGAACATCGACGGCACAGGAATGTCGATTGGCGTGCTGTCGGATAGCTTTGATGCCTCGGCCTCAACGACCGATCGCGCGGCAGTCGACCAAGCTGCCGATGAGCTCCCCGCGGTGGTCGTGCTCGAAGATCTGGGGCTCGGAACCCCCACGGATGAAGGGCGCGGGATGTGCCAGATCGTACACGACATGGCGCCTGGAGCGACGATCGGATTCGCGACAGCCGATACCGGCGAAGTCGGTTTCGCGAACAACATTCGCGCGCTCGCGGGCCTGACAGGCTTCACAAAAGATCCGGCGGTTCAGCAGGGCTTTAAAGGCGATGTGGTCTGCGACGACGTCTCCTATCTCGACGAGCCGATGTTCTCCGACGGCGTGATTGCCGAAGGCGTGAACGATGTCGTCGCAGCAGGCGTCTCGTACGCTTCGTCAGCCGCGAATAACTGGGGCACCGACGGGTATGCTGCGACTTTCCGTCCAGTGCCGAACGGAACCGGGAAAACTTCCGCGACGAACAGCGCGCTTGCCGGAACAAACATCGATCTGACCGGCGTCGATCCGGCGGTTTATGCCGGGGGCTTCCATAATTTTAATCCGAACGGCCTCGATGTCGCGCAGACGATCAACACATCGAGCAACGCGCCATTTGTTTTCGAATGGAACGATCCCTACGACGTTTCCGCGCCGCAGATCATCGAGCCGCCAATCGCGGAGTACGACGGCACAAGCACGGGCGGCTCTGCCTCCGATTTCAAGACTCCGCCGCTCGTTGCCGGTCACGCCTATGTCATTCGCGAAGTCGCGGACACGACGCCACCGAACAATTTCGACGCGATTGTTTCGGTGATCGATCCGAACGGCCACACCCTTGTGCACCAGGATACCGGCACCGATGAAACCGTTACCTTCTTCGCGACCGTCGACGGTGTCTACACAATCCACGTCGAACCATTCTCGACGCCGGATCCGCTTGGCATCACGCCGGGCGTGCCGACGCACGGGCCGTATCACGTGAAGTTGAACAACGCGACCGGCGTCGGCCGAATCACACAGGATTTCAACGTTCTGTTTTTCGACATGAGCGGCAAGCTCATCACAGCACTGGCGCTGAACAACATCGCGAACAACCGGCCCATCGAAGACGCGACCGTTTCATTCCCGGATAATCAGGCGCAGATCGTGATCTGCCGCTCGAATACAGCAACCCCGCCCAATGCCGCGGATCAGCTGAAGTATGTCTTCTTTGGAAACGGACTCTCGGGCATCGGGCCGGCAGAGTACACCAACTACCTCACGCCCGTGACCTTTGGACACAGCGCAGCTGCGGGCGCGAATAGTGTCGCCGCCTACGCCGGTTTTCGGCCGAACATTCCCGAAGACTTCACCTCGCCAGGTCCGGTCACGATCTACTTCGATTCGAATAACAATCGACTCTCCACACCGGAGGTTCGATTGAAACCGGACGTAGCTGCGACCGATGGAGTAAACACGTCGTTCTTCCCGGAAGGGCCGGTGCCATTCGGCGGCGTGCCAATAATCGGCGATTCGAACTACGACCCCGACGATTTCCCGAACTTTTATGGCACGAGTGCAGCGTCCCCGCACTGCGCGTCAGTGGCAGCACTCGTTTTGCAGGCGCACGGCGGCAAAGGCTCGCTTACTCCCGCTCAGGTGAAGACGATTTTGCAGACAACGGCATTCCCACACGACCTCGATCCCTATTCCACGACCGGCAGCGGCCAGGCGGCCAATGGAGGCTCGGTAACGGTCACCGTCTTTAGCGACAATAGTGGAAACAACGGTACCGGTGAGAACGATCCGAACTCCTGGAGCGTGAGCTACACAGGGCCCGGAACACTCACGAGCCTGACCTTCAATCCCCAGGGAACGCCGCAGACCGGCGGCAATCCAACCGGCGGTAATTTCAATGGCTTTACCCCTGCTGATTTTCTGGACTCATCCAAGTACCGCTACACCCCGGGCATGGTATTCACCGATAGCTTCGCTTTCGGCAATCTGTCGCAAGGGCTTTCGGCCGCCGATGTATCAGCTTCCCGGAGCAACCCGGCGCCGTTTCCTTCCAATCCGACTCCGAGCAACCCGACCGAGCATGAGTGGACGCTCAACCTGACGTTCCCGCATAACAACTTCACCGCTGGAAAGGTGTTGCGATTTAACAACGGCCGGCAGCAGCAACAGGACGCGGAAACGCCACAAGGTATGACGGACGCGCCCTCAACCGGCTCGCCGATCACCAACAATGTCCTGCGCCGCTCCGGCGATTTCTCAGCCGATATTCTCGGTGACGGCGTGTTGATTCCCGAAGATCCGAACGGCTTCGATGTCAGGCCGGGAATGACCTTCAGCGGAACGATCGATGACGCCGGCAAGACTTACCTCGTCCAGGGAAGACTGCGCAACCGGATCGGACACGGTTACTCGCCGCTTGACGGCTTTGGATTCATTAACGCGGAAGCGGCCGTCGCAGCACCGGTGCCGACGGCGACTCCGCCGGTCAATCCACCCCCGGTGCAGCTGGTGAACATGTCGGGCCGGGTCAAAGTCGGAGCAGGCGACAACGTTGCGATCGGCGGATTTATTTCCACCGGATCAAACTCCAAGCGCGTCTTGATGCGCGGCCTCGGACCTTCGCTTCAGGCGCAGGGTGTTTCCGGAACATTGCAGGACCCGATCCTCGAATTGCATGACAGCAACGGGACCGTAACCACGAACGATAACTGGCGTAGCTCGCAGCAGACGGAGATCCAGCAGACCGGCCTGGCGCCGAGCGATGATCGTGAATCGGCCATCATCGCCAGCCTTCCACCGGGTAACAACACCGCGGTCGTTCGTGGGGCGAACGGCCAGACCGGGGTCGGGTTAGTCGAAATTTACGATCTGGATCCTACTGTCGGCGAATTGGGTAATCTGTCAGTGCGCGCGAGCGTAGAAGCAGGGGATAATGCGTTGATAGCAGGCCTGATCGTGCAGGCAGGCGACCCACGAAATGTTCTGCTCCGCGGCCTCGGGCCGGAGCTGGCGGCGCACAACGTTGCCGGCCCATTGCAGGACCCGGTCATGGAGTTGCACGACGCCAACGGCACGCTGCTCTCCGCGAACGACAACTGGAAAGACGCGCCGAACGCGTCGGCGATCCAAGGCACCGGAATTCCGCCGGCCGATGATCGCGAGTCGGCAATTTTGATGCCGCTCGGTCCAGGCAAATATACCGCGGTTGTACGAGGCGCGAACGGTACCGGAGTCGGTCAGGTCGAGGCCTACAAACTGAATCAATAAGATGAACATATCTTCCGCCGCACGTTCTTTCCCGCAGCCGCCCGACACCCGTCGGGCGGCTTTTTTTGTATCCATTTACGCGGGGCTGTTCGGTCTTGTTGCGCTGAACGCACACGCGGCCGATCCCGCGAGCGGCGCCGTCAACCCGAACGTCGGTTCGAAGGTCACGTTTAACGGAAACGCCACGGCCAGCGGCGCTCCAGATGGCGAGAGCGACTGCATGGATGGAATCAACTGCGACACCTTTGATCTCACCATCTCCGGCGATCCGGCAGAGTACGTCGGCAAACTGGTGGCCATTCGCATCGACTGGACGGTGCCGACGGACGACTACGATTTGGTCGTCCACAAAGGCACAGTCGATGGGCCTGTGATTGCGACCTCCGGCAACGGTCCGCCGCTCACCTATGAGAAAGCCGCAATCCGACCGAGCGACCACGGCACGGGCAAGTACGTCGTGCACGTCATCTACTTCGCGACCGTTCCGCAGGCCGACCAGTATGCCGGCTCGGCAACGACGGTGATCGAGCCGCCTTCACGCACGGGCACATATTTGAAGGGCGGAATCGATTTCAGTCCAAACGTCACGGTCAAGGCACCGGTGACGCGTCGCGATGGTGAACCGAGCAGCCGCACGGACGTAAAAGGCAACTTCTACATTTCCGGTATTCGTGGAGTGCCGGCCGGAATCGATCTCTGGTATTTCGACATCAATCCGTCCAGCCCAACCTACGATCCGCTGATGCGTAATCCGATTTACCGCGGGCAACCGGATTCATTCACCTCGACGAGCGCGGCTGATCTCGGCGCCGATGGTGGCGGCGACGTCGACCTGGCGGTTGGCTTTGGCGCGCCTGCCGGGCAAAGCGATCCGACGCTCGCATTCAGCAGCCTTGTGCTTGCCAATGTTTCAACCGGCAACAGTACTGACCGCGCGCAGACGTACAACCACAATCCGGCCGGAAACGTGAACGGCGTGCCGGTGAACGATCGACAATGGGATGAGTTCTTCGACGATCATGTCGCTTTCCTGACTTACCGCACATTCGACCCGGTCTTCGGCGTCGTGCAGCGGTCGACCGACGGCGGGCTGACCTACGAGAACGGGACCGTCGTCGGCGGAGTGGCGCAAAATGGCGGAATCGATGTGCATCACCAGGACGGCACCGTTTACGTGTCCTACAACGATGGGCGTGTCGCGGTCGGAATTCCCGCCATACCCGGTGCAGCGCCGGCGAGCTACACGCTCGTGCAGGCGGTGGATCACCCGAACGGCGTGGGCCACCTGTTCTGCGTTGTGAAGGCGGCGGAAGACGGCACGCCGCATGGCACCGTCTATGTCGCGTACGGCGACGGGAAGAACATCTTTCTTGCGCATTCAACCGATCGGGGCGCGCACTGGAGCACGCCGGTGCGGGTGAGCGATCTGCCCGGCGGCACCTGTTTGTTCCCGGCCCTCGAGACCGGCCCGCTGCCGGGCTCCGTCGCAATCGCGTGGTACGGCGCGGCCAATCAGCCTTTCAACAACAACGCCTGCGATTGGCGCGTCTATTTCTCACAGACGTTCAACGCCACGGATGCGTCACCCACATTCACGCAGGTCGAAGCAAGTGATCACATCATTCACGCGAGCAATATTTCCGAAGGCGGGCTGAACGGCAGCGCGAATCGCAACCTGCTCGATTACTTTCAAATCTCCTTCGATCCCCAAGGCGCTGCGGTGATCGGTTACACGGACGACCATAACGACCTGACCGGGCACACCTACGTGACCAGGCAAATCAATGGACCGAGCATCAAGGGCGGCGGCGCAACCATCACGTTGCCGAGTCCAATCCCGTCGCCAACTAAACCGCCGGGGGAAGCGGCCCCGCCACCACAGCCCGGACCCGGTGGCGAACAGGTGACTGATTTCGCGCAGGACGCCGCCAGTGGATCAAGTCTCGCGCGGATTAATTCGCCGAATCCGGCGGACATTCTCTCGATCAAGTACAGCTCGAAGGTCACGCCGGACTCGAAGCTGATACTGAGCGCGACGATGAAGCTATCCGCCTTGCCTGCGCTTCCGCCAAGTGCGACCTACCGAATGACCTTCACGGCAAACGCGCCGGACGCGACCTTGAGCGCGAGCGGCGACAACACCTACGGCGTCTCCGATCGCGGGGATCAATTCTTCTTTGCCGTCACTACCGACCAGAGCGGCGCGCCGACGTATCGCTACGGCACGGCGGTGCGGAATAGCGACGGCTCGATTACGTACGCCAACGCCACGCCGACACCGACTCCTTCTCCTGCGCCTTCGCCAACACCGACACCGTCTCCCTCGCCAACGCCGGTTGGAATTGCAGACAGCGGCTCGTTCGATTCATCGCAAGGCGCGCTCACGGTGAGCGTCGATGTCTCACGCCTGAACGACATTCTGCGCGCGCGGGGTCATCAGCCAATCCAGACCGGAAGCGCGTTAGTGGGTTTGCGCGGAACGGCATCGGCTGGCCAGCAATCGGACGATACGCGTGGTGGCACGATTTTCGTCGTCGGTGGCGGGACAGCGCCAACCCCAACGCCAACGCCTTCACCAAGCGCGACCGCTACGCCAACGCCAACTCCGACGCCCACTCCCGGTGCGACGCCGGCCAATCTGCAACTGCTCAACATCTCTGCGCGGTCACTTGTTCAAGTCGGTGACAAAGTCGGCATCGGCGGATTCATTGTGACCGGTACGACCGCGAAGCGCGTGGTGGTCCGCGGTATCGGGCCATCGCTGAAGGTTGGGAACACGCCGGTCGCAGGGCGATTGCCTGATCCACTGCTGGAGCTACACGACAAATCCGGCGCGATCATCGCGACGAATGACAATTGGAAAGACAGTCCGGAAGCGCCTTTGATCGCGCAGGATGGTCTCGCACCGCAGGACGACAACGAGTCGGCAATCGAGACGCTCCTGCCACCGAATAACTACACCGGCGTCTTGCGCGGGGCGAACAACAGCACCGGTATCGGCCTGGTCGAAATCTTCGATCTCGATTCGGTCAACGGATCCGAGCTCGCCAACCTATCCTCGCGCGCCCAGGTCTTGACCGGTGACAACGTGTTGATCGGCGGGTTGATTCTGCGCGGCGGAAATCCGAAGCGCGTCCTGTTTCGGGGGATTGGGCCGGAGTTACGCGCCGCCGGCATCACTGGCGAATTACAGGATCCGACTCTGGAGCTGCATGATGAGAACGGAACGCTCCTCGGCGCGAATGACGATTGGAAACAGGCGAACAACGCCGGCGAAATCCAGTCGAGCGGCGCCGCCCCGACCGACGATAAGGAATCCGCGATTCTGACGACGCTGAATCCAGGCAATTACACTGGCGTGCTGCGTGGTGCGAACAACAGCACCGGTATCGGGCTGATCGAAGGGTTTAAACTGAATCAATAAGAGAAGCGAGTTTCAGTGCTGCTTTGCGAGAGCCGGGCGCCGTGTCACCAACCGGCCCGCAAGCGATTAACAACGCCCATCGCCTATGTCGAAAAGACACGCAATGCGCGAAGCACTTGGCTTTGCGGAGCGCCTTCGAGCCCCACATATAGGGGCAACCTCAGCAAGCGCTCACTGACGTCTTCAGCAATCGGACACTGTCCGACCTTTCCCCCAAAACGCTGACCCATGGCGGATGTGTTTAGCGGAAGGTAATGGAAAACCGCGACGATCGAGCGCTGCTTTAGATGCTCGATTAAACGTTCGCGCACCTCGGCTGTTGGCAAGAGCAGGTAGAACAAGTGATACGGCTGTTCGCAGTCCGGAGGAACAATCGGCAAACGGATGCCCTGCCTCACCGCCCAATCGCGCAGCTCGACTTCATAGCGTTCCCAAATCCGTTGGCGGGTGTTTTGGATCGCCTCGCGCTGCTCAAACTGCGCGAGTAGAAACGCGGCCAGCAGATCGGAAAGCGAATAGCTCGAACCAACGTCCACCCACGAATAGCGGTCGCGCTGGCCGCGCAACATCCGGCCCTTGTCCGTTCCTTTTTGGCGAATCGTCTCGGCCCGGTCGCTGTAACGCATTTCGTTTAAGAGCAGCGCGCCGCCTTCGCCGCAGGAGAAGTTCTTCGTCTCGTGGAAACTTTGGGCTGCGAACGCGCCGAAGGTGCCGAGATGCCGCCCGCGGCATTTCGCGAATAAGCCATGCGCATTGTCTTCGACCACCGGGACACCGTGGCGCCTCGCAATCGCGATGATCTCCTCCATTGCGCAGGCGACGCCTGCATAATGCACGACGACAATGGCGCGCGTGCGTGGTGTGATCAGCCCTTCCAGCTGTTGCTCATCGAGGTTTAGCGTGTCGGGCCGGCTGTCGATGAAAACCGGGCGTGCTCCGCGCAAGACGAAGGCATTTGCAGCGGAGACAAATGCAAACGAGGGCACGATCACCTCATCGCCAGGTCCTACGTTGAGCAGGAGCGCCGCCAGCTCCAGCGCGTGCGTGCACGACGGCGTGAGGTAGGCAGCCCGCGCGCCCACGCTCTGGCAAAGAAATTGTTGGCAGCGATCGGTGTAGTCGCCGTCACCAGAAATCCGGGCGCGGTTGATTGCATCCGCCACATAGCTCAGCTCGCTTCCGGCCAGAGTTGGCCGATTGAATGGAACGCTGGGATTCACGCCGGCGACCAGAGCGTGTTCAGGCCGTGTAGATGCGCCGCGCCCTCGGCATGCCAGTGGAAGACATGCTGCGCGGCGGAAAAACGGGCGCCGGAATGAGCCGCGATGTTCATCATCGCGGTGTTACCCGCCGAGAGCCTGCTCTTCAGCCGCCGGACTCCCGACTGCTTGAGATCCATGAGCGCGCCAAGCCACACTGTCAGCGGCACAATAGTCCCTTGGACAGACGGGTCGGTGCCTCCGAGTACCACATCCGCCGTGTCGCCTCGCAGACGCGTGTGCATGAAACACGTCACAGAACCACGGCCGCCGGTGACGTAAACGCGATTGCCATCGCTAAGATCGGCAAATGCTTCTCCGATGAAGCGGCAGTAACGTCGATTGGCGAGCTCACGCGGAAACAGCGGGTCGGCGTGATACCGGCCTGCGTTGAAGCCACGCTCGGCGATCAGTTCGACAGCTGCGCGATCGGCTTCAGTAGCGAGTCGGACTCGAGCGTGTTTTTGATCGAACTGCAAGCCCTGAACCCTTGGTATCGTGAAGCTCAGCGCCGTTTCGACATAACGGAAATCGAGACGTGGCAGAAGCGCTCGCCATCGTGACTCCCCTGCAGGGACGCCACAACCGACGAGCTCAACCGAATTTTGATCCGCCCACCGGCGTAAGGCTTGCGCGAAAGCTGCGCGGCCTTGGAAGATCGCGCCCGGGTCATCCACCTGAAGATCTGCGACCGCGAAGCCGAAAATTTCGGTGTCTCCCGGCAGAATGGCGATGCGCCCCCATTCGGGGTGGGCGCCGCAAAGATATTCCTGCATATCGGCCATGTCGTTTAGGACGGCCCGAATTGTTACACATTTTCGCTGCGCGCCAACGTCCGCGCCGCGCTCGCGCGGGCCGAGTCGGATTGATCACCCCGCCTGTAACGTGAACACTCGTCTGGTGGTCCTGACCGGCCTTCTCATCACCCACGAACTAACCGATGAAGCCGTCGGATGGTTTTCGAAGCTCCGTAACGTCGTCGACAAGCTACTGGTTTTTGTCGACAAAAACCCGGCTCCTCATGACTTGGCCAAAAAGTTACAGGTGCTGGACGCGCGCGTGGTGTTTCTCAGTAACAACGGCGGCGCGATCTATCGGGCTGATTTGACAGCGATTCTCGCCGAATGCCGCGGCGATTGGATCCTGAAGGTCGACTACGACGAGGAGCTGAGTCCCGAATGGCACGACCCCAGTTGGCGCGAGAATCTCAGAAGCGAGTATACGCACTTCTGGTGTGCCCGCCGTTGGATGGTGACGCACGGGAGGTACATTGCGTGCGCGCCATGGTGGCCCGACTGGCAGTTGCGGCTCTTCCGCAACCTGCCCGATCAGATCACCTTCCCGACCCGACTGCACGAGAACATTCAGATAGCCGGTCCAGGTGGTTACCTGCGGACGCTCGCCATCCATCACCACCATTTGCACATGGCGCCTCGCTCCATTCGGGAGGCCAAAGCAGCTGCTTATGAAAGGGAACGACCAGGCCACGGCCTCGGTTTCTTTTACCTTCCAGAGAATTATGCGCCTCCTGAGCTCGCGTTGCCGATCGGCAGCGATGCTGATCCTCCGCGGGAGATCCTGCGCATGCCTCGGCTCGGAGATGATGAAGTCGGGCTGCTGACGATCGAAGCCTCGGCTGCGCCGAGCGACGCAGGCATTTCCGAACTATTTTGGGTTCGGGTGAAGGTCCGTAACAATAGCGAACACACAGTCGGTGTCGGCGCGCCGTTCCCCGTTAACCTGTCCTATCACTGGTTCGATCGCCGCTCGAGAGAAGCCGTTGTCTTCGACGGCATGCGCACGCCCGTGTTGCCTGGAATCGCGGCAGGCGGGACCGGCATGTTCCGGCTGTTCGTTATCGCCCCAAGCGCGCCCGCGGAGTATCTGCTGCGTATCACCCTTGTCCAGGAAGGTGCGCGCTGGCTCGACCAGAGCGGCTCACCGACGGTGCAAGATTTTTTTATCTCGGTCCATTTGTCTTCCTGACGTTCGGCACCAGAGCGCTGCAGCTAATAGAACGGGACAAAGCATTCAGGGGCACGCGGCCGGGCGCCAGCGGCAACGGCTGATCTGGACGTTCTAGCAGCGGACCGGAAGTCGCTTATGGGGCGACGCAAGGTCCTGTTGGATTGTAAACGCCGGACGTAAAATTGCGTCCGCGGCTAAGTCCACCGGGCATCTCCGGTTCGAATACTTTGGCCGGGGCGCGTTCGGGTCGCGATAGAAGCGAGGACGACGCGCTCGTCCCCAGCATTAAATCTCGTCAACATCATGAGCTCTACACGTTTCTTTCCTTCCGCTCCGCGTTGGTTCTCCACGCGGAGTTTTTTTGTCATCGCGATCGCGGCGATTGCCGTGCCGGGACTCGGGCGAGCGGCTACACCTGCGACCGGCGCGCTTGCGCCGACGGCAACGGCACCGGTCGCGTGGGATGGTGATTTGCCGGGCCAGCCGGCAGCAGTGGGCGTGGCCCAGGAATCGACCTGTATCGACGGTTCAAATTGCGATGTGTTCACGCTCACAGCGAGCGGTGCCCAGACAGATTGGGCGGGACAGCAGATTCTGATCACGCTGACGTGGGGGCTCGCGACGAGCGATTACGATGTTTACATCCACAAGGACACGTTGAGCGGTCCGTTGGTGGCGAGTGGAAGGAATCTCGGACCGACCGACGCGGATCCGACCACCGACGGCGCCGCGATCAATCCAGCGACGACCGGCACGGGGAAATACCTCGTGCATGTGCTGTACGCGGCAGGGACCGCCGGCCCGGGCGACCAGTATCATGGCGTAGCGAAGGTGCGGGCCGCGTCCGGACCGACAGCAATCGGTGGGACTGGCCCCGCGACACGTAGCGCGACCTATATCGTCGGCTCCCCGACTGGAATCACTTTCAGTAACAACGTGCCGTTGAAGGCGCCGCTCACCACGCGTGACGGCGAGCCGAGCAATCGGACCGATTACGCCGGCAACTTTTACGTTGGTGCGATCCGCGGTTTCCCGGCGGGGGTCGATCTTTGGCACATGAACCTCAATCCGGGCAGCACCGGCTACGACCCCTTCCTGCGTGTCCCGGAATACCGGGGACAACCGGACGCGTTCTCGCCAACATCGGAGGCCGACCTGGGCGGTGATGGCGGTGGGGATATTGATCTCGCCGTGCCGCACCCGAGTCCGGGTGCGTTGCCGAACCCCTCCGCCACTCCCGCGCTGGCGTTCAGCAGTTTAATCGCAGCGAATATCTCGACGGGCGTCTCGTTGGATGGCGGGAAGACGTTCAGCAAGAATCCGCTCGGCAACTGCACCGGCGGGGCCTGCGCCGATGACCGGCAGTGGGAGGAGTTTCTCGGCGAGACAACCGTTTACATGCTCTACCGCACGCTCGAGCCGGCGGTCACGCAAATTCAACGCTCGGACGACAGCGGACTGACGTTCGGACCGGCATCAACCGCCGGCCCCATCGGGCAGGTCGGATACATCGATGTGCATCAGAGCGACGGCGTCGTCTACATCTCCGGCAGCAGCGGCCAGGTCGGCGTCGGCGTGCCGTCTGTCCCTGGTTTGGCGCCGCTTACTACTGATTACACCGTCACGCAGGTAGCGAGTGATCCCAATGGCGTGGCTCACTTGTTCTTCCCGGTGAAGGTCGCCGACGATGGGACAAAAAACGGCACGGCGTACGTTTGTTATTCAAACGACAAAGACGTCTTCCTGAAGCATTCCACCGATCAGGGCAAGACCTGGTCGAAGGCGGTCAAAGTGAACGGTGGTTTGCCGACTCAGGTGAATATCTTCCCGTGGTTTGAGACAGGCCCGCTTCCCGGCTCTGTCGGAGTCGTGTGGTATGGCACGACTGCGGCGAAGAACGACGATACGGCGGAGTGGAAGGTCTACTACGCCGAGAGCTTTGATGCGACTTCAGATACGCCAACCTTCCATATCGCTGAGGTGACCGAACCCGACCACTTCATTCACGGTTCCAACATCTCCGAAGGCGGGCTGACGGGCGCGGCGAATCGCAACCTGATCGATTACTTCCAGGTTTCGTTTGATCCGAACGGCGCCGCAGTGATCGCCTACACTGATGATCACAATGATTACGACGGCCACACCTACGTCTCTCACCAGATCAGCGGGCCGAGCATCAAGACGAACAATGCGCTTCCAGCCGCCACGGAAGGAGCCGCACTGGCGGTGCCGCCGGGCGATGCGTTCCCGCCGCGCGTTCCTGGGCTTAATGGTGAGCAGGTAACAGATTACGCACAGGATCTTCAGGAATCATCGCTCGCGCGTGTGAGGGCGAACGATCCATCCGATGTGCTCTGGGTGCGATACGACACCTCGGGGACTGGCGACAAACTCGCGATCGCGGCGACGATGAAAGTCTCCGACCTCAGCGTCATCCCCGGTCAGACGACATGGCAGATGAGTTTCGCGGTTAACGCGCCGCATTCCGTGCTTGCGCCGACCGGCACCTATTCCTTCGGCCTCTCGGATCATGCGGATCAATTCTATATTCAAGCCGATACCGATGTGAGCGGCGGGATGACGTATTCGTACGGCACGGTCGCACGCGCCTCAGACGGAAAACTAATTTACACGCAGGTTGGAACGGCCGATGCCGGCGAGTTCAACCAGGTCGACAACACAGTTTCGGTGCAGGTAAGCGTGGCAAAGCTCAACGCTGTGCTCGCCGCCGCGAAGCACGAACTGATCAGCAACGGCACAGTGATCAGCGGATTGCGCGGTCGTTCCTACACGATCGAAGTCGTACCGCCTGTGAGCGGCCAGGGTTCGCGGCAGGGCCGCCGGGACATCGCGCGCGGTGGGACGCAGTTCGTGGTCCACGATTCAGCGTTCCCGTACCCGGCACCCACGGCGACACCGACACCCATGCCGGCAGTTTCAGCGGCGCCCGGTGCATCGCCAAGCCCGACGGCGCCCAGCCGCGTGCTGGCGAATCTTTCCACCCGCGTCGCAGTCAAAGCTGGCGAAGGTGCGGGGATTGGTGGATTCATTACACGAAAAGCGAACACGAAACGCGTGCTCGTTCGCGCAGTGGGTCCTTCGATCCAACTCAACGGCACGCCACTAGCCGGCACGCTCGGCGACCCGATCCTGGAGATCCACGATAGCACCGGTGCATTGGTGACAAGCAATGACAACTGGCGCTCTGACCAGCAGGCGGAAATCACTGCCAGCGGTCTCGCACCCGCGGACGATCGCGAGCCGGCGGTAATTCTGAATATCACCGGTACTGACGCGATAAACAAATACACCGCGATCGTGCGAGGCAAGGGAGACACCGAAGGCATCGCGCTGGTTGAGATTTACGACATCGATGCTGAGTCGTTTTCCGATCTAGGAAATCTCTCGACCCGTGGGCCGGTGGGAACCGGCGATAATGTTCTGATCGGCGGGTTCATCGTGCGTGATACGTCGTTTACCAATCAGACGCAGACGATCCTTATGCGTGGCATCGGTCCGTCTCTCGCGGCAGTTGGTGTTACGAACCCGCTTGCCGATCCAGTTATTGATTTGCACGACGCGCAGGGCGCCGTCGTCGCCTCGAACGACGACTGGCAGTCGAGCCAGGATGCGGCGGCTCTGGCGGCAACCACGATCGCTCCGACAAATCCGAAGGAATCAGCGATCCTCAAAACGCTCGCTCCCGGAGCCTATACCGTGGTGTTGCACGGCGCTAACGGAGGCACCGGTATCGGCATCGTCGAGACGTTCAATTTGGGTAATCAATAAGCCACGCGAGGAACTAAAGGCAGTCGCGGGCGGCGGCGCGTTATGGCATCATGCGCGAAGCCTCCACGCGAGAAGATGATGTGAACGAAACCGCACCGGACAACGAGCAATCGGCCTTCGTCCTGTCTGACAAGCCGATCGTGGCGCGAGAAGATCGTGAAGCGAGGGCAACGAGGGCGGCGGCGGAGTTCGAGGATCTTGGCGACTTACCGCGTTCCTACGGCACGCCTCTGGTCATCGTGATCGCACGCGATCCGCACACCCTTTTCGCCTACTGGGATATTGATTGGGTGGCGGCGTTTGCCGACGAACCGCCGCCGGATCGCACCGTGATTCTGCGCGTCGTTGATCGAGAGGGCGCAGAACTCTCGCGACGCATGGTCGAACCGCTCGCGGGCAGTTGTTACGTTGATGTGGCGCAGAGCGACAGCTCGTACGGCGTGGAGCTCGGCTACTACAACTCCACTCACGACTGGAAATCCGTCGCTCGTTCGGAGCCGGTAATCACGCCGCGCGAGGCGGCGCTTGAGAACGGCGACTTTCAACTCGCCACCATTCCGCTTCACCTGCGGTTCCAGCAGATCGTCGACGCATTGCGCGGTTCGCGATTTGATGCGCACACGCTTGCGACCGCACTCGGTGAGTTACAGCTAGCAATGGAGACGTCAGGGGACGGTAACGTCGTCCAGCGAAGCGAAGCGCAGCTGCTCGAGACGATCGGGTGGAGTCCCTCTGAGACAGAGATGCGGACGCGCGCGCAGCTGCGCGGTGTCAGCATTTCACCCGGCGCGGCTCGTGCCCGGCTTCAGCGAATCCTCGGCTTCGGCGCGACGAGTCCCGCGACTTCGAACGGCGGCGGCAGCTAGTTGCTCAGCTTGATGCCTTCGGGCATTTGCGGCGGTGGCGTGTTGAGCCGGCTATGGCTCTTGCCGTAGCCGAAGTAGAACACGAATCCGATCAGCAGCCAGACGATCAAGCGCACCCAGTTCGTCCAGCCGAGGCCGAAAATCATGGCGGCGCAGACGATGATACCGAGAATCGCGACGAGCGGCGCCGCTGGCACGCGAAAGCCTCGCTCCAATTCGGGGTTTCGCACCCGCATGATCCAGACTCCGGCGCAAACGAGAATGAAGGCAAAGAGCGTTCCGATACTCGTCATTTCGCCGGTCACATCGGCGGGAACGAACCCGGCCAGCAGTCCGGTGAAAACGAAGAATAGCATGTTCGATTTCCATGGCGTGCGGAAGCGCGGATGCACATCGGCGAAGACCGGCGGGACCAGTCCGTCGCGGCTCATGGAATAGAAGACGCGCGACTGGCCTAACAACATGACGAGAATAACTGACGAGAAGCCGGCGAGAATCGCGACCGTGACGCATTTCGAAAGCCATTCATATCCATGCATGTATGTGCTGATCGCGTAGGCAACAGACGCTTCACCGCCACGTAGCGGATCCCGGAAATCGCCGATCGGCGCGAGGCCGCTGAGCACGTAGGAGAAGAGCACGTAGAGAACTGTGCAGATGGCGAGGGAGCCCAGGATCCCGATCGGCATGTCACGTTTTGGATTTCTCGCTTCCTGCGCGGCAGTGGAGACGGCGTCGAAGCCGATGTAAGCGAAGAAAACAACGCCGGCTGCCCCGAGGATGCCCATGATTCCACCGAAAGGATGGGTGATGTGTTCGGGCGTCGTGTAGGTGGTCGATGCCGGAATGAATGGCGTATGATTGGCGGGGTTGATGAAGCCCCAGCCGATGCCGATGACCAGCAGGACAATTGTTATCTTGAGGATTACGATGATTCCATTGACGAAGGCCGACTCTTTGGTCCCGCGAATCAGCAGCAGGGTGAGAAGAAAAAGGATGAATACCGCCGGGATATTGACGAGACCCGCAGCTCCCGATGCGTCGTGCTCAAAAGGCGAGTGCGACCATCTGAAGCCGATACGCCATCCAAACCAATCGAGCACGCGGTTGGCATACTGGCTCCAGGATGTGGCAACGGTCGCGGCCGCGACTGCGTACTCGAGGATCAAATCCCAGCCGATAATCCAGGCGACGAATTCGCCCATTGTCGCGTAGGAATAAGTGTAGGCGCTGCCGGCGACAGGAATCATGGAGGCGAACTCGGCGTAACAGAGGCCAGCGAACGCGCAGCCAATACCTGCAACGACGAAGGCGAGAACGACCGATGGACCTGCTCGCTCCGCGATCGCCGACGCGGTCCGCACAAAGAGGCCGGCGCCGATGATTGCGCCGATGCCAAGAGCGATGAGGTTCATCGGGCCAAGCGAGCGCTTGAGACTGTGCTCACCGACCTCGTCCGCCTCTCTCATCAACCGATCGAGCGGCTTTCTCGCGAATAAATTTGCCATGGCTAAATGTTGTTCGGTTTTGCTAGCAGCGTCGGCGGCACGTGCTTAAGGCGCCGGCGATTTTCTCCAGAGGAAATAGATCGGGACGCCACTCAGCACGATGATGAGACCGGGCCAGGTGGTTGCTGTCTGGTAGATGAAGAGGACGGCGAGGATCACTGAGGCGGCGACGATGTAGAGGGCAGGAACGATTGGGTAGCCAAACGCTTTGTAAGGCCGCTCGGCATCCGGCCGTTTCCGACGGAGCACGAAAATGCCGATGATGGTGAGAATGTAGAAGATGAGCGCGGCGGAAATCACGTAATCGAGCAGATTACCGTAGAGGTTCCCGTAGCCCGTGACATTGCCGGCGGCGTCAGTTTTAACGGTCCGCGGGAGGACGAGAATCGCGGCCCAGATTCCCTGAATGATCAGGCCCCAGCCAGGCACATGGCAGCGGTTCAGCTCTCCGACCCGGCGGAAAAAAAGACCATCGCGCGCCATCGCGTAGTAAGCGCGCGCGCCGGCGAGGATCAGTCCGTTATTGCAGCCGAAGGTCGAGACCATGATCGCGATCGCCATGATCGTCGCACCGGCGCCGGGGAAAATAACGTTCGCTGTTTCTGAGGCAACGCGATCGCTCGGCGCATTTTGAATCGCGTTAAACGGCAGTGCCGCGAGGTAGGCAACATTCGCGAGCAGATACAGGCCGATAACGAGGAACGTGCCGAAGGCGAGCGAGAGCGGGATGTTCCGGCGCGGGTCCTTCACCTCCCCGGCGGTGAAGGTAATGTTGTTCCACGCGTCGGCTGAGAAGAGTGAATTCGTCTGCGCGACGCAGATCCCGACAAAAAGGCCGAATACTGTCGCCGCGGTCAGTCCTTTGCCGACCTCCTGCAGATCACCGCGTAACGTCCAGAAGTCGCTGAAATTGGCGGAGCCGGCCCCGGAACGCAGCCCTACGATGATACCGAGCAAAATCAGCGCGATGAGCGCGCCGGTTTTCGCGGTGGTGAAGACATTCTGGACGAGCTTGCCGATCCTGAGCCCCCGCGTGTTCATGAAGGTGAGCAGTGCGATCATGAGCAGCCCGACCAGTTGAGCGGTCGAGAGCGAGAGCGCGTAGCCGCCGAAGCGGATCGGCGCGATGACGTAATTCGATTCCGAGACCCACGGAACGAGCACGCCCATGTAACGTGCGAAGCCGACCGCGACGGCCGCGATCGTGCCGGTCTGAATGACGAGAAACAGCGTCCAGCCGTAGAGAAAACCCCAAAGCGGCGAGAACGCCTCGCGCAGATACACATACTGACCTCCCGCTTTGGGCATCATCGCCGCGAGCTCCCCGTAGGAGAGGGCGGCCATTAAGGTCAGCACGCCGGTTACAATCCAGACGACGAGCAGCCATCCCGGGGCGCCGACCTGGCGGGCAATGATGGAGGAGACAATGAAAATGCCGGAGCCGATCATCGACCCCGCGACAAGCATCGTGGAATCGAGCAGGCCGAGGCCGCGGATGAATTTGCCGTCGTCGGTTGCGTTCGGTTCAGCCATCGCGCGAGTGCGGGGAGTAAATCACCCCGCCTGCGGATGGGGCAATGGCAAAGTGCGTATTCTGCAAATCACGGACGTTGTTTAATTGGACCCGAACATGCTATGATTCGCGGCTCGTGAAAATCCCCCCCCTCTGCCGCGCACTCGCTCTCCTTGCAACGGCGCTGCTCGTTTCCACTCCGGCCGGTGCCGCGCCGCATTCGACCGCGAGCCCGCTGTTCGAGGCTCTACCGCTCGAGCGTTCCTCGCAGAATCACTTGCTGGTGCATGCGTTCATCAACGGCAAGCCGGCGCTGCTCACGGTCGACACCGGCGCGCCGATCAGCGCGATCGCCATTCAGCGGCGCGAGCACTTCGGGCTTAAGACAATCGCAGCAGGCTCGGAAATTCCGCAGCACCTGAACGTGAACGGGGCCGTGAACAGTGTCCTCGTGGCGAAGACGCTCACGCTCGGCACGCTGAACCTGATCGACGAACCACTTGTCGCCATCGATCTGCGTGGCAGGCAGCATTCCGCGCGTCGCATGGACGACCCGGTAATCGACGGCATTATCGGCGCGGATATTCTGTTTCCGACCAAGGCGGTGCTCGACTGCCAGAAGCAGCTTCTGGTTTTGAAAATGGATCCGTCGACGCCAGGCGGAGTGCCCGGGTTTGATTTTCGCGGTTACCGGCGAGTTCCGATGCACGTCAGCTCCGGGTTCAACTTATATGTCGACAGCGCAGTCAACGGCCACGCCGGCAAGCTGATGGTCGACACAGGCGCGTTTGCGACCCTGCTGCATTCCCGTTTCCTGCGCGACATGCAAGTTCCTCTGCGCGGGTCACCATTCACTTCCTCGGGGGTGAATCTCTCCGACAGAAGAGTGCAGCTCGCGACCATCTCGCGGCTCTCGATTGGTTCCCTTGAGCTCAAGGGCAAGGAAGTGGGCGTGATCGATCTGGCCGGCCTGATTCACACCGGATTGCTTGATGCGTCGCCGCCGGTGGTTGGTCTGCTCGGCTCGGAAACGTTGCGCCGGCATCATGGCATCATCGACTTCGGCACGAGCACGCTTTACCTGAAGCGATAAGCGTTGCAGCTGCCGCCATCTCTGGCGGCAGAATTCCACAATTTCCCACTGCCGCCCGAGACGGCCGCAGCTACAAGATGAACGCAAGAATACGCCAAGCCTTTGTCCTCGGCGCCGGTCTCGGCATGCGTTTGCGGCCGCTGACTGATCACTTGCCGAAGCCGCTCGTGCCGGTTTTCCACAAACCACTGATTACGTTTGCGCTCGACCACCTGATCGCGGCTGGCCTGGAGAATTTCGTTATCAACACGCATCGACTGCCGGAGTTATTTGAACGCGCGTTTCCAGAAAACAGCTATCGCGGTCGCGCGGTACGGCTGGTGCATGAACCAGTCCTGCTCGAGACGGGCGGCGGAATTAAGAATGCCGAACCGTACCTGAGCGACGGTAGTTTCATCACCTACAGCGGCGACATCCTTACCGATCTGAACCTCGCCGGATTAATCGACGAGCACTTCGAGCGCGGCAATGACGTCACACTCGGCTTGCGCGAAACCGGTCTGGGCGCAGTAGTCGCATTCCGCGACGGTCGCGTGCTCGACATCGCCAAACGGCTGGGCCTCGAAGGCGCCTACGATTATGCCAACATCGCGATCTGGAACCCGCTCGCCTTCGATCGATTCCCGCCGCGGCAAAAGATCTCATTTATCCCGGTGCTGACTGACTGGATACGAGACGGCGGTCGGGTCGGCGGCGTGGTGTTGAATGATGGCCGCTGGTTCAACATCGGTTCGCCGCAGCAGTATCTCGAGCTGCACCGGACGATCGTGCGCGAGCGCTGGAAACCGGGTTACATCAGCGATCCAGAGTGGCCGCAGCGCATCGCGTCGACCGCGAAGGTCGATCCAAGCGCGCGCCTGACTGGCTGCTCCGCGGTCGGCGCCGACGCCCAGGCCGGCTCTGATGTTTCTCTCGAGGATTCTATTGTCTGGTCAGGCGCGAAAATCGCTTCCCGCAGTCACCTGAAGAATTGTATTGTCCGCACCGGTCAAACCGCGGAAGGGGATTGCAGTGACACGATCATTTAGGGCTATGCGAACAGACGCCTTGTTGCGCCGGACACGTCTGCACTTTCCACGACTCGAGCGCGCGCCTGTCAAAATAACGCCGATCGAGAAAGGTGGATCGGACCGAAAGTTCTATCGGGTCCGGTGCGGGGGCGAGCAGAGCCTCATCCTCGTGAAGTACAATCTCGAACGCGAGGAGAACCGCCATTACGTCCAGATTGCTGACTTTCTTGCTGCCCATCAGATCCGCGCTCCAAAAATTTATTTTCACGACGCCGAGGAGGGGCTGATCTGGGTCGAGGATTTGGGTGAGCGTGATCTCTGGTCGCATCGCGATGAGCCATGGCTGCTGCGCCGCGCCTTCTATCGTTCGGCACTGGAGGAAATCGCGAAGCTGCATGCGTTGCCCCAGTCGGTTGCGAGCGAAATCGAGGCGCATCTGCCGGCGCAGTTCGACGCCGGGCTTTATCGGTGGGAGCAAAATTATTTCCTGGAGAACTGCCTGGGTCGCATCTTCGGCCTCGGCGGCGAAGAGCTCGAGCAGCTCGCCGCGATCGAAGGGCTGGAGGAGATGGCAAATCGCCTGGCGCAGCTACCGCGTGTCCTCGTCCATCGTGATTTCCAGTCGCAGAACATCATCATGCGCGAGAGCTTGGCGCACCTGATCGATTTCCAGGGAATGCGCCCGGGCCTTGCCGAGTACGACATCGCGTCACTGCTTTACGACCCATACGTCGTGTTGCCGCAGAACGAACGTGAGGAGCTGCTCGGTGATTATGAACAAATCCGTGAGCGAGTCGGCAACCCCGTGTCAGGCGAATTCCGCGACGTGATTTGCCTGTGCGCGGTGCAACGTCTGATGCAGGCCCTGGGCGCGTATGGATTCCTTGGATTGGTAAAAGGTAATACCGCATTTCTCGATCATGTCCCGGCGGCGATGGAGTCGTTGCGCGGCCTTGTTGCCGGGCTGCCCCGGCTCGCGCGTTTAAACGCAACGTTGAAAACGCTGCAGTAGGACCAGCACTTGAGCAGGGAAGCCCAGAAAACTTCCACTGATCCGGCCATTCGCATCACCGCCTGGGCGGCGGTCATCCTGGGCAGCTCATTCTTTGAGATCATTTCGCGCGAATACTTTGGCGGTTCGCGCTGGTGGGTTGGGGTCGCCCAATGCGCTGTGCTCACCGCCGCTGGAATCGTTGCGCTAAATTCCCTGCGTTTCCGCCCGATCGGCCGCTTTGTCCTCGCCGTCGCGGCATTGCGGCTTTGCTGGTACATCGTGGCCCCGCAACTCGGGGCGACTGAAATTGTGCACCGCTGGTTGGCGAGCGCCGACTGGGGCGGGCGGCTCCTGATTTCGCGCATACTGCCGCTGTTCGGCGCCGCGTTGATGGTCTTCACTCTCGTGGGCGAAGGCGTCAGTCGCCGCGAAACCTACCTGCGAATCGGCAACATGTCGGCTCCAGCGAACCCGATTCCGTGGCTCGGAATTCGACAGTCGTTACGCTGGACGGTTTTTGGCCCG
>JBJMWX010000084.1:0-9131 GCA_045809925.1 Chthoniobacterales bacterium
GCGAGTGATAATCCGAAAAGAGGCGGAGTGTTGGAGCGTTTGAGTGAGACAGTGGTGACGGCGTATCCAAAAAATTACTCCACGACTCCGCGACTTCGTCGCCCACGCGTCACGGCGCGGTCATGAATTTTTGCCGGACCCGCAGCTCCGGATATTCGGGGAAGAAGACTTCGCAGATGAACACTTTGTTTGGCGTCAGTTCCCGTGTCGCAATCGTCGCGTCGTAGTTGACGTGTTCCTGGGGATTGATCAGCACCGAACCCGCCACATTCTCGTAGGAATGGTTGTCGGAGTATTTCGTCAGCACGATTTCGGCGGCATTGCGCAGGAAAATTTCGATCCGCTCCTCGGTCGCAAAGTCGAGAGTGATCGGCCGTTTCGATTTATTGGTCATCGTCATGTGCACCTCGAGCTGGCGCACCTCGGAAAGCTTGACCGGTTGGGGCGAAAGCTCCAGATCGAGCACGAGGCCGCGGAGACGCGGGTCTTTATAATCGGGGAGCCGCTCCGAGTGAAACGGGTGGAGCATTCGGCTCATCCAGCCGCGTTGCTCCGGCGCCGCTGCTGGATCCTGTGCGAGAAGCAGCCGGGCGCTAGCCACGACGAGAAAAATGATGCCGGCCGCTGGCCTCATCGGCGGCTTAATCACCTGACGTTGCAAATCCTGTCAAACCCTTTATCAATCGCGAGATGAGGCGCGGTCTCGTGCCAGTGGCCTGTGCCATCATAGCTTTTTCCGCGGTGGATGCACGCCAACCGCATAGTACGTTTCGTTTCCACGTGGAGGCAAATGCCCGCGACACGGAGGCATTCGCGACTCAATTTAAGTCGCCCTTCACTGGCCGGCCGATGGTCATCGAGAAAATGGCGACGCTGTCGGAGCAGGACGTGGTTGCGTTCGCGCCCTACCCAGCGAAGGACGGCAGTTTCGGCGTGCTCTTGCAGCTCGACGATCATGGTCGCATCGCGCTCGACACCCTTAGCGTCGAACACCGCGGCCAGTCTGCGTTCGTCTTCATGAACGGAAGACCGGTCACCGAATTGCAAATCGATCGGCGGATCTCCGACGGCAAGATATACATCCCGACGGGCCTGACTCGCCGCGACATCGAGCTGATGCGCAGGAACTGGAAGCTAATCGGCAAGAGGTGACGACACGACTGCGGCTTGTGCTGGCTGGTGCCTGGCTGGCCGTCGGTATGGTCGTCCGCGCGGAGGCGCAGTTGAACCTCGTGCTGCCTACAGACAACGACGCGATCTTTCGCGGCGGCGGACCTGATTTCTATCAGCACATAGAGCGGGACTACCAGGGAGCGAAGTCGACGCCGTGGGAAGGGGGCCGCTACGGCTTTGTCCGCAACCCGGTCGAGACCTCAAGCGGACTGGTCTACACGCGGTTCCACGAAGGGATCGATATCCGGCCTTTGCACCGGGACGCAAGCGGCGAGCCGCTCGATCCGGTGCGCGCGATCGCAGACGGGACGGTCGTTCACACCAATACAGTGCCGGGTTGGTCGAACTACGGGAATTATGTCGTAGTTGAGCATCGCTGGGACGAGTCGCCGTACTACAGTCTTTACGGCCACCTCGCCTCGATCGCAGTCCGCAGAGGTCAGCGCATCAGCCGCGGAGAGCAGCTCGGTGTAATGGGTCACACTGGAGAAGGTCTCAATCAGGAGCGCGCGCACGTTCATCTCGAGCTGAACCTGATGCTGAGCCGGCAGTTCGAATCGTGGCACAACGCAGTCTTCAAAAACGACCCGAATCACCACGGGATCTATAATGGGATTAATCTCGTCGGGCTTGATATTGCGCGCCTTTACCTTGCCTTGCGCAAACAGCCGTCGCTGACGATTCCGGAGTTCCTCGCCGGCGAGGAGACGTTTTACCGCATCGCGGTTCCCGCAGCGCATCATTTCGATCTCCTGAAGCTGTATCCGTGGTTGGGGAGCGGCAGTGCGAACGCGCATCCGCCGTCGTGGGAAATCTCATTCAACCAGGCAGGTGTGCCGCTCAAGATCACGGCCGGTTCCGCGCAAGTGCAGGATCCGACTCTCACTTACGTCAAGAAGCGAGGCGTGAACTATTCCTATCTGACCCGCGACGTCATTGGCGGCAGCGGCGAAAAAGCAGTGCTCACCGAGTCCGGCAAAGGGTTGATGCGGCTGCTGTATTGGCCTGACTGACCAGGTAGAATCACAGTGGCATATATGCTGCTGAAACGCAGCGAATGGAAAGTGCCGTGCAGTTCGAGACCGCCAGCTATGGCGCTCTTCGTCCCGACCTAACCTGTGGCAGCTGCAATGAGCAGATCGCCAATCAGTATTTCGAAGCCAATGGCGTGCTCCTGTGTAAAACCTGCTCCCAAAAACTCGGCGCGTTGGTCTCCGGCAGCATCGCGTCGAAGCTCTGGGGATTTCTTCGCGCGACACTTTTCGGCATCGCTGCCGCCATAGTCGGCGCCGCAATTTACTACGCTGTGCTGGCCGGCACCGGTTATCAAGTCGGCCTCATCTCCATCCTCGTGGGCGTCATCGTGGGAAAAGCGGTGCACAAAGGTTCGCGGCACCGCGGCGGTTGGGGCTACCAGCTCCTTGCGATGTTCCTCACCTATCTCGCTATCGCCAGTACCTTCGTGCCGATCGCCATCAAAGCCGCGCACGAACATCGAAAAAAGGAAGCTCTCGCGACGATCGAACGCCTGGCGCAGGAGCAGCGGGCCGCCTACGCGATTGAAAACGGAACCCAAGGCGGGTCGAAGCCGGCGGCTATTCCGGCGCCGGTGCGCGTAGATGCCGCCCCCGCGAAAAATCCGTCGGCCATAGCCCGTTCCCTCCATCAACTCGTCCAGGCGAGAAACAACGCGACCGGCATCTCAGCGGCCGCCCTCGGCTTGTTGACGATGTTGGTTGGCACCATGGCGCTTCCGATCCTGGTCGGGATGCACGATCCGATCAGTCTCTTGATCATTGCGTTCGGTGTTTTCGAGGCATGGAAGCTCAATAAACGTGCGCCCGTGGAGATGAGTGGTCCACACGAGCTGCTCCCGGAGTTTCGCCAGCCAACAAGCGCGACCTGAGCGGCGCGATCCGCTCTCTCGTGACTCCGTCCACCGCAGCCGCGTCGCCGTGCCGCAATTGCGGAACGTCCATCGCGGTGCGTTTGTTGGAATGTCCCTCGTGCCGCGCGCTCGTTCACGCCGCGGAACTAAAACGTTTAGCCGAAGTGGGTGCCTCAGCATCTGCCGCCGGCGATCCGCTCGGAGCGATCGTCGCCTGGCGCGATGCGCTTGAGCGAATACCCCCACGCTCTCATCAGCACGAAATAATCGCGTCGGAAATTGAGCGCCTGTCGCGCGTTATTGATCAACGTCCCGCGGCGGGCCGACCAACAAAAAATACAACAGCGTCCCACCGCTCGACCCGCTCACGTGTCGCTGCTACCGCGGCGGTTGCATTGGGGATTTTGGTAAAGTTCAAAACACTCGCGCTGCTCATGCTGACCAAAGGCAAGCTCCTGCTTCTGGGGCTCACCAAAGGCGGCACGCTGATTTCGATGTTTGCCTCCATCGGCCTATACGGCACAGCGTGGGGCTGGCCCTTTGCCGCCGGGTTCGTCGCATTAATCTACGTCCACGAAATGGGCCATGTGGCGGCGCTGTCGCGATATGGTATTCGCGCGAGCGCGCCGATGTTTTTGCCGGGGATCGGCGCTGTGGTGCGCTTGCGACAACGACTCGTTAGCGCGCGGGAAGAAGCCGTTGTCGGTCTGGCCGGGCCGATTTGGGGAACGAGCGCGACGCTCGTC
This sequence comes from Chthoniobacterales bacterium, assembly GCA_045809925.1. Lineage (GTDB taxonomy): Bacteria > Verrucomicrobiota > Verrucomicrobiia > Chthoniobacterales > UBA10450 > CADDYX01. Next base: position 3,808 of record JBJMWX010000084.1, read on the forward strand.
GTCTACGCGGCATCGGTCGTTTCACACCACCCAATACTGATCGTCCTGAGCCGCGCGGGGGCTCTTCTGAATTTGTTCAACCTTGCGCCGATCTGGCAACTCGACGGCGCCCGCGCTTTCGGCGCGCTCCGGCGCTCGCAACGCTGGATGATCGTCGTGGCGGCGGTACTGGCAGAACTGGCAACCGGCCAGCCACTGCTTTTTGTGATCGCGATTCTCGGGATGCTGCGCGCACTCGAGCGCAACGCCCCGGCGCGCGGAGACCGGCGGATATTCCTCGCGTTCATCGCTTTGATCTGTGTGCTCGCGGCGCTTTGCCTGCCGACAGTCGACCCAGCGCACACTTTCAGGTAGCCTGAGAGGGCTGCGCACCCAAAACCCAGTCAAATACACCATGAGGTGGCCGAACTGATGATGACGCGGCGGAAATTTCTCGCGCTCGCGGCCTTGGCTCTGCCGGCGGCAGCCGGGGCGGACGCGCGCTGGATCGAGACAAAGGCGCTGCGCGTGACAAGTCTGACTCGCGGGCGAACGCATCGGTTCGTCCATTTCACCGACCTCCACCACAAGGGAGATGTCGCTTACGCAACCGAAGTCGTGCGCACGATCAACGAGCTGGCGCCCCAGTTCGTCTGCTTCACGGGAGACCTCGTGGAAAATCGGGCGTTCGCGCCGGAAGCGCTCAATTTCATTCGCCAGATCAAAGCGCCCGTTTACGGCTCACCGGGCAATCATGATTACTGGTGCGGCGCGTCGTTTGCCGAATATGACCGAGCCTTCGCTGCGACCGGTGGCGCCTGGCTGGTGGACCGAAGTGTCATCCTGCACAACGGAATCGAGCTTGTCGGACTCGGGGCTGCAAGCTGGCGCCACATCCCGCCTCGACGCACACAGCAGCGCATCGCGCTCATGCATTATCCGATCCAGGCCCGGCAGTTCAAGAATGAGCAGTTCGAGTTGATGCTTGCCGGTCACTCGCACGGCGGTCAGGTGCGACTGCCGTTTTACGGCGCGCCGATCCTGCCGTGGGGTGTCGGACCGTATCAGCTCGGCTTTTACGATACCGTTGCCGGGCCGCTCTACGTCAGCGCCGGGATCGGCACGTATCGGCTGCCGGTGCGGTTCAACTGCCGACCCGAGATCACCTTGGTCAGCATTTGAGCGGCTCTTACTCTTTTTTCGCAACTTTACCCCGACCCGCGCGGTTGCTACATTCAGGTATGAAGCTGCGCTTAGGCTGTCTGGTTGTGGCGGCGTGCGCCGCATTATTTCTCGGCGGTTGTTCCACGGTCCAAACCCGAATCAGCGAGCATCCGGACCTGTATCAAAGCTTGAGCGCGAGCGATCAGGCGCTCGTTACCCAGGGCCAGATTCGAACTGGCATGTCGACTAACGGCGTCTGGCTGGCCTGGGGTGCACCGGACCAGAAAGGTGTGGGGCAGAACGGCCGGCGGCCGGTCGAAACATGGATCTACTACGGGACGACCGACGCGTATCCGGGCTTTGGTCCGGGTTTCTACGGAGGCTTTGGCGGCTACGGCGGTTTCGGCTACCTGCACCGCGGCGGTTACTACCACCGCCGCTTCTACTACGATCCATTTTACGATCCGTTCTTCTATAACCGCCTGTCCATTGTCCGATACCCAGAGAGATTCGTTTCTTTCGAGAACGGGCGGGTTGTAGCATATAATTTCCTTCCACCGCCGCGGTACTATTAGCGACGAGGCGATAAGCCTGCGTCGCTCCCGCGGCGCTACCTATGGCTTACCGTTCCTTCCGCCAGTTTGTTGACGCGCTCGATCGCGCCGGCGAGCTGACGCGCGTTTCGATACCGGTCGATACCGATTTGCTCATCGCGGAATGGGCCGACCGCGAGATGAAATCGCCGGGCGGCGGCAAGGCGCTGTTGTTCGAGCAGCCGATCGTCGACGGCAAGAGCTCGGCGTTTCCAGTCGCAATTAACACCATGGGCTCGCGACGCCGCATCGCGATGGCACTCGGCCGCGACACCGTCGACGAGATAGCGAATGAAGTTCAGCTCATCCTGAAAGCCAAGCCGCCCACCGACCTGCGTGAGGGATTCGCACTCTTGAAGCAGGGAATTCACCTGCTCCATGCGCGGCCGAAGCGCGTGAATGACGGCGCATGCCAGGAGGTCGTTCATACGTCGGCGGATCAATTGTCGCTCGGCGATCTGCCGATTCTGAAATGCTGGCCGAAGGATGGCGGGCGCTTCATTACGCTGCCTAATGTGCACACGCGCGATCCTGAGACGGGTGCACGCAACGTCGGAATGTATCGCATGCAGGTTTACGACGACCGCACCACGGGCATGCATTGGCAGGTCCACAAGGTCGGTGCGCGACACGGGAAAGTTTATTACGAGCGAGGCGAGCGCATGCCAGTCGCGGTTACGATCGGCGGCGATCCGGCCTACACTTTTGCCGCTACCGCGCCGCTGCCGGACGGGCTTGATGAGATTCTCTTCGCCGGATTCCTGCGCCGGAAATCGGTCGAGCTGGTGAAATGCAAGACGATCGATATCGAAGTTCCGGCCGACGTCGACTTCGTCCTTGAAGGGTATGTCCAGCCCGGTGAGATGCGGCCGGAAGGGCCGTTCGGTGATCACACCGGATTCTATACCGCGCTCGAGGACTACCCGGTGTTTCATGTCACCGCGATTACGCATCTTCGCGACGCGCTTTATCCCACGACGATCGTCGGCATTCCGCCGATGGAGGATTATTACATGGGCGACGCGAGCGTCCGCATCTTCCTGCCGGTGTTCAGAATGAACTTCCCGGAAATTGTCGACATGACGCTGCCGGCTGAGGGCGTTTTCCACAATCTCGTCTTCGTCAGCATCCGGAAGCAGTATCCGTATCAGGCCTTCAAAGTGATGCACGGGCTGTGGGGGATGGGCCAGATGATGTTCAGCAAGTACATCGTGGTGGTTGATGACGATTGCGATGTGCACAACACCAGCGAGGTGCTGTTCCGGTTATGCGCGAACACAGATCCGGAGCGCGATTCGACAATCATTCGGAACCCGAACGATTCGCTCGATCATGCGCCGACCATGCAAAATATCGGCTCGCATATGGGAATCGACGCGACCCGCAAGCTCGCGGGCGAAGGTTACACACGGCCGTGGCCGGAGCTTGTCCGGATGACGGACGAGGTGCAGCGCCTCGTCGACGAACTCCGGAAAAAAGCTTAGCGGCGGCCTCCGACCAATGCCGGAAGACCGCCGCTCAATATTTCGGCGGGCCGACCCGCCATTTAAGCTACAGCACTACGGCCGGCGGAAAACGCCGCCGGAAGCGGGGTCGCGCACGAGGGATCCGTGCGGAATGCCGCGCACGTCCACGAGACGATGCGGCGGATACGGGCTGACGACCAGTCCCGGCGTTCCACTCCAGCTCGCGACTGGATATCCGCCTTCCGGGGCAGGTCCGTATTCAGCGGCGCGATTCGCGTCAATCGCTGCGCCGACCAGAGCCCCGGCGCCTGCGCCGATTGCGGCGCCGGCAAGAGCTCGTTCGCCACTGTGGTGGTATGAGCTGCCGCCAATCGCCGCACCTGTGGCAGCGCCAACGAGGGCCCCCGTGCCCGTTGCCGTTTCGCAGGAGGTGAGACTCAAGGCCGCGAGGCCGAGCAGCGCTGTTATTCCAAACGTCTGTTTTTTCATAGGTAGTTAACTGTTTGTGACGGCGAAATCCGCCGTGTTTTCGGTTACGGTTTTTTGAAAACGCCGCTGCCCTTTGGGGCCATCGGGTCGACTACGAGCGATCCGCGCGGGCATTTCGAGCAATCGATCATTCGCCCGGAATTATAAGGACTCGGTACGATCGAGGAGCCCTGGCTGCCCATCGAGGCGGTCGGATAGTCGCCGGTCGGCTTCTTCATGATCTTGGCGGCTTCTTCTTCCGTGACGCACTTGCCTGCGACCGGCTCGCCGAAGGCGTAGATCGCGCTGGGTAGTCCGAAGACAGCGATTGCCAGCGCTGTGACGAGAGCGAGAGATGATTTTTTCATAGTGATTTCAATTCGCAGCTAAAGAAAGAGACGGACGCTTGCCTCTCCTAATTCAACCAAACTTGAGCAGTTGTCCGGCAACGCGGATAGCTTTTTCCAACTTCGAGAGCCGGTAATCCTTCTCGAAGACGCGAAACCGATCCCGTTCGATGCGCCGCAGCAGGCCGGCATAGACCGAGCGCATGATTTCCGCTGCGATCATGGAGCGGCGATCTTCGCGCGGCAGAATCTGAGCAGCGCTCCCGAAAAATTGCCACGCGCGCGCGGCTTCGAATTTCATCAGTTCGACGAACCGGTCGTTATATTGGCGCTGCTGCAACTCCTCTTCCGAATAGCCAAATCGGAGAAAATCCTCCCGCGGCAGATAAATCCTGCCATTGCGCAAATCTTTGTCGACGTCCCGGATGATATTGGTTGTTTGCAACGCGAGGCCGAGGTCAACCGCGTATTCGCGACACGCGGGGTTCCGGTAGCCAAAGATTTCGATGCTGACGAGGCCGACCGCACTCGCGACGCGGTAACAGTAAAGGTGCAAATCTGACCACGTTTCGTAGCGGGAGATGCTCAGGTCCATCTCCACGCCGTCGATAATTTCGTCGACCATCGCCGGAGCGAGCGAATACTTCGCAAGCAAACCGCGCATATCGCCGGCCAGCGGAGATTCGCCTTCGACACGGCCGCGCAAAGCCTCACGCCAGGTGGTGAGCTGACGCCCTTTCTCCGCCAAGGGAAGCTCGGCCGAGTCGGCGATGTCATCCACCAACCGGCAGAAGGCGTAAAACACCGTAATGTCCTGCCGACGTTCCGGGGTTAAGGAAATAAACGCGAGCGCGAGATTCGAGCCGCTCTGGCGCGTAATTACCGCCGCATTCACCGCCTAGTACGCGATCCAGGTTTCCTGCCCAATTCGAGCCGTTTCGCATTGCCGGAAGAGGCAGACCCATGATGCGAGCAGCCAGCCGGTGACAAATGCGCGTGCCAGCACGTAGAGCGCTTTCCAGATGAGTAAGGCTGGCGTGCGATCGGCGATTGCGCCGCGCATGATCGCATCCGCCGACACGAGGACAAAGAACTGCAACGCCGCGATGAGCAGGAACCAGCCGAATCGCCCCGCGTTTCTCCGCAGGAACTGCCAGTGGGCGCGGATCGCTTCGCGCAGTTTTTCATTGTGCAGGACGAGTGAGATTTGCACGGAACAAAACAGGATCAGCAGCGTCCCCATGACCGCGCGTTGCAGCGGCAGCCAATCGAGCACATTCGGAATTTCGCGAAAATAGGCGAGCAGC
>JBJMWX010000085.1:0-28795 GCA_045809925.1 Chthoniobacterales bacterium
GGCCTGACCGATGAGTACGTCATCGACGATTACGGCGGCGCACTTATCGGTACCAACACGATCGATCTCTGGAGACCAAGCCGCGCCGCAGTGCGCAGCTGGGGCGTCCGTCGTGTCGATATCGACATCCTCCAATGGGGATCGCACGAACAAAGCTTGAAAGTCCTCCGGCCGCGCAAGAGCAGTCGTATCGTGCGACGGATGATCGCAAGCATCGAAGCGAAAAAGAGCTGAGCCACGGAGCGACCGGCTGTTTGGCTTTTGACCACCGGCGCGCGCCGTCACACGTTGCGCGGTGAGAATTCTGATCGTTGGCGGCGCCGGTTACATTGGCAGTATCTGCACCGAGCTGCTGCTCGATCAGGGGCACGAAGTTTCCGTTTTCGATAACCTGATCGAAGGTCACCGCGCGGCGGTTGATTCGCGGGCGCGACTCTTCGAAGGCGATCTGTCGGATCGGGATACAATCCGGCTCGCTTTGCAGTCATGGCGCCCGGAAGCGGTGATGCATTTCGCCGCCAGTGCTTTGGTTGGCGAATCGATGGAAAACCCGTCCAAGTATTTTCGCAACAACATCGCCAACGGGGTGAACCTGCTCGACGCCATGGTCGCGGCCGATGTGCACCGTCTCGTGTTTTCCTCGACCTGCGCGATTTTCGGGCCGCCCGAGCGCCTGCCAATCGATGAGACACTGCCGACACGCCCGATCAACCCCTACGGCGAATCGAAGCTCGGCTTCGAGCGAATCTTACACTGGTACGACGCCATCCACGGTCTGCGATTTGTCTCGTTGCGCTACTTTAATGCCGCGGGCGCATCGCTACGTTTCGGCGAACAGCACCGGGTCGAGACGCACCTGATCCCGAACGTCCTCAAGGTCGCGCTCGGACAGAAGGCGCAGGTTGAGATTTACGGCACCGACTACGACACACCGGATGGCACCTGCATCCGCGACTACATCCACATCCTCGATTTATCTGAAGCGCACATTCTCGCGCTCAAAGCTGAAAAGAGTGAGTTTTACAACCTCGGCACCGGCGGCGGATCGAGCGTTCGTGAAGTCATCGATGTTTGCCGGTCCGTCACCGGCCGCGAAATTCGGGTCGTGGAAAAACCGCGCCGCGCCGGCGATGCGCCGCGACTGATTGCTGCCTCGGAGAAGATCAAGCGGGAGCTCGGATGGTCGCCTAAATTTCAGCGCCTGGACGCGATCATTGAGAGCGCGTGGAAGTGGCATCAAAAATTTCCGCACGGATACCGTGAATAGAGATAAAAACAAAACGCCCGCGGAAACACGTTCCGCGGGCGTCTAGATTTTCCCTAAATGACTAGCGCGACCTTAGGGCCGCGTCGTCGTCGTGGTGGTCGTTTCGGTCGTCTTAGTCACAACCGGTTTCGTGAGGACCACTCGCTTCACGACCATGCGTTCGCCGGTTTTCTCGTAGTAGACGGTCGCCGGCATGTCCGGTCTGATTTCGCTCCAGGCAACGGTGTGCCCGGCCGGATCAACCACGGTTGTATCCGGCGTGTAGTAATAGCGGGTCGGGTCGCCTGTCGCGCCGCGGAACATGAAGTAGTCCTGTCCCGGCGTGTAAGTGCTGAACGTGCCTGGCACGCCGACACCCGCGCTCACGCCGACCGGGCCGACATTCGCACTTACTCCTGCGCCCTGACCATACGCGGCGCTGATCGCGAGCGCGCAAGCCGCTCCAGCCGCCAACATTTTAATCCATCTGTTCTGTTTCATATTTGCCTTTCTTTCGTTGAACGGAATGCTCTCCGTCGTGCAGAAGTTCGACTGCAGCGCTCGAGGCTTTATTCAACGCTCTTTGGATTCGTGGAACTCCCAGCGGGCGGTTGCATCGCAGGTTGACTAATGCAGGCTCTGCCGGGATTTCGTGATTTTCTGCCGCAGGATTGCGGGAGGCGGAATTATGTCTTTTCCACCTGGCGCGAAGTGGGGCGGCGTTACGGATTCGTCGAGTGGGATGGGCCGGTGCTCGAGCCGACTGAGCTTTACAAGAAGAAGAGCGGCCCCGAAATCCTTGCGCAGCTCTTCAACTTCACCGACAAGGGCGGCCGCGAGGTGACCCTGCGTCCCGAGCTTACGCCCACGCTCGCGCGCGTGGTCGCGGCCCATGACCGTAAATTTAAAAAACCTCTGAAGTGGCTCTCCATCCCGCAATGTTTTCGTTACGAAAAGCAGCAGCGGGGGCGGCTGCGCGAGCATTTCCAACTCAACTGCGACATTATCGGTGAGGCCTCTGTTGCTGCCGACATTGAGCTCATCTCGCTCGCGATTGATCTCCTTCGTGGCTTCGGATTCTCTGCTCAGGATGTGGTGGTGCGGATTAGTGACCGCGATTTTTGGACGGACTACCTGCAGGCGGAAAACGTGCCCGCCGACCGATGGCCGGAGATTTTGCAGGTGATCGATAAATCCGAGCGCGAGCCGCTCGAGAAAACGGCGGAGAAACTAGGCGAGCTCGCTGGGCGCGTCTTTCACATCCTCGAAGAGGGTGGTGAAAACCAGAAGCTGGCAGACGTAATGACTGGTCTTAGGGTTCGTGGCCTGGCTGATTACGCGGCCATCGATGTTCGCGTCGTTCGCGGCCTTGCCTATTACACCGGACTGGTTTTCGAGGTGTTCGACCGCGCCGGTAAATTTCGCGCGATTGCCGGTGGGGGTCGTTACGACCAACTCATCGCGCATCTGAGTGACGGTGCCGCGGCTTCGCCGGCAGCGGGTTTTGCGATGGGCGACGTCGTGTTGGGCGAACTGATCAACGAAGTGCCGGCCGCGCGACAGCAAATGGAGCGCGCTCTCGGCTCGCATGGCCAAACCGACGTCTACGTAGTCATCGCGAAGGAAGAGCGGCGACGCGAGGCGATGCACCACGTTCAGCTACTGCGCGACAGCGGTTATCGTGTCGATTTCCCGCTCGCCGGAGCCAAAGTTGGGAAGCAGTTTCAGGCGGCGGAACAGGTCGGCGCGCGTTTTGCCGCGTTGTTCGGCGACGAATGGCCGCAGGTCGCGCTCAAAGACCTCAGCACTGGCGCGCAACAGCTCATTCCGCACGAACAGTTACTCGAGCGGCTCTCGCCTGTGCGATCATCCTGAGCGAGGCGAAGGACCCCACAAAGCACGGTGGAACGCGCAATCACTTGAGAGATTCTTTGCTTCGCTCAGAATGACACGCGCTCTTTGCGCGCCATGAGCCCCTACCGCACGCACCATTGCAACGAACTGCGCAAGAGCGACACCGGTCGTAGCGCCACGCTGGCCGGTTGGGTGCATGTGCGACGCGATCATGGCGGCGTCATATTCATCGATCTGCGCGATCGGGAAGGGCTCACCCAGGTTGTTTTCCGGCCGGAAGAGAACGCGGATGTAGCCGCGCAGGCTCATCATCTTCGCAGCGAAGACGTCATTCAGGTCAGCGGGAGGGTGGCTCCGCGTCTGCCCGGAACCGAGAACCCGAAGCTCGCCACCGGCGACATTGAGCTGCTGCCCGATGCGCTAACGATCCTCAACCGTGCCGAGAACCTGCCGTTCCAGCTCGACGCCGAAATCAGTAACGAGGATCTAGAACTCACCTATCGCTACTACGATCTGCGGCGGCCGCGTCTCGCGCGTAATTTGCGGACACGCCATCGGGTCACGAAAGCGGTCCGCGATTTCCTCGACTCGCAGGGCTTCGTTGAAGTGGAGACGCCGATCCTCTCGAAGAGCACGCCGGAAGGCGCGCGAGATTTTCTCGTCCCGAGCCGGCTGATGCCTGGCAGGTTCTACGCCCTTCCGCAGGCGCCGCAGCAATACAAGCAGCTGCTCATGGTTGCCGGGGTGGAGAAATACTTTCAGATCGCGAAAGCATTTCGCGATGAGGACCTGCGAGCGGATCGACAGCCGGAGTTTACGCAGATCGACATCGAAGCGTCATTTGTCAGGCCGGATGATGTCTACGCATTGACGGAGGGAATGCTGGCGGCAGTGTTCAAAGCGGCGCTCGGGCGCGAGGTTCCAACGCCGTTCCCACGCCTGACCTACCGCGAGGCGGTCGACACGTTTGGCAGCGATAAACCAGATCGGCGCTTCGGCATGCAACTGGTCGATCTCGCTGATGTGTTTGGCACGAGCGACTTCAAGATGTTTCGCGGCGCCCTCGAATCGCGCGGATGCGTCAAAGCCATCAACGCAAAGGGATTTGCCGGTATCACCATCGGACAGGTCGATGAGCTGACGGCGATGGCGAAACAGTACCGCGCCAAAGGGCTCGCCTTCATCAAGGTGGAGAACGGCGAATGGAAATCGCCGATCGTGAAGTTCTTCGCCGAAGCCGAGAAGCAGCAACTCACCGAAAAGCTTAGGATCGAGGAGGGCGACTGTATTTTTTTCGCGGCAGACAAGTGGGAAATTGCCACCGAAGTGCTCGGCCGGATTCGGTTGCGGATCGCGGAGATTCAACAACTCACAGCCGAGTGTCAGTCCGGCCTGGACCTCGACTTTCTCTGGGTAACGGACTTTCCGCTCATGCAGTTCGACGGCGCGGAGAACAAATGGAGCGCAGTGCACCATCCATTTACGCGGCCGAAGGCGGACGACATGAGCTTGCTTGATGAAAAGCGATACGCGGAAATGCGGGCAGACGCTTACGACGTGGTGCTGAACGGGGTCGAGATCGGTGGTGGCAGCATCCGAATTCACGAACCGGAATTGCAGGCCAGGATGTTCGCGGCCTACGGAATTGACGAGGCGCAACAGCAGGCACAATTCGGGCATATGCTGCGCGCCTTCCGGCTCGGCGCGCCGCCCCACGGCGGCATCGCGCTCGGTCTCGACCGGCTTGTCATGCTCGTCTGCGGCGAAAAGTCGATCCGGGAGGTGATGGCTTTTCCGAAAAACAACCGCGGCGTGGATCTGATGTCACAGTCACCCGCGCCGGTCGATCAGCGTCAGCTGCGCGATTTGGGAATCAGGTTGGCCGCTGATGAGCGTGCTCAGACCGGAAGCAAATCGCCACCAGAAAGGTGACGATTGTTCCGAAGCAGATCCACCACGGAAATTCCACTGCCGGCAGCCAGTCAGGTTTGTGGTAGGCGATTCCGCCGAAAATGCCGGCAATCGCGTTGAATAAGTTGCTGATGATCGCAACGAAGGTGAAGCCGACGATCATGGCGACGATATTGCCAACGTTCGTGCCGCATCGTTTCGTGAACATTCCGCAAAGGAAGATCCCGAGTAGGGGCCCGTAGGTGTAGGCGAAAACACTGAGGACGATCGGGATGATCCGCACATTCGGATGGACGATGACCAGATAAGATGTGGTCGAAGCGACGAGGATCATCAGGATCGAGAACCAGACCGTCGCCCATCGGACGGCACGGAGGCTTTGCTGCGCGGTAGCGCCCGGGTTGATGTACGGCTCGTACCAGTCGCGCGTGAAGCTGGTCGCGAGGGCGTTCAATGCTGTGCTCAGCGATCCCATCGCGGTGGCGAAGATTCCGGCAATTAGCAGGCCACGAATCCCGACCGGCATTTGATACAGAATGAAATGGCAGAACGTTTCGTTCGCCGATTTCGGCAAGGTCGGATCGGGGTGCGCCTGATAATAGGTCCAGAGCAATAGTCCGATCGTGAGAAAGGTCAGGACGATGGGGATATCAGCGAGTCCTGAGAGGACGAGCGAGCGCCGGCTACGCCGAATATCTGGCGCAGTTAGCATCCGCTGCACCATGTCCTGATCGGTGCCGTGCGTCGCCATCGTGATGAAGGTCGAACCGATCAGGCCGGCGAAAATGGTGTATTCCACTTCAAACATGCCTTTGACTTTGTCCCAGCCATGGCGCGCCGGATCGAGACCAGTGACGAGAAAATCATGGAGCCCAAATCCGCCGTGGCGTTGCACGATCTCGTTCCATCCACCAGGGATTGAGGAGTAAAGAATCCCGACAGCGATTAGCGCGCTCCCTATCATGATCGAAGCCTGAATCAGGTCGGTCCAGACGACGGCTTTGATGCCGCCGAGGGTGGTATAAATCGCCGTCAAGATTACGATCGCGACCGTCGCGCCAATGTAGATGAATAGCGTCTCCGTCTGGCCCGGCCGCACGCCGCGGATCATTTCGTAGGCTAGAGCGAGTGCGATTGCGGCAACATACAGCCGAGCGCCGGAGGCAAGCACACGAGTGAAGAGAAACACGGCGGACGCAGCATTCTTCGTCGGCACACCGAAGCGCGCAGTCAGGTATTCGTAAATCGAGTAAACGTTGTAATCGTAGTACGGCTTGATGAAGATGTAGCTGACGAGGATGCGCGCGATGATCGTGCCGAGCGCGAGCTGCACGTAAGTGTAATTTCGGAGCGCGAACCCTTCACCGGGCGTGCCGAAAAACGTGCCGGCGCTGGTCTCCGCCGCCACGATCGAGGCCAGCACAGCCCACCAGGGAATGCGGCGGCCGCCCAGCGCGAAATCGTGAAGACTGTCTTCTTTCCGGCCCATGCGCAGGCCGATAAAGATGATGATCGCGAAATAGGCGACGAGAACGATTGAGTCGATCGCGAGTCGCGCGTCCATCGGGCTGACTTAAGCCGGAGAAATTGCTAAGGAAAGCAGGAACACAGGAATGTAGCTTCCGCAGTGAAGCTCTCGCGGATCAACGCGCCTGAATTCGATCTCGGGAAAACACTCGATTCCGGCCAGGTCTTTCATTGGCAGGCCCAGGAAGCCGGGTTCGTAGGTGCGATCGGCGACACGGCTGCATGGGTGGAACAGCACGGCAGTCAGCTGCTCTTTACCGGTGCGAGCGCGGTTGTGATCGCGCGCTACTTCGCTCTTGATCACCCGCTCCGGCAAATTTGCCGCTCCTTTCCGCGCGACGGTGCGATGGCTGCTGCGGCGGCGTTCTGTCGCGGGTTGCGAATTATCCGCCAGCCGAAGTGGGAATGCCTTGCCACGTTTATTTGCTCGTCGATGAAACAGGTCGCGCATATCCGGCAGATCTCGCTGGCGTTGCGACAGCATTTTGGCGAGTCGCGCATGATGTGCGGCAATGACGTACGCGTTTTTCCAAATGCGGCGCGGCTCGCGGAAGCGACTGAGGCTGAGCTGCGCGCGTGTGCACTCGGCTATCGTGCCGGGAATCTGCTCCTCACCGCACGTGCTGTTGCCTCGGGTGAGGCTGACCTCGAGGCGTGGAATTCCCTGCCCGACGCTGAGTTGCGCGCGCGCCTCTGCAATCTGCCCGGAGTTGGAGCGAAGGTGGCGAACTGCGTAATGCTGTTCGCCTATGAACGATTGCGTGCCTTTCCGATCGACGTCTGGATCGAGCGGGTCCTCAAGGAACGATATTTCCCGCGTCGCAAAGTGAGCGCATCGCGGCTGCGCGACTTCTGTGAGAACTATTTCGGGGAGCAGGGCGGATATGCGCAGCAGTATCTGTTTCACCACGCGCGCAAGACGACTCCACGGCGCGCACGACAAACCGCCTCATCGAGTTCGCCGCGCAAGCCTGACGCGTCGGTTGGGCAACGGCGGTTGTTCGCCACGGGCGGTCGCGGTATTGTGGCGGGGAAACGGCGCTGAACTGCACGCCGTCTGCTCTGCTCAATGAGCGGATTGTCATGATCGAACCGAAACGAGAACGCCGGAAGGTGTGGTGGGCGGTGCTCGCGTCGCTTTTTGTTCATTTCCTCGTGGCGTACTCGCTGGCCGCGTTTAGCCGTGTCGGCGATCTACCGGCGCCGGAGGAGGATCGGCCCGTCGAGTTGACGATGGTCGACCTCGCTACGCCTGCACCGCCGAAGAATCCCGCGTTTATCGAGACCGATCCAACCAGGAAATCGGCCGAGAAACCGAAGGAGCAGACGTTCGAATCGAATGAGAACTCGATCGGGGCGAGCAGCGCGGCACCGACCGGGGATGCACCGATACCGGCGCAGGAAGGCAAGGATCGGCCGTTCATGGAGCTGGAGACCAGGCAGAACTCGCTCGCGAACCAGGGTGCGAAACCACAACCCCAGGCGACTCCCGAACAGCAGGCGACGCCTACTCCGCGCTCGCAGCCGAGCGCAACGCCAGCAGTAGTCGCGACGCCATCGCCGGAACAGTTCGCCATGTTGCGCGCCACGCCGCCGCCATCCAAGTCTCCTGAACCTGCTGAAACGTCGCCGACACCGGAAGTTGCACCAACGCCACCTCCGGTCGCGCCACGTCAGACTCCGCAGCCGCCGGCCTCGAGTTACCAGCCCCAGAAAGAGCAGACCCGCCTCAGTGGTCGGCTCACCAATCGTGGCCCCTCGGCAGTCAATGCCGTTGGAACGCCGCTCGGGCGATATCAAAAGCAGGTCTCCGATGCGATCGGCTCCCGCTGGTACTATTACATGCGGAGTAAGATTGACTTGGTCAGCGTCGGCACTGCGCACGTCGAGGCGGAGGTCGATCCGCAGGGGCGCGTGCAAAACTTGCGGGTCCTCTCGAACAATGCGAACGAGGCGTTCGCCAACATTTGCCTGCAATCATTCCAGGAGGCGAAGCTGCCGCCGATTCCGCCTGATCTGGTCGCGGCTTTGCCGGGCGGGAAAATGCCGGTCGACTTTTATTTCACCACCTATTCGAACTGATGATCGCGAACTTCTTTCTCGCCGAGGCTGACTCGCCTTCTGCGCTTCAGCAGGTCTTTTCGTTCTTCACCCGCGGCGGCCTGTTCATGTGGCCGCTGCTCATCTGCTCGGTCGTGGCGGTGACGACGATCATCCTGCGTTCGCTCGCCTTGCGACGCAAAAACGTCCTGCCGCTCGTGGTCGAAAGCGAAATCGAGCGGCTTGCGCCCGGTGGTAATCCCGAGCGCCTCGCGCGTATCGTGCACGATGATCCCTCATCGCTGGCCCGGATTGTCCGCGTAGCAATCCAGCACCTGCGCTCGCCTCGATCGGAAAACGTCGAGGCGGTCCAGACCCGTGCCCGGCACGAGATGGTTCTGCTCGAGCGTGGATTGATTATCCTCGAAGTGATTACCGGAATCGCGCCGCTGCTCGGCCTGATCGGCGCGGTCTCCGGATTGGTCCGGGTTTTCTCGCATCTCGGGCTCGGCAGTGGAACCGCTGATACGAAAGCGATCGCGCTCGGGATTGCAGAAGCCTTGAACGCGACGGTTTTCGGCCTTTCCATCGCCGTCCCGACCCTCGTCGCCTTCAGCTATTTCTCAAAACGAGTCGAAGTAATGTCAGTCGAAATGGAGACGCTCGTCGTCGAATTGATCAGCAAATGCTACTTCGGGCGGTCCGAAAGCCCGGGCCAACGGCTGACATCGAGCGCTGCCCCGGCCATGGCCCGGACACCCGCGCCGCTCGGCTAATCGGACGGAGAGGGCATGCAGTTCGCGGTTCGAAAAAAACGGGCGCCCTCGATTATCATCGTCTCGCTCGTCGACATTCTCACGATCCTCCTGATCTTTTTCGTCGTCTCGACGACTTTCAAAAAGGACCAGCCGGAAGTGCAGATCAATTTGCCGGATTCGAAAACTGCAACGGCGCAACCGGCTGAGCTGGAGCATGCCATTGTCAGCGTCGATGCGAACGATGAGGTGAAGCTCGATGGGCGGTCGATTGCAGCGGATGAGCTCGAAGGCGCGGTCCGCGATCTGCCCGCGACCCGGAAATCATCGCTTGCCTTGCAGGCTGACAAGAAGGCGTCGTTCGGGATGATCGTGAAGGTGATGGACGCGTTGAAGCTTGCCGGAATCAAAAATCTGCCCGCCTTCACGCGCGGAGAAAAATGATCCGCCCGATTGTTCAGTATGGCGACGCTGTTTTGCGCGCCAAAGGCCGGCCTGTCGATCAGGTGGAAGATGCGATCCGGACTCTGGCGGCGGACATGCTCGAAACAATGCATGCCGCGAATGGGGTCGGTCTCGCCGCGCAGCAGGTCGGCGAGGCGCTGCAACTGACAGTGCTGGACATCTCTGCGGTGGAGGACCGACCGAGCACGCTACGCTTGAACGGCGCCGAGGTCGACCCGGCCGCGGCGATGCCGCTGGTGCTCGTGAACCCGCGGATCGAGCTGCACGAAGCGACCGTCGTCGGTGTCGAAGGCTGTCTTAGTTTCCCAGAAATCACCGCCGACATCGAACGTGCCGAGTCGATTACAGCCGAGGCGGAGACTCTGGATGGCCAAACACTACGGCTCGAAGCCTCGGGCTTGCTTGCCCGCGCGATTCAGCACGAAGTGGATCACCTGAACGGTATCCTGTTCATCGACCGGATGAACTCGGCGGCGAAAGCGGCGCTCGCCAGCCGTCTCAAGCGCATGCAGAAGGATGCCAAGCGCGCGGTGAGGCTCTAGATGACCTTGTAGGTGACGGTAATGGAGCGGAAGACATCCGGGTCCCGCTGCGCCGAAAAGTAAAAGAGCTCGAGCATGGTCGAGCCCACGATCCACTGGTAGCCGACGAGCGTCTGGATCACGTCGGAATCGGTGTCGCGGGTGCGTGAGACCAGCTTGCCGGTGCCGAACTTCGCGTCGAAGTAGCGCCGGATTTCCCCCATCCGCGCATTGTATTTCTCGATATCCCACTTCGGATACTCGTACTGAAGCTCGACTTCGACGAGAAAGCCCTCCTTGGTAAAACTAAAAATCGTCCGCACGAGCCCGGGCTGCTGAAGCCCTTCGACGGTCCAGGCGTCGCGCTTCTCTTTCTTGTCCTTCGAAACGATCTTCGCTTTTGCGCCCAACAGCACCTGTTCAACCCGCGCCGCCGGATCGTTCCAATGAAATCCAAACGGTGGCGGAATGTCTTCGGCCGCTTTCACCGACGTTGACGGCAGGAGCAGGAGCGCGAGCAGCGTGCCAGCGGTTATACCGAAAAAATTCGTGCAGCGACGTGCCTCCATTTGCGCTTATTTCATCGCCGCGGAAACACGGGCGAGGCAGCAAACAGTGCCTGACTCACGCAGCCGGTCAACACCTGCCGAACATCATCAAGCTCCGCATAGGCGATTTTTCGCGCGGCGTTTCCGTCAAGAAATTTTTGACCGCGAAAGAAAATAAACTTGGGATTTTTTCTTGTCGGGATTTTCAACGGTTTCTAGTCTCAAGCCCGCTGGCCGGGAGGGACAGAACCGGGTGTCAATAAGATGTGAACAGCTGGAGCACAGGACGAAGAGCTAGAATGATCATAGGAAATCGCCCCGAGAGACTTTTTAATCGCACGAGCGGGGGCCCGGAATTTTTCCGAGTCGCCTCCGAATGCGCCCGGCACAATTTTCCCTCGTATTTTTCGTTTTTTCCGCGGAACATTCCGGCCGCCTCTCCTGCGGCTACAGATTTCGCGGCCGCCCTTGTCAAAAGCCGGGTCCGGCTTTTTCCTCTCGTAAGCACGGCGCGAGGAACTCTCTAACGCTGTTAACAAGTTCCAATGGACGAGAAGTGTTCTCACCTGTGGCAGAAGTTGTCGTCAGCGCTCAAGCCGCACGTCAGCGCCGATACTTTCAAGCGATGGTTTTCCGGCGTTCAGCTCGTCCAGGCGAGCCACGAGACGCTCACTTTTCGCGTTCCGAACAACATCTATCAGTTTTGGATCGAGAGTAATCACATGACTGCGCTGCAGGCGGCGATCGTTTCGGCATGCGGCGGCCCGCGGACAGTGAAATTCAGCCTGCCGAGCGACGGCAGCGCAGGTGATGAAGAGCCAGTGCTGGATGCGGTCAAAGCGGTAGAGGTGGAAGAACCGGCCGGACCGTCAGCGAAACAGGCGAACGCGCTCGGCCTTAATCCCCGAAACACGTTCGAGTCGTTCGTCGTCGGCCCGAACAATGAAATCGCCCACGCCGCCAGCCTTGCTGTCGCGCAGTCGCCGGCGCGCACTTACAACCCACTTTTCATTTACGGCGGTGTCGGTCTCGGCAAGACACACCTGATGCAGGCCATCGGGCAGTACGTCATGACGAAGAAAAAGGGCTCCAAAGTCATGTACCTTTCCAGTGAGCTCTTCATCAATGACTTCATCGACGCGATCCAGCACAACAACCTGGTCAAGTTCCGAAAGCGTTACCGCCAGGCCGATCTGCTCCTGATCGACGACATTCAGTTTCTCGGCGGCAAAGAGCGATCGCAGGAGGAATTTTTCCACACCTTCAACACGCTCTTCGATGGCCATAAGCAAATCGTGCTTTCGAGCGATCGGCCGCCCTCGGAGATTGCAAACCTGGAGCATCGGCTCGTCTCGCGCTTCGAATGGGGATTGACGGCCGAGCTTCAGCCGCCGGACGTCGAGACACGCCTCGCTATTCTGCGCAAAAAGGCCCGCACCCTGCACATCAAGCTGCGGGACGATATCTACGATTTCCTCGCCAATCGCATTCGGACCAACGTCCGCCGTCTCGAGGGCGCGCTGATGCGAGTAGCGTCTTTCGCGTCATTGAGCGGCAAGGAACTGACCAACGAAGTGGTCGAGCATCTCCTCAAGGACATCCTGAACGAGGAAGCGCGAAACACCGTTACGATCGAACAGATCCAGCGCCGAGTGGCGGAACACTTCGATGTTCGCCTCGCCGACATGACGAGCAAACGACGTCCGGCCAATATCGCCTTCCCGCGCCAGATCGCGATGTATCTCGCCCGTGAGCTGACCAAAGCTTCGCTCAATGAAATCGGCGACGCGTTTGGCGGGCGCGATCACGGCACTGTCCTGCACGCCTGCAAGCTCGTGAAGAAACGCATGGTCGAGCAGGACAACATTCGCCAGACGGTTTCGTTTATCGACAGCGCACTGCAGCGGTAAACGCGCAATCGCAGCTGCGGCAAATTGCGGTTGCCGAAAAAAATCGTAAGCCTTACATCTGTAGCGCTCGCGCCACATCATGAAATTTAGCGTCACAAAGGAACGACTTCTGGAAGGTTTGCAGCAGGTGCAGAACGTGGTCAGCACCCGCACCACTCTGCCAATTCTCTCGAATGTTTTGATGCAGGCGCGCGGCAATGAAGTTTTTCTTACCACAACTGATCTCGATGTCGGGGTCCGCGGCAGTTTCGAGGCCAGCGTGGAAAAGGAAGGGGCGACAACACTGCCGGCGCGCCGCTTGTTCACTATCGTGCGCGAGCTGCCCTCGAGCGAAATTCAGATCGACGTGGACGGCAAAAACGCCGCCTCGATCCGAAGCGGACAAAGCTTTTTCAAGATCCTGGGGCTGCCCGAAGAGGAGTTTCCGCCGCTGCCAAAATTCGAGAATGCCAAGACGGTCACGCTCAATCAGAAGGACCTGCGCGACGGGTTGCGCAAAACCTCCTACGCGATTTCGACGGACGAGACACGCTACGTTCTCAACGGGCTGCTCTTTAGTTTCAAAGATAACAAGCTGACGCTCGTCGCGACCGATGGCCGGCGGCTCGCCATGCTCGATCTCGAGGTCGAATTTCCGCGCAGCCACGAAGCCGATATTATCGTTCCGACGAAAGCGGTTACGGAGCTGCAGCGGCTGCTCACGGACGAAGGGGAGGTCAAGGTCAGCGTCGGCAGCGGCCAGATCGCTTTCGACCTGAACAATACGCTGCTCGTCTCGAAATTGATCGAAGGGAACTACCCGAACTATCGACAGGTCATTCCCAGCGAAGCGAAAGAGCGCGTCACTCTTGAGCGGGAGACTTTCCTGAACTCGCTGCGGCGCGTTTCGCTGCTTGCGAGCGACAAGTCGAATTCGATCAAACTCAACTTTTCGAAAAACAACATCGATATCACCGCGAACACACCGGAAGTAGGTGAAGCCAAGGAATCGCTTGCTGTCGTCTACAAAGGCCGCGAATTCTCGATCGCGTTCAATCCCGAATTTGTGATGGCCCCGCTGCGCAACCTGAGCGAGGACGAGGTTTTTCTCGATCTGATCGACGAGATGAGCCCCGGTGTGCTGAAAATCCAGAGCCCGTTTCTTTACGTGCTGATGCCAATGCGCATCAGTTCCTGAGCGGCCCGCACGACATCGTCGACGCGCAGGCTGGCCATTCCGCCGCCGGCCGGGGCTCGGAGGATCTGTGCATTCTTGTTGGCCGGTGCCCAGATCGCCGGATCGGTTGGACCGAAGAACAGCAGGCAGGTCGCACCGGCCGCCGCGGCGAGATGCGAAATGCCACTGTCGTGCCCGACGAACAAATCAGAGGCTGCGAGAACTGCGCCAAGCAGTGGCAGCGGCAGATCCTCCGCCACTTGAACGTCGCGAAACTCAACGCGCAGTGCGGCGCTGGCGGCGCGATCTGCTTCCCCGCCGATGAGAGTGACGGACGCGGCGTCGCAGAATTGTCCGACTAAATCTTTCCAGCGCCCGACCGGCCAGGTCTTTTCGACGCTACCGCTTCCCGGGTGCAGCATGAGGCGCGGTCTTTGATCGGAGCCGAGAAAACGCTTCGCGGATGCAATGTCAGCGGGGGAAGGGTAGAAGCGCGGCGCCGGATCAGGAGCTGGAATTCCCAGTGCAGCGAGTGGCTTCGCGAGTTGGGCGGCAGCATGCTCAGGGCCGACGATTTTGGCCGGGCCTTGCACGAGCCGCGTTACGCCGGCGCGTTGAAGGTTTGTCGCGAAAATCGCTTCCGGATCATAAAGGTAGCTGAGGACCAGATCGAAACCTGCGAAGTAGCGTGTCCATTCACCAGGCAGAACCGCATCGGGGGAGAAGAATGAGGCGAGCAGCCCGTCTTCGATGGAACGCGTGCCATCGGCATAAAATCGCTGCTCGGCCAGAGCGATGATTGATTTGTGGCCCAGGATTTCGACGTGGGCACGCGGCCAGCGATCGCGCAGCGCGCCGATCGTCGGGAGAGTGAGAATGAAATCACCGATCGCGCCGCCGCGAATCACGAGAATGCGATTCACTTCACTGCGGCGAATGCGCGAGTCAGTAGCGGGTCAACGCGCAGACGAGGATTGCGGCGCCGTAAAGAAGGCCGATGCCGTGAAGTAGCCGCCAACGCGCGGGCGTTCGTGCCGTCCAGTTGACCTGATCGCGAAAGACGTAGGGCGTCGTCACCCAGAAAAGTCCCGCGACCACGATGAGGTAGGCAAAGACGGTGACCAACAGCCGGCTGTTCTGGTAATGGAAAAACGCCGCATCGAGGAGGGGTTCAGCCGCCAGCAGGCAAAAAATCCCGAGCGCGCGCACGACAAGAAACTCGTTTACGAATTTCAGGATCAGAAAGTACCCGATCGGAAGGGCGATCAGCAGTGGTCGACGAAAGCTGGAAAACTCGCCCATCTCCATCGTGGCAAGAAGCCAGAAGCACCAGACGAGATCGATCGTGAGGAGAACGACGCCTGCGAGCTGATGCCGCGGAAGGCGTGCGATGGCGCCGCGTGCCAGCTCACCTTTGAGAATAGCGAATCCGCTGTAGACCAGCAGGACGACCCCGCAGATGAATCCCGCGGTCTGAAGCGAAAGATTATAAATCATGCCGGTTGTCCGTAGAGGCTAAAGCCGTTCGCCTGTGTGACGTCGATCTGCAACATCCGACCGGCACAATCGGGCGCGGCTTCGAAGACCACGATTTTATTTGTCCGGGTCCGCCCCATCAAACGCGCGGGATTGGTCCGGCTCGGCCCTTCACACAAAATTTCGACGCGGTGCCCGACGAGCCGCTCGTTTGCTTTGCGGGCCGAGGCGTCGACCAGGCCGAGCAGATCGTGATTTCGTTCCTCTTTCGTGCGCTCGTCGACCTGATCAGGCATTTCGGCTGCAGGCGTCTCCGAGCGGGGCGAGTAACGGAAGATGAACGCATTATCGAACTCCACCATCCGCACCAATTCGCGCGTCTGATGATAGTCATCATCGCGCTCGCCTGGAAATCCGACGATGACGTCTGTCGTAACGGCGATTTCGGGCCGGGCAGCGCGAAGGCTCGCTATCAAGGACAAGTACTTTTCGGCCGTGTAGGTGCGATGCATCGCTTTCAGAATCCGGTTCGAGCCGGACTGGAGCGGGAGGTGAACGTGCTCGACGAGCTTCGGCAGCCGTGTGAAGGCGTCAATCAGATCGTCGCGGAACCCGATCGGATGCGGTGAAGTAAAGCGCAGCCGTTCGAGCCCGTCGATTTCGTGCACGGCTTCGAGCAACTGAACGAAAGGCGACTTGCCGTCCACTTTCCGGAATTCGTGGCGTCCGTAGAGATTGACGATCTGGCCGAGCAACGTGATTTCTTTAACGCCGCGCGCGACCAAAGCGCGTGCTTCGCGGACGATTTCGTCAATGGCGCGGCTGCGCTCGGGACCGCGAGTCCGCGGCACGATGCAAAAGGTGCAATGCATGTTGCAGCCCTGCATGACTGATACAAACGCAGCCACCTGTCGCGGTGCGAGTTTTTGGTCCCGGATCGTCTCCTGGGAGCCTGCTTCCTCTGCCGTGTCGCAGATCGCAACTCGCGGGTCGTCCATACGACGCGCGCTCTTCTTCTGCACAAGGTCATCCACGTAGTCGGCGACGCGGTGAAATTTCTGCGTCCCGATGACAAGATCGACGTGCGGCATGAGTTCGAGCAGCGACTCGCCGCGTGCCTGTGCCATGCAGCCGAGAAACCCAAAAACGACTTCCGGGCGCTGTTTGGCGATCCGGCCAAGCATTCCCATCTTGCCGATCGCCTTTTGCTCGGCCATGTCGCGCACGCTGCAGGTATTGAGCAAAACAACGTCGGCATCCGTTTCATCAACCGCCGACTCGTAGCCGCGTTTGAGGAGGGAATGCGCGACCTGGTCGGAGTCGCGTTCATTCATCTGGCAGCCGTAGGTCTTGATGAAGAATTTCGGCATCGCGCGAGCGGAACTGTGGCACAACGGCAATCCGAATCCAGTGGCTCGCCGGGCGGGACGTTCGGCGCGGTCACGGGCGGCGACAACGGTGGAATCGCTCCTCGGCTGATGCGCTCGGCACGACAGCTCGCGTCATGTGCCCGTAAATGCCGTTGCTTTCGTGCTCCCGCTTTTTATCCTCGGCGGCTCCTCTTCCTATGAACACGGAACCAGCGATCGGTGTTATCGGCGGCAGCGGTTTGTACCAGATGGAGGGCGTGGAAGCGCAGCGTGAGCACTGGGTTGAGACGCCGTTCGGCCTCCCTTCCGACGCGATCGTCGGCGGCACGATGAACGGCCGGCGCGTCTTTTTCCTTCCGCGGCACGGACGCGGCCACCGCATTTTGCCGCACGAGCTGAACCACCGTGCGAACATTTACGCGCTGCGTTCGCTCGGCGTGCGCTGGATCATCTGCGTCACCGCGGTCGGCAGCCTGCAGGAGCAGTACGCGCCGCGCGACGTGCTCCTTCCCTCGCAGTTCTACGATCGGACAAGCACCCGTGCCCAACACACGTTTTTCGGCAACGGCATTGCGGCGCATATCGCGTTTGCCGAACCGATTAGCGTGCACCTCCGGAATATCATCGCCGAAGCAGCCCGCGAAGCTGGTGTGCGCGTTCATAATGGCGGCACTTACGTCAATATGGACGGGCCGGCATTTTCTACGCGCGCCGAGTCCGAGCTCAACCGGCGCCACGGTTTCGACGTTATCGGGATGACCAACGTCGCGGAAGCGAAGCTGGCCCGGGAAGCCGAGATCGCTCTCGCCACTCTGGCGATGATTACGGACTACGATTGTTGGAAGGTGGAAGAGGAGCCCGTAACCGCCGAAGCGGTCATCGGTCATCTTCTGGCCAATGCCGAGACGGCGAAGAAAATCCTCCCGCGCGTCGTTTCGCGGATCCCGATGGATCCGGATTGGGCGGAACATCGCGCGCTCGATACGGCACTGATAACAGAGCAAAGCCTGTGGCCGGAAAAGACTCGTCGCGATCTGGAGGCAATCCTTGGCCGTTTTCACGCTTAAAAAAGACGCTTGCCAGCGGCCGCAGAAATATAGTAATTATAACGATCGTCGGCGCAGAACTCGGCTGACATTCACTAACAAACGCTCACTTATGATCACGAAAATTGCCGCTTGCCTCATGACAGTCGCGCTCTTCGGCGCCTGCACTACGACATCGACGACCGCCAAGCGCGAAACCCTCCGGGAAATGCAGGCGCGTTACGCCACAAGCGACGTGAACAGCCTCAACGAGCCGCCGCCACCTGCTGAAGGCCCGGAGGACGTGCCGGCTGAGGGCCCGGCGGATGTGCTACGTAATCCGGGATTGGTTCCGACCCCGCTGCTCCGGAATAATGCCGCCGGCGGGCTGTAGCCTGAGCGCGACTGCGCTGAACTAGATCGACAAGCCCCAGGTCAGCAGCGCCGACGCGTCCTGCCAGACACCGCCTTTGCTGTCGCCGAGCACGACTGCGATGACGTCGCGCCCCGGCCGCGTTCCGCTCGCGATCAGGCAGTGTCCTGCCGCTTCGGTGTAGCCGGTTTTCAAGCCGTTACAAAAGGGAAGGCGGCGCAGGACTTTGTTGGTGTTTTCGAGCTCGCGGGTGCGGCCGTTGGCGTAGCGGAAGACAAGCCGTTGCAGGCACGTGATCGAGCGAATCGTCGGGTTGGCGTAGGCGGCGCGGGCGATTATCGCGAGATCCCGCGCGGTGGAATACTGGGGCGCCGGCAGGCCATTCGGGTTCACGAAATGCGAATGGGTCGCGCCGAGCTGCTGCGCTTTCGCGTTCATCTTTTCCGCGAAGGCATCGATGCTGCCGGCGTTATCGCGCGCGAGACAGCGCGCAACGTCATTCGGGCTTTTCACGAGCAAGGCGCGCAGCAGTTCGATGCGCTGATAGGTTTCGCCGGGCCGGATGTTCAATCTCACCGGCTCCGCCTCGGTATCGGTCTGTTGCACCGTTACCGGTTGGTCAAGATAGCCGGTCTCGGCCACGAAGAGCGCGGTTAGTAGTTTCTGCGTGCTGGCGGCCGCGCGTGGCGCATCGGCGTTTTTCTCGTAAAGAATTTCGCCGGTTCGCGCGTCCACAACCATGACGGCCTGTGCACGCGTGTTTGGTGGGATCCGCGGAGCCGTCCCTGGGATTGGCGCGGCCGCCGGCGCGGCAATCGTCTCATCATCGTCCTTGTCCGGAACGCCGGTTGGCCGGACGCGTTTCGCCTTTTTGGAGCGCGCTTTCGCCGGCTGCGCGTCCGCATCAGAATCGTCCTCCGCCTTGGTAACACGCTTTGCGCGCCGGACAGGCTTTTCGTCGCTCGACGTTGCATCAGCATCCGCCGCCGCTTTCTTTGCGTGCGCGGTTTTCCTTGGTGGCGGCGTCTCATCCTGCGCCGCGGCGAAAGGCAGGCAGATCGCGAGTGAGCAAAACGCGATCAGCAATCGGCGGGCAAGTTTCACGGGCGGCAATTACCGGTATGTTTCGCGGCCGCGCAAGCGGCCCGGCGCACGGGCTAGCCGGATTTGCCGCGCTGGATCAACTCGATCTCGTAGCCCTCAGGGGCGTCGATAAACGCGATCGCTCCGCCGCGGCCGTTCGGGTGCGGTCCATCGGACAAAGGATAACCTTTCGCCGCCGCCGCCCGCGCAAACTCCTCGATATTGTCGACCTCGAACGCGAGATGCGTCAGGTCCGGGCCGACGAGAACGGGGCCGCTCGGGTCGTATTTGCAGATCTCGATCTCCTCTTCGCTCGCGGGCGCTTTAAAGAAGACGAGCTCCGATCCCCGTCCGGAGGTGTGGCGGCGGGTTTCCTCCAAGCCGAGCACGTCGCGATAAAAGGCGACAGTTTTCTCAAGATCGGTCACCCGGTAGCGGGTGTGGAGGAGCTTCTGGATCATCCAGTACAGTAATGCCTGTGCGCCAGGTGCAAGCAGAAGGGCGGCTAGCGTCGCGCAACACAGGCCGTGGCTTCGCCTGCTCGCGTGTTCGGGATGACTAGTGTTCGCGTGCTGGATGTGATTCTGTAGGCGCGAATGAAACTGGTCATCGCCGCGACCGGCGCGAGCGGTACAATTTATCTGCAGCGTTTGCTCGACCAGATCGATTGTTCGGCAAACGAAGTGCACCTGATCATGAGCGGGCATGCCCGGCAGGTCGCGGCGCAGGAGGTTGATGAAATCCGGGTTCCTGCCGGTGTCGCTAAACAATCGGAGAATGACCTGAACGTGCCGTATGTGAGCGGGTCGTCGCGTTTCGACGCGATGGTCATCGTGCCGTGCTCGATGTCGACACTCGGCCGAATCGCGAGCGGCTCGGGTGACAACGCGCTCTTCCGCGCGGCTGATGTGTTTTTGAAAGAGCGGCGAAAACTGATCATCGTCCCGCGCGAGACACCGTGGAATCTGATTCACGCGCGCAACATTGTGAGGTTGCTCGAGGCCGGTGCGATTATCATGCCGGCGATCCCCGCATTCTATAGCCGTCCGCAAACCGTGAACGATGTTGCCGACACCGTCGTCTGGCGAATCGTTGATCAGCTCGGATTACCGAATCCGCGCGCGTTTCGCTGGAAGGACAACAGCGACAAGCCTGAAACTTGAAAGTCGAAGACTGGCGGACGCGGTTACTGATCGCGAGTGCCTACCGGATTTTTCAGCTCTGGGCGCGCACGTTGCGTTTCGAGATCGATGATCGTGCCGGTATTGTCGGCGTCCCTCCGTCGGGCCGTTTCATCGCTACCGTCTGGCACAACCGCCTGTTTCTTTTTCCCTACGTGGTTCGTCGCTTTTTGCCGGAAACGCAGGGCGCCGCATTGGTGAGTGCAAGCCGGGACGGCGCAATCCTGGCCGAGGTGCTAAAGCGATTCCATTTCGGCGCAGTCCGCGGCTCCAGCTCGCGCCGCGGCGCGACGGCATTGCTAGAACTCGCTGAGGTGATCGCGCGCGGAGGAGAGGCGGCCATCACACCGGACGGTCCGCGGGGTCCCGCCTACGAGCTTGGCCCCGGGATCATTGTTCTCGCGCAGAAATCAGGTGCGGACGTGCTGCCCATGAATGTCGAATTCTCGAGCTACTGGCGCTTGAAAACCTGGGACCGGTTCATCATCCCCAAGCCGTTCTCAAAAGTCCGCGTCATCTTCGACCAACGATATCAAGTGCGGGCAACGCAAACAGATGCGGAATTCGAGGCCGAGCGGCTCCGTTTGCAGGAAACCATGATGTCGCTGGTTCAGATGCGCTGACCATTCTAAAATCGCGAATGGGGCAGCTCATCGACGGACGCAAAGTCGCGGAGAAGGTTTATGCGCAATTGCGCGAAGAGATCGCCGGCCTGAAGCAGCGTGGCCGGACGCCGGGCCTCGCCGTTGTTCTTGTCGGCGATAATCCGGCCTCGCGTGCCTACGTTCGATCCAAGGACAAAATGTGCCGCGAGCTTGGGATCCATTCGGTCAAGCTCGAGTTGCCCGCCACGACTACCCAGGATGAGTTGCTCGCGCGGGTCGACGAATTCAACCGCGATCCCGCGATTCACGGCATTTTGATTCAGTCGCCGCCGCCGAAACACATCGATGAAGCGGCGATCATTCGCGCCCTCGACCCGGGAAAAGACGTTGACGGTTTTCACCCCGCGAACGTCGCCAAATTGGCGCTCGGCGATGAGACCGGGTTCGTGCCGTGCACGCCGTTGGGGTGCCTGCGTCTGCTCCGCGAAACCTCTGTGCAGCTCGCGGGCGCTAACGTGGTCGTGCTCGGCCGTAGCATGATCGTTGGAAAACCGATGGCCCTCTTGCTCATGCAGAAGGGCATCGATGCCACCGTGACGGTCGCGCACTCCCGGACAAAAGATCTGCCCGCGGTGACGCGGCGTGCCGAGATCATCATCGCCGCGATTGGTCAGCCGCATTTCGTGAAAGCCGAGCACGTCGGCGATGGTGCTGTCGTGATCGACGTAGGCATCAATCGGCTCGACGATCCGACGAGCGAGCGCGGCTACCGGCTTGTCGGGGATGTCGATTTCGAGGCGGTCTCGAAAAGAGCCGGCGCTATTACACCGGTCCCGGGCGGCGTCGGGCCAATGACAATCGCGATGCTGATGGCGAACACGGTCAAGGCATGCCGGTCGCTCAGCGCGTGATTTTCGCGGTAAGAAATTTCAACAGCCACGGCTGCAAACGGGCCGCCTGGAGCAGTCCTGAACCGAACCGCGGCGAAATCACAGCGGCGCGGGCCAGTCGGTTGATCCATAAGCGGCCGCTGTACATCGCGGCATGTGCCCGCGCGTAGTCGCTTCCGTTGATGATCGCATCTGCCGCCAGTTCGCCCGAGCGTAACGCATAAAAAATGCCTTCGCCGGTAAACGGCTCGACGACACGGGCAGCGTCGCCGACGAGGAACAGATCGCGATTGCGGGGGGCGATCGGAGCGCGTGTGAGCGGCGTGATCGTCCGCCATTGTTGGTCCGGAGAGAGCTTGAATTGCCGGGCTGCCCACGCCCGCAACTGTGGGAGTGTTTTCGCGCGGCCGACCAGGCAGAGATTCAGCTCGCTCCCGTTGACTGGCGCCTGGCCCGAGTAGCCGCCAGGGAGAAGTTGCAGGACGACACGATTGCCGAATTCCTGCGGCAACCGGACATGCGCCTGAAGCGCGACGCGCTCTTTGGAAAAACGTGGCAGGAGGCCCAAGAGCCGTGCAACGGTTGAATTGCGCCCATCGGCGGCAACGAGGAATCGCGCACGAATGGCGCCGCTCAAGCGCCATTCCGCTGCACGTTCGACGCCGGTGACAGTGACGTTTTCGCGCACTTCGACCCCGAGGTCGCGCGCGACGTTCAGCAGTAGATCGTCGAACAAGCTGCGCTTGATCGCGATTTCTTCGCCCTCCGGCAGCGCGACGGAGATCGTGCTGCCGCTCAGCGTCACGAAATCAACCCGCTCGAGTTTTCCATGCGCGAGTTGCCGGGCACGATCTTCGACTCCCAGCTGCCGCAACACCGTCCAGATCGCCGGATTAAGACAATCGCCGCACACTTTTTCGCGCGGAAATTTTTCGCGATCGAGCAGGACGACGTGCAGTCCGGAGCGCGCGCAAAAGGCCGCGCAGCTCGCGCCGGCAGGGCCGCCGCCGACTATGGCAACGTCGTAGAGCACACGTAAATTAGCTCACGCGATGTCGTCCCCGGCAAAAGAGAAACCAGACCTCAACAAAAAGGTACACGAGGTGCCGCACAAGCCGGGCGTGTACCTGATGCGAGACCGGTTCAATCGGGTCATCTACGTCGGCAAGGCGCGCGACCTGAGGAAGCGTGTCGGCTCTTATTTCATGCCCTCGAAACTCGCGCAGGCCGACCTGAAGACACGCGCAATGCTGGACGCGGTTTGGGATTTCGAGACGCACACTGTCGCAAGCGAGCCGGAGTCGCTCCTGCTTGAAGGCAAACTGATCAAGGAATACCGGCCCCGCTACAATGTCTCGTTTCGCGACGACAAGCGTTTCCTCCTCGTCAAGGTGGACCAGAGCGAGGAATGGCCGCGCTTTCGCCTCGCTCGGTTCAAGAAGGATGACGGAGCCCGTTATTTCGGCCCCTACGCGCACGCCGGCGCGCTGCGGCAGACATTGAATTTCATGCGTAAACGCTTTGGCGTACTCACCTTCGGCCGCGGCTCGCCGACCGAGCGCGAACTGAAATCGTCCACCTACCAGGTCCCGATGCGGTTGAGCGAAATTACGGCAGACCAGTATCGCGAGCGGGTCGCGCAAGCGTGCGGCTTTCTCGAAGGTCATTCACGCGAAATGGTCCAGGCCCTCGAGGACGAAATGAGAAGTGCCGCCACCCGGCTCGATTTCGAGAAAGCAGCTGAGCTGCGAAACATGATCGAGGACCTGCGGCGAACGACAAAGCCGATGCGCCGTTTCACCCGGCACAGTTTACCGAGCGTGATCGACCCGGAAGCCGACGTGCGTGCCCTGGCCGACGCGCTTCAGTTGCCGCGATTGCCGACCGTGATGGAGTGCTTCGACATCTCGAACATTTCCACAACTCATGTCGTCGCCTCAATGGTCTGCTTCAGGAACGGTCTGCCGGACAAGGACAATTACCGGCGTTACCGAATCCGCACCGTCGAAGGCCAGGATGATTTCGCGAGCATGGCTGAAGTCGTCCGGCGGAGATACTCGCGGGTGTTGCTCGGAATCGCGGAGACCGGAAACCGGAAACCGCAAAGCAGGGAAGAAGATCTCGCGTTAAGTGCGGCCGAGTTTTCTCAGGAGAACCAGGCCGAGATCGCCGAACGCATTGCAGGCACGCCCACTCCGCAATCCGAAATTGCCAATCCGAGATTCCCGTTAGTCCGTCTTCCCGACCTCATCATTGTCGACGGCGGCAAAGGCCAATTGTCGTCGGCCTGTCGCGAATTACAGCGACTGGGTTTGCACGATCTGCCAATTATCGGCCTCGCCAAAGAGTACGAAGAGATTTACCGGCCAGGTCGCGCCCTGCCTTTGCAGCTGCCGCCCGATTCCGGCGCATTGCGCCTGCTCCAGCGAATCCGCGACGAAGCGCACCGGTTCGCGAACACCTACCACCAGTTGCTCATGAAAAAACGCATCGGGGAAAGCATCCTCGACGATTGCCCCGGTGTGAGCCAAAACCGCAAGAACCTGCTCCTGCGCAAATTCGGGTCGGTCAACCGCCTTCGGAAAGCGACCGTGGAAGAGATTGCGTCGACTGAAGGCATCGGTCCGAAATTGGCCGAAGAAGTACACCGGTTCTTGCAAAGGCATTGAGTTACAGCAGCGGTACCGGCAGATTCCGCCCGATGCTTCGCACTGGGATGGCAGGGATGTTTCACCGAATCGCCCGGCAGACGGCTCGGGCCGCGCTCCTCGCCGTCCTTGTTATGCAGCTTGCGACGCTCGCACGAGCACAGGAGACAGAGCCGAGCGCAACGGCGAGTCCATTCGAGGAAAACATTGTTCCGACATGGGAGACGCAGAAGCTCGCGCGGACTTACGTTCTGGATATCCCGGCACCGCGTGGTGAGATCGTCGACCGCAACGGAACCCCGCTCGCGCAAAATCGCCTGAGTTACAACCTCGCGATCAATTTCCCAACCCCGCTCGATTTTTCCGATGAGCAGCTGCTCAGCTATGCCCACGAAAAGATCCAGCGAGCGGAGAAGATGCTCGGCCGGCCGATCAAAACGACCGATGAGCTGATTAAGCGGCACTATCACAATCGCGGCATATTACCGCTCGAGGTTGCGCAAAATCTCGGGGCCGAAGAGTACGACGCGATCAAAGGGCATGTGCCCGAAGGGATGACGCTGCGCCCGATCTACGTGCGCAATTATCCGCAGGGTAAAATCGGCGGCAGCATTGTCGGATATACCGGCCGCACGGGCCGTAATGCCGACGGGATAATCGACAACCACGAAACCCTCTGGCCCGAGACAGAGGGTCGGGAAGGGATCGAACAAACCTTTAACCAGATACTCGCCGGGCAGCACGGGCAGTATAAGATCACCTTCGACAAGGATGGTCGGAAGACCTCGGAGAAAATCGTCGCCCCGCCTGTGCCAGGCCACACGGTGGTTACGACGCTCGACGTGCATCTGCAGGAACTGGCGGAAAAGGCCTTGGAGGCGAAGGCGAAACGCGGCGCGCTTGTCATTATCGACCCAAACGACGGCGACATCCTCGCGATGGCCTCGTGGCCGACCTACAACCCGAACGTTTTCGTCCCGTCGATCACGCCCGAGAAACTCAAAGCGCTCCAGGACGATCCGGACATTCCGCTCCTGCCGCGTGCATTTCGCTCCGCTTATCCGCCCGGTTCGACCTTCAAGGTCGCGGTCGGCATCGCAGCGCTCGAGAGTGGCACCGTCCGGCCGGAGGACGAATACCAGTGTGTTCCGTCACTCCAGGTCGGCAACGTCACCTTTCACAACTGGAAGAAAGGCGATCGCGGTGCTCTCAATTTCGTCCAGGCGCTGACGGAATCGTGCGACACATGGTTTTACCAGGTCGGGATCAAGACCGGCGCGGAGCCGATTGTCGATTGGGCGCTAAAGCTCGGATTCGGCGCAAAGACGGGAATCCCGTTGCGCGGCGAAGTGGAAGGACGGGTACCTAACGACCAGTACATGAAGGCGACCCACGGCCGCAAATTACTGAACGGCGATATCGCGAACCTTTCCATCGGACAGGGCGACCTGCTGGTCACGCCGCTGCAAATGGCGCAGGCGATGGGCGTTGTGGCAAACGGTGGAGCTTTTTATCAAACCCGATTGGTCCAGCATGTGCAGACGGTCGACAACGGAATTGTGACCGCGTTCCCGGTGCGCGAAAAACGCACACTCGAGTTGTCGGCAAGTACGATTGAAGAGGTGCGCAGCGGCATGATCAACGTCGTGAACGGCGCCGGTGGCACAGCGCACCAGGCAAGTCTTGGCAGCATCTCGGTGGCGGGAAAAACGGGCACCGCGCAGTGGGGACCCAAAAACAAGGAGCGCACGGCGGCGTGGTTCGCGGGATTTGCGCCGGCGGATCATCCGCAGTTTGCTTTTGCTGCCGTCTATGAAGGCGATGTTGGCAGCAAGGTGCACGGCGGCTCGGCGGCGGCGCCCATGATCGCGCAGGTGTTGAAGACGGTTTACAAGGAGCAGAGCGCAGCGGTTGCGAAAAAAGAAGTTCGTCGCGCCGTACCTGTCGAGGAAGAGAGCTCCGACGAAGATCAGTCCGATTAAGATCGACGCGACCTCGGGCGCCATCACCGCACCCGGAGCCGCGGTTCCATCTGCCTGCCTACGCCGCCGCGGTTTCCGCCGCCAGCTCCATGGTGCCTTTGAACTTCAGCTCTTCGCGCTCGACGCCGAAGTTCTCGGCGTGAAGTTCGTCGATCTTCCGGAGCTCGTCATCGGTCAGGCCCGGCGTCTCGGGCGCCCTGGCAAATTCTACCAGTTGCGCTTCTTCGTAGATGTTGGGGAGTGTAGAGGCGACTCGGTTGTCGGCGAGCAACCATTGCAACGCCGCCTGGCCAAGGGTCCGCTCGCTGCTTTCGAGGAAGCGTAGACGATCGATTTTTTTCACCCCTTTGAGCAGCCAACTGCGCGGGCGGTGCCCTCTGTGGTCGTTAGGCGGAAATTTGGTTTCGGCGGTGTATTTGCCCTCCAGCATCCCGGACGAATGCGTGACCCGAATGAGGAACATGGTGTCTTTTCCAGCATCGCCTGCGGCGTCCTGCATCGCCCTGCCTGGATGCTGCTCGAGCAGATTATAGATGTGCTGAACGCTAGTAATCTCGCGCTCGCGGATACAATTGACGCCTTCGTAAAGCCACCCGATGGCCGGCCCGAGCGCAATCCCATAGTAGCGCACTTTGCCGCTTTGCTTCAGCTCCTCCAGCGTTTTCCAAAGCGCATCATCGTAGATCTGCTCCATCCGGATGTTATGAAGTTGAAGCAGGTCGATGCGGTCCGTCTTCAGGCGCTTTAAGGCCGCATCGGTCGCACGGCGGATCGCCTCCGGTGAAAAGTCCTGCGGAATCTCCCGCTGTCCGCGGCCGCGCGCCTCGCCGTGCTGGACAAAAT
Organism: Chthoniobacterales bacterium; assembly: GCA_045809925.1. GTDB lineage: Bacteria > Verrucomicrobiota > Verrucomicrobiia > Chthoniobacterales > UBA10450 > CADDYX01. Next base: position 27,410 of record JBJMWX010000085.1, read on the forward strand.
CGTAGCCAACCTTTGTCGCGATCACGAGCTGATCCCGCTCTTTCGGAAAGGCTTTCGCGAGCAGTTCTTCGCTTAAACCGTTGCCGTAGGTATCTGCGGCATCGAATAACGTCATCCCGAGATCGAACGCCTTGTGCATGAGGGCGATCGCTTCGCCTTCGGTGAAATTGCCCCACCAGCCGGTGGAAACTGTCCAGAGGCCAAACCCAACCTCGCTCACCGTCAGGTCAGTGTTCTTGTAGGTGCGATAGCGCATGACAGTTCAAACGTTCGACGTCCGGCAGCCAAGATTCAACGTTCAAATCAGGCCCTGCTTTAGACGTTGGACGTTGGCCATTGCAGGCTCGACGTTTGCCGCATGCGAGAGCAATCCGCTCTGCTCATCGTCGGCCACGGCTCGACCGTAAACCCTCAGTCGAGCGAGCCGACATGGGCGCACGCGGCCGAGATCCGGCGTCGCGGTCTATTCGCAGAAGTCGAGTGCGCGTTTTGGAAGGAAGAACCAAGTCTGCGCGACGCGCTGTTCTTCTTTCGGAGCGAGGCGATCGAAGATGTTTACGTTGTGCCGAACTTCATCAGCGAAGGCTACTTCACGCAGACGGTCATTCCGCGTGAACTGCAGCTAAGCGGGCGCGCGACTGAAGGAGAGGGTGGGCAGACGTGGAAGTACTGCGAACCGGTCGGCAACAACCCTCGCGTGACCGAGCTCCTGCTCGCGCGCGCCGATGAGATTGCGCGGTCGGTTCCGCGAGCCGAGACAACCCTGCTCATTGTCGGACATGGAACGGAGCTCAACGACAACAGCGCTGTCGCGGCCAAACGCGAAGTGGAGAAGATTCGCCGGTGCGCGGATTTTGGCGCGGTGCTGAACGTTTACATGGAAGAAACACCGCTGGTGGCGGACTGGGCGAAGCTGACCCGCACGCCAAACGTGGTGGTCGTTCCATTCTTCATCTCCGACGGGCTGCACAGTTATGAAGACATCCCCAAACTGCTGGGGATTGGCGCGGCACCGGCTGAGGTGTTCAACGCAAACCCGCATCGACTCCACGGCCGCTCCCTCTATTACGCGCGCGCAATTGGCAGTGAGGCGCAGTTCGCCGATCTGATTGTCGATCAGGTTGCGGCGTTCGACCGCGCGGATGAGGTTGTCCACTCGCCCGCACAGATTTTTCGCGCAAAGGTATGATGGTATGAATGCGACCCTGAAACTGCTGCAAGAGCTTGGCGCATTCATACTGGCCGGCGCAAAAGGGCCGGAAGATGTGAAGAAAATCGCCGAGATGGTCCGGGCGGCCCGCGACTATCGGTGGGTCGGCATTTACAAGGTCTGTCGAGGCGAACTGATCATCGTTGCTGGAAGCGGTGATGATCCGCCGACCTACC
>JBJMWX010000086.1:0-18177 GCA_045809925.1 Chthoniobacterales bacterium
GCGACATCCTCAAAATGATGAACGATCAGATCCTGATCGACCCGGATCAGCTCTCCAAGCTCGTCCGTAGTTACAAGGAGGGGGACACCGTCACGCTGACTGTTTTGCGCAAAGGCGCCGAGCAGAAGGTCCAGGTAAAGCTCGCCAGACATGATGTGCCCGGCCGCGTCGGCATGATGAACTTCGGCAACGGGTTTGACGGGTTCGATCACGGCGCCTTTGCCGAGCAAATGCGCAACATGAAGGAGCAGATGGGCAACATGAACGAGCAGATGAAGGAGCAAATGAAGGAGTCGATGAAGAACGCGATGAAGAACGTGCCCGATGCTGATTCCATCCGCGAGACGGTCAAGGAAGCTCATCGCGAGGCCATGCGCGCGGCGCGTGAGGCGCGGCAGCGCGCGCGCGAGCTGCGAGTCCAATCGCGGGATGGATCTGCGATGCACTCAACCCGGATTGACCTCGGCAAGGCCCAGGTTGTTTACTCCGACGACAAGGGCGAGATGAAGATTGAGACGGTGGATGGCAAGAAGGTGCTGACCGCCAAGGATCGCGACGGCAAACTGCTCTTTAGCGGTCCGGTCGAAGCGCAGCAGGACCTCGACAAACTCCCGCCGGAGGTGCGCCAGCGTTACGAGAAGCTGGAAATGAAAGATCTGCCGTCAGTGGGGCAGGGCAGCTTCAGCTTCACGTCCAGTGACGAGGATGAGGATAACGACAACGACATGGATGAGAACGACAACGACAACGATGACAGCGACATCGATAATAGCGGCGCGCAGCATACGTCGTTCGAGCACGTCTCCCTGCCTGTGTTCCCGCAGAGCATTACGACGCTGCAGACAATACGGATCTGAGTTGAACTTGTAGGGCAAGCGCTCCCGCTTGCCGCGCCGCGGAACTGGCAGGCAGGGATGCCCGGCCCACACAACCGAATTTTGAGGAGAGGGTCCGCCGGGGTCCTTAGCCTCGGCGTCGGCATGCCCGAGCTATCGGGTCAAACGCCGCCCGGCGGGCCTTTCCCACCAACGTTCCGACGTTCACAGTCGGCGCGGGGTGGACGGTAGGATGCTGTCCGAGCCGTCCTACCGCCGGTCGATCTGTTAAGTCTTGACGTCCTCTAACGCCGCACTCCTGGTGCCGGACCAGCCAACCGCGCACTCGTGCAGCACTCTGGACGTGCTCGCGACCAGTAGCCTGAGCGCCCGTTGGCGCACGCGATCGGGCTAACGGCGACGCGGCTTGTGTTCAGGCGGCGAGCTATCTAGAAGGTTTTTGGTCAAACCCGAGCGCGCTCTCGTTCGCCGTAGCTCATCTTGTTCTCGTTCGGCAAAACAAAGCATGACTAGACAGCAGGTAATCTGGTTTACGGTCGGATACGCGGTTGAGCTGGCTGTTGTCATCTATTTCACGCGAGCGATCCCGCGACGCATTGGCGGTGCAGTCATCGGTGGTACTTTCGCGGGTTTGATCTTTGTCGGAATCGTCACCCTCGGAGAAGTGATCGGGTGGTGGCACTGGCAATACCCCATGCCCTTTACCGTCAGCTACGCGGTTCTCTTCTACATTGGAACGGTCGTCTCGCTGACTCCGCTTTACCTCATCACCTGGCGGATCGCCCGGCGCTTCGGATGGCGTGGGCTGGCCGTGGCCTTGGGGTCCGTTGTCGTTATTGGCCCGTCGCGGGACTATATCATGGTCGCGCATTTTCCTGAGTGGGGAAGATTTGGGCCGGGGATCGCGCCGGTGATCGCAGACGCCATGGCGTATCTTGCGATTGTTGCGGCGGGTCATGTTGTCATGCAAATCGTCGCTGGCGGCGCGAAGATCGATCGATTGGCCCGACAACCCGTGGTTGCAGATTAGGACAAGATAAAAAAAGAGCCAAACAACGCGCTAGAGCTAGCGGCGGGCGCGGCTCGTGTTTAGCGTTAGACGTTATCATGCGCAAGCTTATCTCCAGTGGCAGCCCATACGAGCCAAAGGTCGGCATTTCGCGAGCCCTGCGTGTCGGCGACCTGATTGCGGTGTCTGGGACCACTCCACTTGGGCTAGATGGCCGCACAGTCGGTATCGGAGATGCGGCCGCACAGGCGCGGCGATGTCTTGAGATAATTGCCTCCGCTTTAGACAAGGCCGGGGCCTCGCTCAACCAGGTGGTTCGCACTCGGACGCTTCTCGTGCGCATCGAGGATTGGCAGGCAGTGGCCGAAGTTCACGGAGAGTTCTTCGGCGAGATTCGGCCTGCGAACACAATTATGCAGGTATCACGCTTTATTGATCCCGCCTGGCTGGTCGACTTCGAAGCTGATGCTGTAATGGAAGAGGTGTAAAACGCCTGACCATACGATGGATCTAACAGCGATCCGGCGTGTATTGTATCGTCTTGTTCTCGTTAGTCATTGCTAGCGTCCCGTGAGAAAGAGCACCGACAACCCGGCCGAAGCTGCGGTTTTGGTGAATCGCCGCGCGAGGAGCGAGGATGCTCCGGCGGTTGCGGAGCTACTGGTGGCCCTTGGCTATCTTTCTGCCGTCGCGCAGATCGAGCGGCGGATCGCCGATAGTGCTGCTTCTCCGGACACTGCCGTTTTCGTCGCCGAATCCATGAATCGCATTGTCGGTGTCCTTTCATTTCATTGTATCCCGCTCTTTCATGCTGATGGCTCGCTCGGCCGCATCACGAGCCTTGTCGTCGCTCCCGATTATCGCCAGCGCGGCGTCGGTCGCTTGCTCGTCGGCGCAGCGGAGGCGTTTGCACGGACGCACGGCTGCAGTCGCGTCGAGGTTACCAGCGGCGATCATCGCCCGGACGCGCACGCCTTCTACCAGCACCTGGGTTATCGACTCGATTCGCGACGTTTCGTCAAGCATGACATCAGCGCCTAACCAGCCTTCGGCCCGCGTGCATCTCGCACCGGCTCCCGCGGGCTCGATTCTTGTGTTTCGTTAGGCGGAACTTTACGATTCACACCTATGAAGCTGATCGGGTTGTCAGTCGGATTACTGATGCTGTCTTGCTTTAATTGTCTTCGCGCCGGCGAGGCGGAGCAGACACCACCGCGCTCGGAGGAAGCTGTTCATAAGACCATGGACGAGATTGTTGCGGCCGAAGACCGCAACGACGTTGACGCGCTCGACCGACTCTACGTATCTGACTACACGTTTGTCACGCCAGCGGGACAGGTTTGGAATAAGGGCCGCTATCTCGGATTCATGCGTTCAGGCGATCTGACCCAGGGATCGTATAGCCGCGACGAAGAGACTATCCGCCTCTACGGAGACACAGCCGTGGTAATTTACCGGTCGACGGCACAAGGCACTCTGAAAGGCGTGGCCTTCAACAGTCAGCGGCGCGTGACCACGGTCTTAATGAAGGAGGGCGGAGTGTGGCGCGCGCTAGGGCGGCAATCCACTCCGATACTGCAGCAGAAGTAGCGCACGCGCATGTAGCAGATGCCTGTTCCTTGCGTATGCAGAGGATGTTCACGGATTCGATAGCAACTATTCCGCGCGCAAGGCGACCATCGGGTCGACTCGTGCCGCGCGACGTGCGGGAACGTAGCACGCGAGGAGCGCTACAAGGGTGAGCAGAATGGCGATAACGGAGAAGGTAACGGGATCGTTCGGGCTCATGCCGTAGAGCAGCGCCTTCAAGAAGCGTGTGACCCCAAACGCGGCCGTGAGTCCGATGACTAGCCCAACAAGCGCGAGCCCCATTCCCTGTTTCAAGATCAGCTTTTGCACGTTCGAAAGCTGCGCGCCAAGTGCCATGCGCAACCCAATCTCGCGTGTCCGGCCGGCGACAACATGCGACATGACGCCGTAGATGCCGACGGCAGCGAGCACGAGGGCGAGCACGCCGAAACTGCCGAGCGCGATCGCCGCCATCCGAGCGGGGAAGAGCGATGTACCCATGTGCTCCTTAAGCGTTTTCATGCTGTAGACAGAGACCGACGGATCGAGTCTCTGCACTTCTCCGCGCAAGGCCGCCAGGACGGCGCGCGGATCCCCGCGGGTCCGGGCGACGAGGGTTACGGCACCGTTGTAATCGCGCAATAGTGGGGTGTAGAGCGCCGGCTTTGGGTCTTCGCCTAACGAGTTGTATTTCCCCGCCGGAACGATCCCGATGATTTGCCAGTACGGATCTTTCGGTCCATGCCAGTTGAACTGCTTGCCGATCGGGTTCTGATCGCCAAAGAACTTCCGCGCGAAGGTTTCATTGATGAGCGCGACGCGCTGCTCTTTCCCTTTTTCGTCTTCGCGAAAATCTCGCCCGCGCACCGGAATGCCCATGACGTCGAAGTATCCTGGGCTGCTCTCGATCGGGATGGCGATCGGGAGCGTGCTTGCGCCTTTGAATTCCGCCCCTTCGATGTAGATCGTGCTATCGTTGTAGTTGAGCCCGAGCGGGAGGTTATCTGTCAGCGCGGCGTTATCGACCTGCGGGAGTGCGCGCGCTCGCTCCAAGACCTGTTGTTGGAAGGCGCGCCCCCGAGTTTCGTCGTAACCCTGCAGGCTAACGTCGAAGGAGAGCGCGACGGCATTCTCGGGATTAAAGCCGGGCCGCATCCGTTGCGCGGCCTGGAGACTGCGCAGAATTAGACCCGCGCAGACAAGCAACACTAAAGATAGGCTGACCTGCGCGACGACGAGTCCGTTGCGCAAACGGGAGCGGCGGAATCCGGCCATGGATGATTCAGTTTTGAGTGCCGGGACGAGCTCTGGCCGGGAGGATTGGAGCGCGGGGATGAGGCTGAACAAAATGCCGGTCGCAACCGAGAGAACGAGCGTGAAGGTGAGCACCCGCCAGTCGGTGCGGAGATCGAAAAGAAGCGCAATATCCGTCGGCAGCCGGATGGCGCGGACTGCATGATTGATTCCGGTCGCGAGCAGGACACCGGCTGCGCCTCCGGTGAGCGACACGAGCATGCTCTCCGTCAGCAGCTGCCGGATGAGCCGTGGCCGGCTCGCACCGATCGCCAGGCGCAGCGCAATTTCTTTGCGGCGCTCGGAGGAGCGGGCGAGAAGCAGACTGGCGAGATTGACGCAGGCGAGAAGAAGAACGAGAGCGCCGACCGCCGCGAGCACACCGGCAAACGTCCCTACAGAGTTTGCGATATCCGGGATAAACAAGCCGGGGCGTGCGAGGCGAATACCGCGCCCGACGTTCTCGGGGTAATCCTTCGCAAGTTGGGCCGTCAGGGTCTCGAGAGCCGGCCGTGCCTGCTCCAAAGTAATGCCGGGTTTGAGCCGGCCGACGGTGAACATGTTGCTCGAATCGCGGCGGTCGAGGTAATTGCTGCCGGGCTCGATCGTTTTCGACATCATGACCGGGATGAACATCTCGGGCTCATAGGCAACCTCGGTGCCGATGAATCCTTTCGGCGCCACGCCGATGATGGTGAAGGGGCGGCTGTTGAATTCGACCGTCCTGCCAACGATTGCCGTGTCAGAGCCGAATCGGCGTTCCCAGCAGCCGTAACCCAAAACCGCGACCGGGTGTGAGTCCGGCGTCTGATCTTCCTCCGGCAGAAAGGCGCGGCCGAGGAAGGGTTTCACTCCGAGCGCATCGAAATAATTTCCCGAAACGAGATAGCCCCACACCCGCTGGCTGGCCTGGTTGTGGGTGAGGCTGCTCACGATCACGCGATAGACGAACAGATCGGAAAAGACGGTGTTCCGGTCGCGATAATCCTTGTAGTTGGGATAGGACTGGAGGGTCCAGTCAGCGCCGTTATGTATCGTGCCGTAAAGCTCGACTAGCTGCGACGGCTCGTGCACCGCGAGCGGCCGCAACAGCGCAGTGTCGACCAGGCTAAAGATCGAGGTGTTCGCGCCGATGCCGAGGGCCATAGACACGATTGCGAGAAAGGCGAACCCAGGCCGTTTCACCAACTGACGAAACCCGAAGCGTAAGTCGGCAAGCAGCGTCTCCACCAGGATGAGATGCGCCAGCGAGGGTGGTTGGATTCAGAAAATGCACGCTATCTAGCGACCCGCGTCGACAGTTGTTCTGCCCGGCCGCGCCGCGTACACTCGGCGCTTGTGACGTCCGGCTCTCAACCGCGAAGTCGGATATGGCTGGTCGGTATTATTTGCGGCGTGTTGCTCGCAATTGCGCCTCTCTTTGGGCCACTCGGTTACACGGTGCAGTTCATAGGCGATTTCGTCGCCGAACGCCCACAGGCGATCAGCGATAAAATGGATTTCGGATTTACGGCCGAACTGGTTGCGCTGGTCGGTTGCCCTGTGGGCCTGCTGCTTCTTACTATTTCGCTGATGCTGTTTCTTCGGAGCGGGCGGCGAGTCGGTTAGCGGACGACCGCCGAAATCCGAGCGGTCATTCTTCGCGAAGCGCGACGATAGGATCGACGCGTGTCGCGCGGCGCGCCGGAACGCAGCACGCGATCAAAGCGATGAGGCCGAGCGACAAGACAGCAGTCGCCACAGCGCCAGCGTCCAATGCGCCGACACCGTAGAGCAGCGACATCAGTGCTCGACCGACTGCAATGGCGCCGATCAGGCCGAGGACGACGCCGACGCCGATCAACGACATGCCATGCGCGAGGACGAGGCGGAAGATACTGGCGCGGGCGGCGCCGAGGGCCATGCGAATGCCAAGCTCGCGTGTCCGCTGCGCCACGGTCAACGCCATGACGCCGTAGAGTCCGACAGTAGCGAGCAGCAGCGCGAGCACCGCGAACGTGCCGAGCAGCGCCATCATCAGCCGGCGGCTGGCGAGGCTCGCGGCCAGGTTATTTTCCATCGTCGAGACCTGCGCGATCGGCTGATCGGGATCGAGCGCCTGTACTTCTTTTTTTACCGCGGCGACAATGCCGCCCATGTCGGTCAGCTTGGTGCGGAGCAGAAGTGTATTGTCGTTCTGCACATGTTGATTCGCGCAGAGATACATCTCCACCAGGTGCAATCCCTCCACGTTTTTAGGTTCGCCCGGCGCGTCGTTGCGCGTGCGAGGCACCACTCCGATTACCGTCAGTGGCGGTGGGTTCTTATCACTCGTCTGGTTGTCGTCGATCTGCTGGCCGATCGGGTCCTTTCCGCGGAAAAACTTTTCGGCAAACGATTGATCGATGATGACCGCTTTCGCGGCACCAGCCTGGTCTTGCGGTCCGAAACCGCGACCGCGCAGGATCGGCATCCCGAGAACGCGAAAGTAATCAGCCGACACCATATCCATCTCCGCCGAGGGTTCGGCACCGGGCTTGTCCGCCGGAGTGCCGGTAAGATGGAAGTAGCTGTCCCATTCGGTGTCGTCGAACGGGATATTGTTGCCTATAGCCGCCGATTCGATGCCTGGAATCGGGCGGACGCGATCGAGGAGCTGATTCCAGAAGTTGCGTTGCTTGTCGTCCGTGTCGTAGCGGGCGCGAGGCAGCGATATTTCCATCGTGACGACGCCGTGCGGATCGAACCCGAGCGGCTCGTGCTGCGCGGCCCAGAAACTTTTCAAGGTCAATCCGGCGCCGGCGAGCAGCACGATAGCGAGCGCAACCTGAACAACGACCAGCGCGGAACGTGTCCGTTGCCGGCCAGCGCCGTCGCTCGAGCCGCGACCGCCGACTTCGTGCAAGGCCAGCGAGAGCGAGGCCGCGCGCGAGATGCGCCAGGCCGGCCAGACACCGACGACGATGCCGGCGGCAACGGCGGCGATCCCGGTGAAGCAGAGCGCGCGAAGGTCAATGTTCGTGTCCTTGAATCGCGTGACGTTGGGTGGCGCCAGCGCAATGATCGCATCCAGACTCCAGAGGGTGAGCAGCACACCGGCGGAGGCGCCAATCACCGCGAGGATGGTGCTTTCCGCGAATAACTGCCGGGACAGGCGCCACCGGCTTGCGCCGAGCGCGGCCCGTACTGCCATTTCCTTACCGCGGGCGAGCGCACGGGCGAGCTGGAGGTTGGCGACATTTGCGCAGGCGATGAGTAGCACGCACACGACTGCGGCGAGCAGCAGGTTGAGGCTGTGCCGGTACTCGCCGACCATCGCCTCAAAGAGCGGCTGGACGTTGAGGCGGCGACCTGTGTTCGTCTCAGGATATTTGTGCTCGAGATCGAGCGCGATCGCGTCGAGATCACTTTTTGCCTGCTCGAGGGTTACGCCTTGTTTGAGTCGGGCAATCGCCACGAAACCGGGATGATTTCCGCGGTTCATCAGCCCCGGCTGTTTCATGATCTCGGCCAGCGGTGCGAGCACGTCGGGATCGCGGCCGTACCTGAGGTCCGGCGGCAACACGCCTACAATTTCACGGGGCGTGCCGTCGACGATTGCCTGTTGACCAAGCACTTTCACTGACGCGCCGAAGCGCTGCTTCCATAGGCGGTCGCTGATCAGCACGACGTTCGGCGCGCCCATGACGTCATCCGCTGCGGCGAGATCGCGCCCGATCCGCGGTTTCAATCCGATGACCGAGAGAAAATTCGAGCTCGCTCGCAGTGCCCGCAGCCGTTCCGGCGCGGTGGTCCCGCCGGTGCTGAGCGAGAAGTTCATTCCTTCGCGGCGGGCGAGTGCGATGTCGGTGAAGCTGCGCTGCGCCGCGCGCCAGTCGACCCAGTTCGGATAGCCGACCGCGCCGGCATCGAACGTGTTCGAGCGTTCCCGCAGTTGCACAATTTTTTCAGGCTCCGGGTAAGGCAGCGGCCGGAGCAGAACGGCGTTGACGACACTGAAGATGGCGGTGTTTGCGCCAATCCCAAGCGCTAGCGCGAAGATCGCGATCAAGGTGAAGCTCGGATGTTTGACGAGCTGTCGAAAGGCGTAGCGGATGTCGTTCATGAACGTATCCATAGTTATTCGTAACGCAGCGCGATGACCGGATTCACCCTGGTCGCTCGACGGGCGGGAATGTAGCTGGCGAGGAGCGCGATGGCGCCAAGGAGCAATGCGAGCCCGCCATAAGTGACCGGGTCCGCCGGACTGATTCCGTAGAGTAAAGTGCGCATCGTGCGGGTGGCGGCGAGCGCGCCGACGGCGCCAACGGCCAGTCCCGTACCTGCAACGAGCATCCCTTGTCGCACGACCATCGCGACCACGTCGGCGGCAGTGGCGCCGAGAGCCATCCGGACGCCGATCTCATGAGTGCGTTGCGTAACAGAGTAGGCGATTACCCCGTAGATTCCGACGGCGGCGAGCAACAACGCGACGGTCGCCAGGACAGCAATGAGAAGGGTGTTAAATCTCGGACGTGCGATCGATTCGGCCAGCACCTGTTCAGCCGTTCGGACATTGTAGAGCGGTTGCTGGGGATCTAGAGCCGAAACGTCCTGGCGTAACGTGTTCGCCATCGCGAGGGGGTCACCCGCAGTGCGCGCCACCACCGTCAACGCGCGCCGCGGGCTCTGCCGGTACGAGCCGTAAACCTGCGCGTACGGCTCTGTACTCAACGTTTTACCACGTACGTCTCCCACGATCCCGATGACCGTGAGCCAGCGGGTATCCTTCGCCTCCGGATCGCCGAATGTGATCCGTTTCCCGATCGGATCTTCCTTCTGGAAATATTTTTGCGCGAGGCTGTCGCTGATCACGACAACCCCCGGATCGTCATAGCCCTCCCGATCATCGAACAAGCGCCCTTTCAGCAGCGGTATGCGCAGGGTGCGGAAGTATTCCGCGCTAACGAGCCGTGATTCCGCGTCCGGCTGGCGGTCCGTGCGTGCCGGAATATGACCTTCGACAATGAAGGCGAGATAATCGCTCCCGCCGGCCAGCGGGAGGGAAGTTGTGATCGCGGCGTTCTGGACACCGGGCTGGTGTGCAACCCGCGCCAGCAGTTGCTCGTAGAAGTTCACGACCTGCTGGTTTTCCGCGTACTTGGCGCCCGGAAGCGAGAGCTGCGCGGTGAGCAAATGATCGGGACTGAAACCGGGGTTCACCTGTTGCAAGTGCAGAAAACTGCGGATCAAAAGACCGGCACCGACCAGCAGCACGAGCGAGAGCGCGATCTCAGCGGCAGCGAGACCATTGCGCAACTGGCGTCCCCGGGCGCTCTCGGCTGAGCCGCGGCCGCCTTCCTTCAGGGTATCGTTGAGCTGCGGCTTGGAAACCGACAGGGCGGGGGCAAGACCGAATATCACACCGGTCATGACTGAAAGTGCCAGCGTGAAGAGCAGGACTTCGCGATCGATCCGGATGGAATCGAGGCGGGGAATGTTGCCCGGGCTGAGCGCGAGCAGGGCGTCGATTCCCCAGAAGGCAAACAACAATCCGCAGGCGCCGCCAACCAGGGAGAGCAGCACGTTTTCGGTCAGCAACTGCCGGACAATTCGAATACGTGACGCACCAAGCGCCGAGCGGATCGCGATCTCGCGCCGTCGCGAGCTGGCCCGGGCGAGGAGAAGATTGGCTACGTTGGCACAGGCGATGAGGAGAAGAAAACTGACCGCCCCGAGGAGAACGAACAACGCCGGACGCACATCGCCCGTAATGGTCTCGTGCAGCGGCTGAACGATGACATGCCAGCCAGTGTTCGTGTCCTGGTACTGCTGCTCGAGCCGCGCCGCGATGTTGCTCATTTCCGCCTGCGCGCCAGTGAGTGTGGCACCCGTCTTTAGCCGGGCGATGGTGCAGAGAAAGTCGCCCCGCCGCGAATCCTTCATGGCTTTGGTGAGCGCGAGCGGCAGCCACAACTGCAGGCGATCGCGCTCGCCCGGAAGCGGATCCTGGAATGTTTCCGGCAGTACGCCGACGACCGTGTATTGATTCGCGTTCAACGTGATCTGCTGGCCGATGACGCGCGCATCACCACCGAATCGCCGCTGCCAGAGCGAGTGACTGAGAAGCACAACGCGGTTTTTGCCTTCTGCATTTTCCTCGGGGAGAAACTTGCGGCCGAGTACCGGTTCGATGCCGACGACGGAAAACAAATCACCAATCGCGCTACCAGCCGGCACCCGTTCGGGTTCTCCATCGGTTCCGCCGAGCGTTACGGTCGTAGTGGTGAATCCGGCCATGCCGGCAAAGCTTTGCGCCTGTTCGCGCCAGTCGTTGAAGTCGGGATAGGAGGCGACCTCGTGCGGAATCTCGTTTTTCGGATTGCTGCCCCAGATCCAGACGAGCTGCTGCGGCGCGCGGTAGGGCAGCGGCCGGAGCAACACAGCGTTGACTACGCTGAAGATGGCGGTGTTTGCACCGATCCCGAGGGCGAGGGCGAGGATGGCGATAAGCGTGAAGCTCGGATGTTTAACCAGCTGGCGCAGGGCGTAGCGAATGTCGTGGTGCATAGATGTTATTCAGCACGCAAGGCGATCACCGGATCGACCGCGGCGGCCCGGCGCGCAGGAAGCCAGGCGGCGACGAAAGCAACTACAGCGATGAGCAGGACGATTGCGGCAAAGGTCAGCGGGTCGGTTGCGCCAATTCCGTAAAGGAGACTGCCGAGCAAACGTGTTGCCGCGAAAGCCCCGAGAACACCGATGCCGATGCTGATGGCAACCAGCGTCATTGCCTGCCCGACCACCAGCCGCAAAATGTTCGATTGCCCGGCACCGAGCGCGATCCGAACACCGATCTCGCTCGTGCGTTGCGCGACCGAGTAGGCGAGCACGCCGTAAATTCCGATCGCGGTCAGGAGCAGCGCCGTGCCGGCAAAGATCGAGAGCAGAAGCGCGTTAAAGCGTGGTCTTGCCAGCGCACGGCTGACGTATTCGTCAAACACGCGGATTCGATTGAGCGGGATGTTGCGATCTACTTGGGCGAGCGCCGTGCGCACAGCGGAGGTGATCGCCGCCGGATTAGAGACGCTGGTCCGCGCCACGATCCAGCCGTTGCTTCTCGGGATTTGTTTCAATGAGAGGTAAAGCTCCGGGTCAAAGTCCCTCCGAAGCGAGCCGTACTTCACGTTGCCAACCACGCCGACGATCGTGCGCATGAGCGACCCGCGCTCGTCTGCGGCCCAACTCGGCTTGATTCGCTTCCCGATGGCGTTTTCGCCCGGGAAGTACTTCTCAGCGAAGCGCTCGTTCACGATCACCACCGGAAGGGAGGTGAGGTCGTCAGTCTCTTCGAATCCGCGGCCCTGCCGCACGGGAATACCCATCGTCTTAAAGCAGTCCGGAGTGACCATTCGATTGACGGCGTCGTGCTGTTGGCCTTCAGGCAGTGGATGTTCTTCGATGTCGAAGGTGCTGGTGTTGACGCTGCCGCTCAGCGGTAAAGGCCAGACCATGGCAGCCGATTCGACTCCCGGAATCGCTTTGATCCGCGAGAGAAGCTGTTCGTAGAACCCAACCACATTTTCGTTCTTCGGATAGGCTGCGTCGGGCAGTCCCAAATGCGCAGTGAAGAGGCGCTCGGTCCGCATCCCGGTCGGCACACGGCTGAGACGGGCAAAGCTCTGGATGAGGAGACCCGCGCAAACCAGGAGAACGAGCGCGAGCGCTACCTCTGTCATGACGAGCGTGTTGCGGGCGCGATGTTTCGTCTCGCCGACGGCGCCGGTGCGCGTTCCGGCTTTCAAGCTTGTGTTCAAGTCGATCTGCGACGCCTGCCAGGCCGGGACAACTCCGAATACGATTCCGGTGGCTAGCGAAACCAGAAGAGTGAAAACGAGCACCGGCGCATCGAGCCGGATTTGGTCCGCGCGGGGAATGCTCTGTGGGACCGCGCTTACAAGCGCTTCCGTTCCCCAAACAGCGATGACGAGACCGACGAGGCCGCCGAGTCCGGCGAGCAGCACGCTCTCGGTCAGTAGTTGACGAACAATGCGGGCGCGGCTTGCCCCAAGCGCGGCGCGCACGGCGATCTCCTTCCCTCGCACCGAGCCGCGCGCGAGGAGAAGATTCGCGACATTGGCATTCGCGATCAGCAACAGGCAAACGACCGCGCCGAAGAGCACGTAAAGTCCGGCGCGAACATCGCCGACCAGCTCTTCTCTGAGTGGCTCGATGCCGGCCTGCAGCTTCGTATTCGTCTCGGGATATTTCTGTTCCAAGGCGCCGGCAATGGCTTGCACCTCGGCGTTGGCCTGCGCGACGGAGACGCCCGGCTTCAGGCGTCCGACGCCCTGAAGTGAGTGCGACCCGCGGTTTGCGGTTTGCGGCTTGTCGCTTCCGCTCGTTGACGCGTCTTCAGCGCTGGGGATGTAAAGCTGAATCGCCGTAGATTGGACGGGAAATTGAAAACCGGCAGGCATGACGCCGATGATTGTGTGCGGCAGCCCATCGAGCATGAGCGTTCGGCCGATGACATCCGCAGCGGCGTTCAAATGCGACCGCCAGAACGCGTCGCTAATTACGGTTTTGTAGCCGCCGTGTCCGCCGCCCGGCCGTTCATCGTCTCGCGAGAAGCCGCGGCCGAGCTTCGGCTGAACCCCGAGGACGTCGAAGAAGTCGCCGCTGACTTTTTGCGCGACCAGACCTTGCGCCCCCTGCTCATCGACCAGCGCCAGGGTGCGATCGCGATAGACCGCGACTTTGGCGAAGGTGTGGTTCTGCTCGCGGATGTCGAAGAAGTCGGGGTAGGAGAGGGAATCAAGGGTCGGTGGCGATTTCTTCTCGCTGAGATCTATAGCGCCGATCGCGACCAATTCGTTTGGTCGCGGAAACGGGAGCGGCTTCAAAAGCACGGCGTCGACCACGCTGAAGATCGCGGTGTTCGCACCAATGCCGAGCCCGAGCGTGAGGACGGCGACGGCGGTGAAGCCGCGATGCTTGATCAACTGACGCAAGGCGTAACGAATGTCGTGACCCATGGATGGTTACTCGGCGCGCAGAGCGATTACCGGGTCGACGCTCGCTGCGCGGCGGGCGGGCAGCCACGCGGCGAGGAAAGCGACTGCTGAAATGAGAAGCACGATCCCGCCGAAGGTCACGGGGTCTGAGGCGTTGATGCCGAACAAAAGGCTGTTGAGCAGGCGCGTTGCGGCAAAAGCTCCAGCCAAGCCGACAACCACACTGATCGCGACGAGGGCCATCGCCTGGCCGACGACGAGCCGGAAGATGGAGGACTGCGCGGCGCCGAGCGCGATGCGGATTCCGATCTCGTTCGTTCGTTGCGCGACCGAGTAGGCCATCACGCCGTAGATTCCGATCGCGGTTAGAACGAGAGCCGTCCCGGCGAAGATTGAAAGCAGGAGCGCGTTGAAACGCGATCGCGCGAGCGATTTCGAGATGTACTCCTCGAAGACTTTAACACTTGTCAGCGGGATCGAACCGTCGATCGCGGCCAATTCCTTGCGGATAGCGGAGGTGAGGCCGGACGGATTCGCAACCGTGGTGCGGACGACGAGAGACGTGATGTTGAACGGAATCTGGGTACGCGACAGATACATCTCGGGCGAATCCTGGTCGCGCAACGAGAGGTGTTTGACATTGCCGACGACGCCGACGATCTCGCGCATTTTTTCCGGACCCGGCTCGGCGCTAAAGCCGGGCTGAATTCGTTTGCCCACGACGTTCTCTCCCGGGAAGAATTTCTGCGCGAAACGCTCGTTGACGATTACCACCGGCGCGGAATGGAACTGATCGCGCTCGTCGAAGACGCGCCCCTGGCGAAGTGGAATGCCCATTGTCTTGAAGTAGTCCGTGCCGATAATCCGGACGGGCGCGCCGGGGCGCTGACCTTCGGGGAGCGGCGCGTCCGCCTTGTCGAACGAGGTCACCATATTGCTCCCGGTTAGTGGCAGTGGTACGATTACGCTGGCGGATTCCACACCGGGCAGCGCGCGCACACGCTCGAGGAACTGATTAAAGAACGCGATCACGTCTTCGTTCTTTGGATACGCAGCGTCGGGCAGCGAAATGCGGGCGGTCAGAAGTCGTTCGGTGCGAATGCCAGGCTGTACGCGACCGAGCCGTGCGAAACTCTGGATGAGGAGACCGGCGCAGACAAGGAGGACGAGGGCGAGCGCCACTTCGGCGATGACGAGGCCATTGCGCAGGCGCGCTTTGTTCTCGCCGCCACCGCCGGTCCGCATTCCGGACTTAAGCGACGTGTTGAGATCGACGTGAGACGCCTGCCAGGCCGGAACGAGTCCGAAAACAATGCCGGTAGCGAACGAGACGAGAAGCGTGAAGATGAGCACGACGGCATCGAGCTGAATATTGCTTATCCGCGGAATGTTTTGTGGAACAGTGCGGATGAGCGCTTCGGTCCCCCATTGCGCGAAGACCAGGCCAAGCAAGCCACCGGCACCGGCGAGGACCAGGCTTTCGGTGAGCAGCTGTCGGATGATGCGCCCACGACTTGCCCCGACCGCGGCACGGAGCGCGATCTCTTTTCCACGGACAGAGGCGCGGGCGAGCAGGAGATTGGCGACGTTCGCGTTCGCGATCAAGAGCACGCAAACAACCGCGCCGAATAATACGTAGAGTGCCACGCGGACATCGCCGACCAGCTCGTCCCGAAGCGGTTTAACAGCGACGCCGAAATACGAATTGGAGTCGGGATATTGCTTTTCAAGGCTTGCCGCGATGGCGGAGAGATCGCTCTGCGCCTGCTCTACAGTCACGCCCGGCTTGAGCCGCCCAACCGCTTCCATGCTGTGATTTCCGCGCTCTTCTGTCTGCGGCTTCCCGCCGTCCGGTGGCACGGTCGCGTCTTCCGCGGTGGTGACATAGAAATCGATCGGATCGCTTTGAATCGGAAACTGAAAGCCCGCCGGCATAACCCCGATCACGGTGTAGGGACGCCGGTCTATCTCAAAGGTACGGCCGAGCGCAGCGCGATCGCCGTTGAACTGTTTCCGCCAGTAGTTCTGGCTCAGTACCACCTTGAATCCGCCGGGTCCTCCGTTGCCCAATTCGTCTTCGCGAACGAATGCCCGGCCGAGGCTGGGTTTGACGCCGATCACATCGAAGAAATCCGCACTGACCTTGGCGCCGAGGCCGCTGGTCGCGCCATTTTCGTTGGTCAGGGCAAAGGTCCGCGTGCGCTGCAGCGCGATGGCGGTAAAGCTGCGGTTCTGCGTCCGGAAATCGAAGAAGTCCGGATACGACAAAGAGCCGAGCTCCTTGCGCTCTTTTTGCCGCGAATCGGTCATGCCGAGGGCGACAAGCTGTTGCGGCTGCGGGAAGGGCAGGGGCTTAAGAAGCAGCGCGTTGACCACGCTGAAGATGGCGGTGTTCGCACCGATACCGAGCGCAAGCGTGAGCACGGCGATGATGGTGAAGCCGGGGTTCTTGAATAGTTGCCGAAGGGCGAATCGAAGATCGTTCATCATAGTTACTTTTATTACTTACTCGTAGCGGAGCGCTTCGATCGGATTGACTGACATGGCGCGACGGGCCGGCAGCATGCAGGCGATAAGCGAGACCGCGCTCATGACAAAGGCAGTGCCGAAAAGAGTGGTGAGATGAAGTGCCGGCACACCGAAGAGAACGCTTTGCATCGCGCATCCCGCAATCCAAGCGCCGATCAGGCCGAGAACCGTGCCGGCGGCGAGAAGACGCAGGCCTAACGAGAGAAATTGCGAACCGATCTGGCCTCGTTGCGCTCCAAGGGCCATGCGAATTCCGATTTCCCGCGTCCGTTGTGCGACTGCGTAACTAAGCACCCCGTAAGTTCCGATTGCGGCCAGGAGCAATGCGATGCCGGCGAAAATTCCAGCAAGCAGCGCTGGCGAGCGACGTGCGACGAGGCTGTCTGCGATGCGCGTTTCCATCGAGCGGATGTTATCGATCGCTAACTCTGGATCAGCCGCGCGGACTAATTTATGCAGCGTTTCGGCGAACGCTTCGGGGCGCTGGCTTGTGCGCGTGATCACGAAATAATAGGAGTTCTCCCGGTAGAACGGCACGTAAACCGCGCCCTGGCCCGACGCCTCGGTCAGGCCTGCCTGTCTCACCGGGCCCACCACGCCGACAATCGTCGATAGTTTCGCATCATCGTTGTCGCCGGGTTCCGCGACCTTTTGACCGAGCGCGCTGCCGTTGGGCCAATAACGCCGGGCAAAATCTTCGTCCACGACACAGACCCGTTCGGGGCGATGAGAATCGTCCGAGGTCAGAAACCGACCTTCGCGCAACGGAATGCCGAGTGCCGCGAAGTAATCACCGGTCACGGCATACGAATAATGGCCCTGGAGCGATTGGCCGGCCGGCGGTACATAGCCCTTCGGGCCGAACGCGCCTTTGCCGTTATTGCCACTGAGCGGAATGTTCGTGATTGCTCCGGTTGCGGTCACCCCCGGTTGCTGGCGGATCAATTCCAGCAAGCGATCGACAATCACGACGCGGCGATTCGGATCACGTTGCCATGGGATCGTGAACTCGCCGGTAAGAACGTGATCGGACTGAAAGCCCGGAGAAACGGCCATGATTTTTTTCAGGCTCAACCCGAGCAAGGCAGCGCCGGCCAGCAGAACGAACGCGAGCGCGATCTGCGCGATGATGAACCCGTGGCGCAGACTTTGAGCCGCGCGGCTCGCTGTTCCCGTGCGCGATTCGGATTGGAGTGCGTTCGCCAAATGGCTGCGCAAATTGAACCAGGCGATCGGCGCCGCGACCACGATTCCGAGAACTATCGAGCCAAGGAGCCCGATTGCCGCGAGCCAGCCGTCAAACGCGATGTGCGCGGCGAGCGGCAAACGATTGGCGCCGAGAATTTCGAGGAGATGAACTCCCCACGCGCCCACAACCACGCCAAGCACGCCGCCCGCGAACGTGAGCGACACCGTTTCCGTCATCACCTGAGTCACCAACTGCCGGCGGCTGGCTCCCATTGATTGACGAATCGCCATTTCTTTCGCGCGTCCGCTCGCGCGGATCAGAAGCAGGTTCACCAGATTGACTGCGCCAATCAGGAGGAGAAAAAACACGCCGGCCTGCAGAAGCAAAAGCGTCGGACGAATGGAGCGAACGTGATCCGCATGAAGGGAGAGCACGGGGGAACGAAAGCCGGCCTCGGCCATCATCTTCGCTCCCGGGTTGTCCTTCTCCATCTCGGCGTTGTGCGCGTCGATTTGCGTCTGCGCTTCCGCGATGGTCGCGCCCGGTTTCAAACGCGCAATTATGTGCGTGTCGCCGCCGCCGGAATGGCGCGCTTTAGGTCCACGCTGTTCCATGTCGGATTTTATCGGGAGGAAAACGCGTGCCTCGGACGATAGAAAACGAAAAGCAGGAGGCAGGACGCCTACGATCTTTCTTGAGATACCATTCACGCGGATGTCACGACCCACAATGTTTGGATCGGAATCGAAACGCTGGCGCCACCAGGCGTTCGTCAGA
>JBJMWX010000087.1:0-11221 GCA_045809925.1 Chthoniobacterales bacterium
AACGAAGACGCGGCCACGATTTGGCTCTTCGAAAATCACTCGCAGGCCGTGGAGTTGTCTGCGCTTGTCAGGACGAAACTCGCTCTCCTGAGAGAACAACTCACCGAGCAGTCCCGACAATTCGTCAAGGTCTTCCAGTGTTGCCGGCTCGATCGCCACTTCGCTCATCGCGTTGCCGTTATTCCATAAACGGCGGTGTTTGACAAACGGTAGCGGCGCGCCCGCCGTCTTCCCCCGGCTGACCGCAGGCGGTTGACACGACCGCCTCCCCATTTAACGTAGCCGCTCTCCGCCGCCGAATGAAACGCACCTACCAAGCGTCAAAGCGCACGCGCAAACGCCAGCATGGCTTCCGCGCCCGCATGAAGACCAAGGGCGGCCGGGCGACTCTCGCCCGCCGCCGTCAACGCGGCCGTAAGCGTCTCCTGCCGAAAGGTGTGGAAGTGCACTACGCGCGGCACACCCAGGCCTAGACTAGCGTTCGCTTACGCCGAGACGGCGTTCGAGGCGTTGCAACGCCGGCACCGCCGTAACATAGCGCGTTCGGTCGCCGTTCAGATAATCACGCCACTCGACTAGCGGGAACGGTTCGCCGGGGGCGAGGTGGAGGTCGTCTCGCAAGAGCGGCTCAAACATCCGCGCGTCCCAGTCTGAAAACTCCTGAGTGACCGCCTTCAGCGGCACATTCGGCAATGGGAGATGTGCTGCGCGACACTGTTGCGCGGTTTCCCGGATGAGCCGCCAGACTTTGCGATGGGAAACAAGTGCGAGCGGCTCAATCGAGTAGTAAGTCGTCGAGCAAAACTGCACCTGCGCCACCGGAGCGGCGAGGATGAGCAGCACACATCCTGTTGCTGCATACTCACGCCAGCGCTGGACAACCGAGGCCAGCAGCACAGTCGCTGCGGGCAGAAGAAGGACATGAAGCGGCACGATATAGCGAGGGGCATGAGTCAGGTAGGCGAGATTTGTCGCCGCAGCGTGAAGCGATTTTTCGCCCGTCAATCGTACCCCGATCATCAGGCACATGACGACGAACGCCACGAGCGAACCGCACCACAATGCGGCTGCCGGATATGCGTCAGTTTTTCTGACCCGGCCCAGGAAAACAGCGGCTATGAGCAGAATGGCGAGACCGAACGGCCACGTGTAGCCGATCGCGAAAGGATTCGCCTCGACCGGCGCGATGCCGGTGAAACTTTGCGCACCGGCGACCGCGAACCGCGCGATGAACCCGAGCAGCAGGCGAACGGCGCCAATCACCGGCACGCCGCCGCCAGCTGCGCTGCCGTGCGGCAGGAGCAAAACCATCGCCGCAGCGTGAGCCGCCGCGAGACAGCCGATCACGACGATGGCTTTTCTTCGGATCGATGCGCGCAGCGCGATCAATGCCGCGAACCCCGCTGTGACTGTGATCAGCCCCAGGCCGGATACGTGCATCGATCCGTATGCCGCCGCCACCGCCACCGTCACCCATTCTTGTGATGCGGGAACGTCAGCCGCAGCTCGCGCGATCGCGTAAACCGCAACCATCGAAATCGTCCACCAGAGAAGTTGCATGACCATGAATGGCCACGCGACGAGCTCCACCATTGCCGGTTGAAAAATCGCTACCGCCGTTAGCGCGCCGGCGACAAGCGAATGCCGCCATCGGTCCACAAACAAACCCGCGATCGCGTCGAGCGCGACAAATGTTGCCGTGCCGGCAAGCGCCAGCACCAGGACCTGTCGGTACTTCCAAAACATGCGGAGCGCACCGGCAATCTTCGCCGTCGCAAATTCTGAGAGGAATGCGAGCGGCGTGTAGTGCCCGCCGTAACTCGTGGTGAAGAAGTTCCGTACGACCGAACGCTGCGTTACGTCATCCGCGTGCGACATCGCGAGGTACCAGCCGCTCTCCGCGCGCAGAAATTGCGTCGGGGCGTGTCGATAGACCGCAGCGACAGCGAGCAAGACGACGACAAAGATGAGTGCGAGCCGTGTCATCGCCCTAGCGGAACAGGGCTGTCCCGGTTCTCATCGGCGACGCGTAGCCCGTCAACTCGAGATAGCCGCGCCCCTGCGCCGCGCCCGCGATATCGACCGCGCCTTCCCAGTAGGTCAGCGGCCCGAGCGCCAGTTCCTGATTCTCGAGCACCGGCGCAACCTGAAGCTGCAGCCCAAGTTTTGGAATGTCCACCTGCCAGCTGATTGGATACTGCGCACCGGTCGTGTCGCTTTTCCAAAAGCGTGTCGGCCTCATCCCATAATCGGCAGCCGACAAATGCAACGTGCTGCCGTCTGACCGGATGAACGTGCCGCTGGAACTTGGATCGACCCCGCCGTTTCTCAGCCGCATTTGGTAGAGCATCAACTCAGTCCCGTCGGCAAACTGCACGCTGAGCCAATGCCACCCGATCTCGTCCGCGGCGAGTTGATTCGTCGCCCATTCATGATCGAACCAGCTTTCTCCGGTGACAGGATGCGTCAGGTTGTCGATGCGCAATGTCCCAGTCGTGCCGAGCCGCGTGATCGAGTAGTAACACGATGCGTGTCCGGCAGCGGATGCCTTAACGCTGACGCCGTTCTCGCCGTGAATTACCGGCCGCTTTGCAGGCACGAGATGAAGACGTGCCGAGACATCGCCGCTCTGCGCTTCAAGATCGAAGCTGCCGTCCCCGTTCAAGCTCAGCCCCCAATCATCGAGCCACGCGATCCGGTCCCCGGCATCGAATCCCGCTTCGCCGAAACTGCCGCGACTCGTTTTCTGCTGGAACAAAAAACGTCGACCTTTCGCATCCGTGATGGCGAAGTGCGCGAACTTCAGCTGATCGACCACGAAGCGCGAGATCGGCTGCTGCCGTTGATCGGGCGGTCGAATTCCTTCGCGGAAAAATGTGATCTCGTATCCAAAACGGCGGCCGCTCTCGTCATTGAGATTACCGGTAAAATACCACCACTCGGTCTTGAAATCGGCATGCAGGTGATGATCGGGTGGAAAGACATATTGCCAGCCCGGCTCGGCAATTCTCCAATCCACGCTGTGCGGGCCGCTGTCCTCAGCGGAAAGGCCGAGCATGGATGCGCTGAGGAGCGCGCAGACGACAGGAACTCCGCTTCTCATTCGGCACGCAACGCTTCACTTAGCGACAATCTGCCCGCACGCCATGCCGGCACGATCGCGGCGATGACCGCGGCGGCGATAATCCACGTCGGGGTAAGGAGCAGCGCAGCCCACGGAAACGCGAGTCGAATCGTCCAGCCGAAAAACGCGCGATTTATTACGCCGGTCAGGACAACCGAAAGACACACGCCGGAGATGATCCCGACGACCGCGGCCAGCATTCCGATGAATGCCGCCTCCCATAGCAGCAGCCGGCGCACCTGAGCCGCACTCCCGCCGAGCGCACGAATCACTGCCAGCTCACGGCTACGTTCGACGATCAATGTGGTAAGCGAGAGAAAGATGCCGATCAGCGCGACGATCACCGCGATTGTGCGGAGCACATAGGTAACCGCGAATGTCTGATCGAAAATCTCGAAGACGCGTTGCCGCAGGGAAGCGTTGGAAAAGATCATGAACTCGCCCGCCCGGCTGAACTGTTGTCGAAACCGCGTGATCAGAGAGTCGGCCGCCGCGCCGCTCTTCAGGTAAATGGCGAGGCTGTTGACCCGATCGTCTTTCCAGGAACGCTGGAAATTTTTTGTCGAAATGAACACCACACCCTGGTCGCGCGTGTAATCGTAAAAGGTGCCGGCGATCGGAAAGCGTCGCACGCCAAGCGGGGTTGGCAGGTCGAGAACATCGCCGTCGCGTAAGCGGTGGCGACGCGCAAAGGGCTCGGACACCAGTACGCATTCGTCGCTGTAGAAGCGCTTCAAGATCTCCGCCCCGTCGCCACGGATGAATTGCAATGTTCGACGAGGGCTGCCGCGCACGACCGCCACCGCGATGGTGCCGCTCCGGAACGGCAGGTCGATTTCGCGAAAGGTATCTATCGCTTCCACTTCAGGTTGCGACTCGAGAAACGGAATGGCGCCGGGCGGAACAAAAGATGATGGCCCAACCACTTCGTTCGAAGCGGGGGCGATGAACAAGTCGGCGAGCAGGGTCTGGTCGATCCACGCCTGCACCGTGGTGCGAAACGAAAACACCATGACCGTGACGCCAACCGTCATCGCAATCGCCGCCGCGAGCGACGCGATGGTGATGGAGTTGCGCATCAAGGCGCGGCCGAGGTTTGCGGCCGCAATTTCAGCTTCCACCATCCCGACGTAGGCGCGCGCGGCACGAAGGAGACGCGCGGAGGAACTGCTGAAGCGAGCTGCGATCGGTGGAACCAGTACTGAAAAGCCGGTAAGGACGAAGAACGCCGCGATGAAGGCCAACCAGCGCGGTCCGGTTGTAAGCGCCAGGAACGAGAGAGCCGCAGCGAGCAAGATAGCTAATGCGCCCGAGCCCAACCATACGATCTGCGGCGGCCGCCGATGTTCAGCCGTGATCGCGCCAGGCAAGGCTTCGACCGGCGCGATCTCTGAGGCTTCCCGCGCCGGCAACCACGCGGCGGTAAGTGATGAAAGGACTCCGATCGCAGCCGCGGTGACCACTGTCACGCCGGCGATTCGCAAGCTCGTGACGTTCACCAGGAAGTAGAGCGACGAAATTGTGCCGGCAACAACATGCGTGAGCCCGCGGGAAAGCAACACCCCGCCGGTTAATCCGATAATGATTCCGAGCCCGCTGAGAGCAGCCGCCTCACCGAGAAAGAGCGCGCGCACTTCGCCGCGGGTGGTGCCGAGCGAGCGCAGGATGCCAATCTCGTGCCTGCGTCGAACAACCGACGCCGACACCGAGTTGTAGATCAGGAACATGCCGACGAGCAGTGAAACCAGGCTCATCGCGGTGAGGTTGAGCTCGAAACCGCCGAGCATCTTTTCAACCTGCTCGCCGCGTTGCGCAGGCGACGCGATCGTCGCGTCCGGTGGGACCAACTGCCGCAAGCCGTCTACGACGTGCGCGCGATCGGCACCCGACGCGAGCCGCAGTTGAATCGAACTCAGAACTCCACGACGCCGGAACAGTTCCTGCGCCCAGCCGATGTCGATCGCGGCAAAGTGCGGATCGGCGAGCGAATCGCGGTCCTTCTTCAGCAGGAATGCAACCCGTAACGACTGCTCGATGCCATTGAGCTGCGCGCGAACCACATCGCCGCGATGGAGATTGTGCTGCGTCGCGAACTCCTCTGAGACTGCGATCGTGTTCGCGTTTCCAAGCCAGTTCTCCAGATCGATCTCCTTCCCGTCGAATCCGGCGAGATCGAACGTCCGGAACGCTTCGTTTGTGAACACATCGATGCCAAGAAGGTCGACATACTCGCCAGGCCATTGCGGCATGGTCACGAATCCGCGCACGATCGGCGTGGCCGCCGCGATACCGGTCGCCTTCAAGACCTGCGGCAGAACGTCGTCATGCAGTCCACCCGGCGCCGTAATTTGCAGATCGGCTCTACCTGCGACCAAATCGACGGACGCCATGAAAGCGCGGTTGGCACTCTGATTTGCGATTTGCGTGGCCAGGTAAACCGCGACGCCGAGGCCGACGCTGAGAACGTTCAGCGCCGCGAGCAGCGGATGCTGGCCGATGTAACGCAAAACGTGCCGCCGAAACAGGTGTGCGAACGCGCGAATCGATGCGTGAGGTGACGCCATCGGACGCGACGGGGCTGGTCCCGCCACCTTTTTGCCTTGCCTGAGCGACTGCCGGAAGTGCATCACTGCCAGTGCATCAAACCCTCAGGTTCCATGGGCGCGCTCATTAGCGCTTTGCAGCGCATACAGGATCAATTCGGCTACTTGAAGCGCGACGCGCTCGAGCAGTACACCGCCGAATCGGGCGTGCCGCTTTACCGGCTGCACAGCGTGGCAAGTTTCTTTCCGCATTTCCGCCTCGCGCCGCCGCCGCCGGTGACGATCCGCGTCTGCCGCGATATGGCGTGTCACCTCGCCGGTTCACGCAAGATAATAACCGATCTGACGGCCGCTGCTCAATCGCGCGAGGGACAGGTGGCGGTGCAAGGCGTTTCGTGTCTCGGCCGATGCGATCGCGCGCCGGCCGCCTGCGTGGCACTGGCCGGTTCAGGTCATGAACGTTATTACGTCGGGCGAACGACAGAGGACCTGAAGCAAATCGCGCGCGCCTGCCTCGATGGCAAAGCGCCCCCGCCGGACCACGACCGCGATCTCGAATATTCGTCGGCGGCATGGAAGATCGATCCCTACGCCGGCAAACCGTCCTCCTACGCAGCCATCGTGCAGGCATTGGCATCGCGTGAAGCGGCCTTGGATTCAGCGGCCGAAAAACTCGGCACCGAGCTCAGCTGGACCCCCGCGCGAATCGAGCAATTCCGGCAACGCGCCGTCCAACACGATCCGGCGGGATCTCTCGACGACAACATTGCCGACGCGGTCCGGGCCTGGCGCACCGAGAGCGATTGGGCTAAAGGCCCGGAGCTCGCGGGCTGGTCGGAGACAGTACTCGCTGAACTCGCGGATGCCGACCTGCGCGGAATGGGCGGCGCGGGAATTCCGGCCATCCAAAAATGGCGCGATGTTCGCGATGCCATCCGCAATGCCTACGAGCGTAACCGCGACACGAGCGGCTTCATTGTTGTAAACGGCGATGAGAGTGAGCCGGGAACTTTTAAAGATCGCGAGCTCCTGCTCCGGACCCCGCACGTCGTGCTCGAAGGAGTGATCCTCGCCGGTCTCCTCACGGAAGCGACCGAAGGTTTCATTTTCATCCGGCACGAATACGAGGAGCAAATCGAAGCATGCCGCGCCGAGATCGCGCGCGCGGAGCAACTTGGATTTTGCGGACCAGAAGCATCGCTGCTCGGACATCCATTTCCGGTTTCGGTATTCGTGAGTCCGGGTGGTTACATTTGCGGAGAACAAAGCGCGCTCATCGAGGCAATGTCGGACCGGCGCGGGGAACCGCGCAACATGCCGCCGAAGCTGGAAACGAACGGATTGAACGACCTGCCGACGCTGGTGAGCAACGTCGAGACCTTCGCATGGACTCCTTACATCGTGATCAACGGCGGGAAAGCCTACGCCGGGCACGGCGTCAACTCGTGGAAAGGCCGGCGCTTCTTCTCCGTTTCCGGCGACGTGAAACGGCCCGGCGTCTACGAAGTGGCCATGGGCATGACCCTGCGCGAGCTCATTTACGGTGAGGGCTACTGCCGCGGCATTGTCGAGGACCGGCCGCTGAAAGGCTTTGCACCCTCAGGGCCATCCGGCGGTTTTCTGCCGGCGAAGCTCACGACAAAAGCCGGATTGCCGCGCGATCATGTGAACAACAAATCGTGGCAGGCGGTCGCAGCGCGCCGCGGCTTCGATCTTAATGCCGATTCGCTCGACATCCTCGATCTCGAGCTGGAGCTGAACTTGTTCCGCGCGCTCAGTCCCACCCAGGCGCTCGGCGCGGGCCTCGTGGTTTACGCCGAAGGCCGCGACATGGCCGCGCAGGCGCTGAACTCGCTCGAATTCTTCCGCAACGAATCCTGCGGCAAGTGCGTGCCGTGCCGCATCGGTTCGCAAAAGTTCGTCTCGCTCGGGACGACGTTGATCGACGGAACGATTTCCCGGGAGCGCTGGGAATCGGAGTTGATTCCGCTGATCGGGGAGATGGGAAAAGCGATTGAGCTGGCATCGATCTGCGGGCTCGGCCGCTCTGTCCCGGTACCCCTGCGCACGGCGGTCAATTATTTTGGTGATGATGTTGCCATGCACCTGCGGAACGGAGCAATTCATTAGCTGAGATGGCTGCTGTTCTTCCAGAAACGCCCGCCGGCATGTTCGTCCGCGACGACGACGAAGGCATTTTCAGTCGCGACATTAACGGCCAGCTCGTCCGCCTCGATGCGCCGACGGAATCCGATTACACGAAGACGGTTACGCTTCAGATCGACGGGCAGCCGGTAAGCGTGCCATTGGCCGAACCGCTGAAAGACGCGAACGGCAATATCGTCCAGGATCTCGAAGGCCGCACGACGCCGCGCTACACGACGATTTACGACGCGGCGGTGAAGCTCTACGTCGAGCAGCCTGGCGACGAGGCGAAAATCCCGATCCCAACGCTCTGCCATTTGCCGCACATGCGGCCGGTGGCGGTATGCCGCTTGTGCGTCGTGCAGATCTACGGACAGAAGCGCGGCCGGCGCGCGGCCGAGAGGAAGTTGCTGCCCGCCTGCCAGCATCCGGTGAAGGACGGGATGGAAGTCTTCACCATGAACGCGCCTGGTGCGGACGGCGAACGCGTTCGCCAATCGGTCAAGCTCGTGACCGAACTCCTCGCCTGCGATCACCTCAAGCCGGCGCCAGAACCGGAGCTGGCGAAACAGCTCGCGCCTTTTAACGAACTCCAGCAGGCAACGGAGCGCACCGGCGCGAGCGCATCACGTTTGCGCCTCGACGCAATGTCGAAAACACCGCCCCTGATCCCGCCGCCGCGCGGCCGTCGTGGCCTCGACCTCTCGTCCCCGGTTTTCACCGTGGATCATAGCGCGTGCATTCTTTGCGATCGCTGCGTCCGCGCTTGCGACGAGGTAATGGAAAACAACGTCATCGGACGGACCGGCAAAGGTTTCACTGCCGGCATCGGCTTCGACCTCAACGACGGCATGGGCGAGTCGACCTGCGTCCAGTGCGGCGAGTGCATGGTGTCGTGCCCCACAACGGCGATCACGTTTAAGCCCGTCGCAAAGGTGAAGCCTCGCGCGCGTCAAGGCCGCGCCGAGATTGTCACGCCCGCGGAACTGGTGCGCGATCCGGTCTTCGCCGGTGTGCCGCCGAAGTTCCTGCTCTGGCAGCAGGGGCTCGTCGTGCGGCGTTACCTGCGCGCCGGCCAGTTGCTCTGCCGCGAAGGCGAAGCCGGCAACACGGCGTTCATCATCAAATCCGGCAAACTCGAAGCCGCGATTCGGATGCGCGGAGTCCAGCCGAGCGGCGCGTTCTTCAGTCGCGGGCGCACGCCGGTCCTGCGGGCGCAGCTCACGCCGGCCGACGTGATCGCGGGTGAAATGGCCTGCCTGAGCGGCTCCCCCCGCACCGCCGACGTGCGCGTTGTCGACGACGCCGAGATTTGGGAAGTCCGCCGCAATGTTCTCGACCGGCTGATGCGGTTGCCAAGTCGGCGCGTGAAATTCGAGAGCGCCTACCGATCGCGCTCGCTCGATCTCGTTCTGCAAAGCAGCGCCGTATTCAAAGACATTCCAGAAAACCAGTACCGCGAGATTGTCGACTTTCTCCGGCACCGGCTCAGCTTCGTGCGCGTCAATCCGGGCCAGGTGCTGTTCGAGCAAGGGGACGAAGCGCGCGAGCTTTACATCGTTCGCCTCGGGCATGTTCGGATCGGCGTTCATCAATACCAGAACGAAGTCCGTGTTCTGACCCGCGGACCGGGGTCAATCATCGGCGAAATCGGGCTGCTCGGAATCTCGCCCGCCGACGTTTCGAAAACGGCCGACGAAATCGACCGAGAGTTCGCGCAGGCATTTCAACGAAACGGTGATCAGCCCGGCAACATCATCCCGCCCGGATACCGAACCGCGACCTGCTCGGCCTTGAATTACCTCGAGCTGGCACGTCTCGACCGTGAAGATTTCATCGAGCTGATCCGGCGTTATCCCCTGCTGCGGCGACGTCTCGTCGAGCAATCACTCGGAGCCTTGCGCGGGAACGTGGAGATCAACCCGCTCCTCAGCAGTTATGTCGAACAGGGCCTCTACGAAGGCCAGAGCGTCCTCACCCTGGATATGGATCTCTGCACGCGCTGCGACGAATGCACGAAAGGCTGCATTGAGCGGCATGGCACCGCTTCACACGGCGTGCCGGTCACGCGTTTGCTCCGGGACGGCCTGCGCTTCGGCCAGTATCTCGTCGCCACCTCGTGCCGCTCGTGCACCGACCCGCATTGCATGGCCGGGTGCCCGGTCGACTCGATCCATCGCGGAAAACATCTCCAGATCGTCATTGAAGATCATTGCATCGGTTGCGGCCTGTGCGCCTCCAACTGTCCCTACGGCAGCATTTTCATGGTGCCGAATGTCCGCCGCACGATCGAAACACCGGATCCCGATCACGCTGGCCGCACGATCAAGGTTGCGCAGCTGAAAGCGGCCAACTGCGATCTCTGCGATGCGCGCGGCGAACACGGCGAGCCGCATCCGCAATGTGTCGCGTCCTGCCCCCACGAAGCCGCCGCCCGGATGACCGGCTCCGAGTTGCTGGAAGCTGTCCTGAAACGCCAGGAACGCGCCTGGCGTGCTTGAGATTGCGAAAGCCGCCGCCGGCGATTTTTGGATTGCGAAGTCGTCGCGCCTGACGAACTTTTCCGCCCGCGCGTTCCGCGCACAAACGCACCGCTAGCTCAATTGGCAGAGCAAGTGACTCTTAATCACTGGGTTGTTGGTTCGATTCCAACGCGGTGCACATAAAATTCGATTGACCGTGCTGGCCACGTGCTGATAGCCTCCGGGTCGTTCAGTCCAGAACGTCCCCATGAACACACCAATTATGAACATCCGAACTATGTCACGATTCCTGTCCATTGCCGCTGTCCTCTGCGGATTTGCGCTCAGCGCTCACGCACAAGCCACCCGCACATGGGTCTCCGGCGTCGGCGACGACGCAAACCCCTGCAGCCGAACCGCGCCGTGCAAAACCTTCGCGGGCGCAATTTCAAAAACGGCTGCTGGCGGCGAGATCAGTGTCCTCGATCCAGGCGGCTTCGGAGTTGTCACCATCACCAAATCGATCACGATTAACGGAACGGGAACCTTGGCCGGCATTCTCTCC
The DNA here is from genome assembly GCA_045809925.1 of Chthoniobacterales bacterium. Classification (GTDB taxonomy): domain Bacteria; phylum Verrucomicrobiota; class Verrucomicrobiia; order Chthoniobacterales; family UBA10450; genus CADDYX01. Next base: position 10,840 of record JBJMWX010000087.1, read on the forward strand.
GCTGGTTCTCCTGCGGGCGTAATCGTCAACGCGGGTGTGAACGATACGGTGATTCTTCGAGATCTGTCCTTGAACGGGGCAGGGACTGGTACAAACGGCATCCGTTACCTCGCCGCGAAGACTGTCGTGGTAGATCACTGCTCGATCTACGGCATGACTAGTCGGGGAATCGATGCCGCGCTCAACGCAACGGGTAATCTAAAGGTGTGCAACAGCATCATTGAGAATGTTCTCGAGGACGGAATTCACATGAATACTGGCGCAGGATTCCTCACGGCTATGCTCGACGGCTCGCAAATCATGAACTGCGGAGGAGATGCCATCGAGGCAGTCAACAATGTTCGTGGTGAGGTCATTCATTCGCGCCTGCTCGCAGCCGGTG
>JBJMWX010000088.1:0-9945 GCA_045809925.1 Chthoniobacterales bacterium
ACACACTATCCAAACACCACGAAAATCCCAACTTTATAGATCTCGACCAGGCCTACACCGCTCCCACCGTTTTTGCCGCGCAGCTGCGCGGTGTACGTGCCGGCCGGTACGTTGACGATAACCGCTGCCTCGAAATCATTCGTCGGCGCGATCTTGTTCTGCTGAAGTGCGTTCGCCTGGTTGGCATCGTCCTTCCAGTTGTCGTTCGTGATCAGGAGGTTGCCTTGGGTATCGCGAATATCGAGGGTCGGATCGGCGAGGGCACCGCTCACACCGGCGGCGGTAAGCGACGGCCCAAGGCCGCGAGCAACCATCGTCTGCGCCGTCACACCTTGGACGATGAAGCCGCCGATCATGATGTTCTCGTCGGTGAGGACGTTGCCGCGGGTCGAGATGTTCGCCAGATCCGGTCCCGAGTTCGCCTCGAGGTCGTAAATCTCGACGAGCCCAACACCCGTCGATCCATTCGTGCCTTTAATGATCGCCGTGTAGGATTTTCCGGGATCGAGCGTGCGGATCATTGCCGATTCACGATCGTCGGTCGGCGGCAGAATATTCTGGATCTCAGTCGCCTCTGCGGCGCTGCGCCAATTATCGTTCGAAGCGATCAACCCGACGGCCGCGTCGTGCAATTCGAGGAGGGGATCGCTTAGCGCGCCGCTCACGCCACGCGCTTGCAAGGAAGGCCCAATGCCGCGGATCAGCACTTTCTTCTGCTTAGTACCGCGAATGATGAACCCGCCGATCCCGACCTGATCGCTCGTGCCGATAACGACGCGCGTCGAGATGTTGGCCAGCTGCACGTTGAAGGGCGAGGTCGCCCAGCCGATGTCGTGGAAGATCGCCAGCTCCTGCGCGGTCGGGCCGGGAAAGTAGGTGGCGTCAGCAAGGCTCGGATAGTAGAGCCCGGCGATAGCGCTCTGCGACGGATCGATATGGGAGTAATTCGAGCCGCTTTCGTAAGGATTGGGCGAGTAGAGCTTGATCGGATTACCGCCATTCGATGCGATCCCGAACTGGCCACTCCAATAGATGTTGTTGCTGATGACGGCCTGGGCGCGGGCCGGTTGATCGAGCGACGACACTGCCGAGCCGCCAATGCCGAGTGTGGCGAGCGTTTCGAAGATGCTCGGTCCGGCGTTCACGTAGCTGCCGTCCTGGTTGACGGTGTCGATAAAGCCCATCGCGTGACCGACCTCATGCATGACGACGGACTGCCAGCTGTATTGGCCAGCGGGCGGCGTCGAGGCGCCATAAAACCACGACGTCGACGAGTTCGTGTTCATCTCGACGTTGAGCGCGACCGCCCCTCCGGCGAGATCGCTCTTGGCGATAAAATTGTAAAGTGCCTGGGCGTAATAAACGCCGTTCTGCACCTGGAAACCGGCCGGGCCGCCTTGTCCGAGCGTGCCGGTGTTGCCGAGATCGTGAAAGTTAAACTCGACACGCACGGTGATGTTGCTCGGCTGGAAATAAGTCCTGAACTTGTTGAGCGCGTCGCTCGTGGCCTGCTGCTGTTGCTGTGAAACCGGATCAGTTGCGGCCTGGTCGAAGACCGGAGTGAAGGTGATCGCACTGGCGCTGCCGAGAGCGGCGAATTGGAGAGCGAGGACGAAGAACGCGTGGCGGAGGAGTTTCCCTGAGACAATTGAATGCATTTTATGCGAGTTGTTTGAAAATAACGGAGCGGATATCTCGTTCAGCGGCGGCAGGCGTCAAGCGTTTTGCTACTGTGGTCGCGCGATGAGCATCACGGACCTGCCGGCGCTGAATGCATCGCTGAATCTCGTCAGCACGATTTTCATCTCCGCCGGCTGGTACGTGATCCGGCGCGGCTATTGGCGGCAACATATCGCCTGTATGGTCACGGCCATTGTCTCCTCGACCGGATTTCTTACCGGCTATCTGATTTACCACGCGCACGTCGGCGAGAAATCGACCCACTTCACCGCCAGTGGACTCGTTAGGCCGATTTATTTCACGCTTCTGATCAGCCACATCCTGCTCGCTTTTGTTACTCTGCCGCTGGTCATTGCGACGCTCGTGCCGGTGTTTCGCCGCCGGTGGGAGCGACATCGCTCGATCGCCCGCTGGACGATGCCGATCTGGCTCTACGTCTCGGTCACGGGCGTAGTCGTTTACCTAATGCTCTACAAATGGTTTCCACCGCCGAATCTTGCGCCCGCGTCGTAGTTGTTGTTTGATCGCTGAGCGGGGCGTGAGAGCGTAACGACATGGTGACCATTGCCACATTCGATGATCCGGCCAAGGCGCGGCGTCTCAAGGAGCGTTTCCAAAAATCCCGGGTGCACGCCGATGTCGTGTCCGAAGGGCAGCTGCAACAGGTGACATCCCGTTCGAAACCGCATGCCAACGCCAAGGTGATGGTGGAGGAGAAGGACTTCGATGCCGCGCAGAATCTCCTCGTGGAGTGGGAGGCAAGCGACCCGGAGATCGGGTCGGCGATTCGTTGCCCGCAATGCCGATCCCCACGGATCGATTACCCGCAGCTGGCCCGGAAGTTTCCGTTTGTGCCAGGGCTCGCCGCCATCCTCCTCGTGCTCAAAGTTATCCCGAAGGAATTCTACTGCCAGGATTGTCAGTTTAGTTGGACGAACGATATCGACCAGCCACGCTATCGTTTGTGGCGCGGTGTGTTCGGCGGGACTGCAAAACAGCAGTAGGCCGGCGTAATCGCCGTTGCTCAAACGCCGCGGCGCGGCGAAATGACCGGGCAGCGCCGATTCCAGAATTGACCGATCATGAAGTGGCTTTTTGTCCTGCTCCTCGCCGTGGTGATCTTCGGCGGCGCCGCGTTTTTTTCCTATGACCTGTTCGTCAAGCCGGAGCAGACGATGCGAGCTGAACAGACAGGGCAGATCGCAACGCCTCCGCCGGCCGACGTCAGTCTGCCCGAATTTCAGGCTGCAGCCCGGCTTCGTCAGGATGGCAAGCTAAGTGAATGCCGCGACGCGCTCGTGTTGTTCCTGCAGAAGTATCCGAGCGGTCAACACTCCGAAGAAGCGAAGGATCTGCTCGGCGACCTCAACATGCAGATCCTGCTCTCCGATTATCCCTCGCCCGAAAAGCAGGAGTACATTGTCAGATCCGGTGACGTGATCAACCGCGTGGCGCAGAAGACGAAAACGACCCCGGAATTGATCATGAAGATTAACCAGCTCGACAGCACGATGCTGCGGATCGGCGAGCGGCTTTGGATTGCGCACCCGGAGTTTGCGCTCTTTATCCAGCGGAAACCGCAGGTCGTTATCCTGCTCAACCACGGCGCATTTTTTAAGCAGTACCACATCAGGGCCGTGAAATTGCCGGCCAAGCAGCCGCCGCGGCTGAACACGAAGGTGGCCGAAGTGCTGGCCTGGCGCGCGGGCAAGCGGGTCGGGCTCGGCTCGCGCGAATATCGGGAGGCGATTCATTGGATACGCTTCGCCCAGGCGGGCTATACCTTGTTTGTCGAACCTCCGACAAATGACGCGCCGCCGGCTGGAAGCGGGCTCGGTCTTGCGGCCAAGGACCTGGACGAGCTCAGCAGCCTGGTGAACACCAAGACGGCGGTAACGATCACCGATTGAGTTAAGACGGTTAAAAGAGTTAAATGGTTAAACGGTTACAAGGATCAGCGAAGGCGCCCGCAGCCTCGCAATGCAACGGCGTGACCGGTTTAACGACTCACTTTTCTTGATGGAGATTCAGCCTCTCGATTTCGAACGCCCGATCGTCGAGTTACAACGGCGACTCCAGGAATTTAAGAGTCACTCGGACGAGCACGATCTCGACTTCGACTCCGAGGTCGCTGCGATGGAGAGGAAAATTCTGGAGACGCAGCGCGAGATTTACACCAACCTCAGCGCCTGGCAGCGAGTCCAGCTCGCGCGTCACGTGCAACGACCCTTTGCCCTCGATTACATCAGCCGGTGTTTCACCGAATGGGTGGAACTGCACGGCGATCGCGTTTTCGGCGACGACAAAGCAATGCCGAGCGGCCTGGCCACGATTGGCGCGTTCCGCTGCGTCGTCATCACGCACCAGAAAGGTCGCGACACGAAGGAGAACGTGAAGCGGAACTTCGGCTGCGCCCACCCGGAAGGGTATCGCAAGGCGCTCCGCCTCATGCGGCTGGCCGAGAAATTCGGACTCCCGATCGTCTCGCTCATCGACACACCCGGCGCTTATCCGGGCGTCGGCTCCGAGGAGCGCCACATCTCCGAAGCCATTGCCGTTAATTTGCGCGAAATGACGAATCTGCGCGTTCCGATTGTCGCGGCCGTGATCGGCGAGGGCGGCTCGGGCGGCGCGCTCGGAATTGGCGTCGCGGATCGCGTCTTGATCCTGGAGAATGCCTACTATTCGGTGATCAGCCCGGAAGCCTGCTCGGCGATCCTCTGGAAAGATCGGCGCCACGCAGCCGAAGCGGCGGAGGCGCTGAAGCTGACTGCACAGGACCTGATCAGCCTTGGAGTGGTGGATGAAATCGTGCCCGAACCCGAAGGCGGCGCGCATCGCGACCATGCGGCTGCGGCGGAGAACCTGAAGGTCGCGTTACTTCACAACCTCGAACGACTGAGTGCGCTTTCGCCGAACGAACTGCTCGAAGGGCGCTACTGCAAGTTTCGCCGGATGGGCCGTTTCGAAGAGGCCGGGCCGAAGGCGACTGCCTAGGCCGCTGCCAGCCGTGGACGCAATCGAACGGCTATTCGCGTAGCGCGCGATTGAACTTCGATCGGCGGCGGTAACGGGGGAAAAAGAAAACGCAGCACTTCTTCGGCCCGGGCACCCCAGGCCGCTTCGGTGTGTTCAGCGTTTTCGACTTCGGTGTAATGAAGATCGTCGTAAAGGCGCCATCCTTTTTCCACGAGCCGGTCGCGCAGTGCGCGAGCGCGCTCCCATCCGGGTTCAAAGGTGCCGGTGTCGAGCCAGATTTTGAGCGGAGGCCGCGCCCCATCCTGAATCGCTTCCACCATGTCGTAGATGACGCATTCGTCCCACCAGATCGACGGCGACATCACGGCCAGTCGCGTAAAGACATTCGGAAACCACAGTCCCAGCGCCATCGTCGCGAGTCCGCCCAGCGATGAGCCGCCCATTCCGGTGAACTCGGGTTCGGGACGGGTCCGGTAGATCTTGTCGATGAACGGTTTTAATTCCTCGACCAGAAAGCGGCCGTACTTGCGCAGCAACCCTTTGCTGCGTTTGCGTTTGGGTGGCGAAATTCGCGCCGGTGTCGGCGCGTATTCATGAATCCGATTCTCGCCCGTATTGGCCACTGCGACAATGATCGTCGGCTCCATTAGCCGTTTCCGAATGAGGCGCTGCGCCGTTTCATCCACGCCCCACTCGACATGGTTGAAGGCGGTCGCTGCATCGAAAACGTTCTGACCGTCGTGCAGGTAAAGCACCGGATACTGCTCCCGCCTGTTGCGCCGGTAACCGCGCGGCAAATAGACCCATACGTCGCGCCGATTCCGCAGAATCTTCGACTCGAAATGAGTGTGGTGGTGAATATTACCGGTGAGCGTGTGTTCGGGCATGGACACGAAATGAATCGCGGAGGAAATCGCGCTTGTCCAACGGCGCGGCTGTAGGTCGTTGACCGTGGCGAGGTCTGCGCTAATTCCTTGGCGGCCTCAGCGACTCCGCCCTAGAGTTGCCGCCCCTGACGAATGAACGAACGCTACCTCCGCTGGCACTCGCCGCACATGAGCCGCGAGTTCGAGATGCTCGTTTTCGGCAATGGCGGCGGGCTGCCGCTGATCATTTATCCAACCTCGTTCGGGCGTTACCACCAGAACAAGGACTTTGGTCTGATCGGCTCGATCGCGCCATTTATCGATAGCGGCCGCGTCACCGCTTACTGCGTCGATTCAGTCGATCTCGACAGTTTCTATAACAAACGGATCCATCCCGCGGACCGGATCCGAACGCATATCGCCTACGAAAACGTCATCCGCTATGACGTGTTCGATCTGGCCCGCCGGGAATGTTCGACTCACCGCGTCGCCCTTTGCGGAGCCAGCCTCGGCGCGTATCACGCGCTCAACATCGCCTTTCGCCATCCGGATGAGGTGAGCCACGTCATTAGTTTGAGCGGCGCCTTCGATATCAGTGATTTCTTTCAGGGCTATCACGACGACAATATTTATTTTAACAACCCCTACGAGTACATCCCCAACATCTCGGACCCGTGGAAGTACAACCACATGGGCGTCATCCTCGGCACCGGCGAATGGGACAACACGCGACACGAATCGCTCCGCATGTCGGGCATTCTGAATTCGAAAGGGATTCGCCACTGGTTCGACGACCGCAAGTGGTGTGGCCATGACTGGAACTACTGGCGCGACATGATGCCTTACTACCTGTCGACAATTTGATTCTGTTGCTGTCATGTCGAGCGGAGCCGAGACATCTTCGAGGCACGAGGATTCTTCGACTCGCCTCGGAATGACAGAAGCGCACTGACGGCCTAACGAATCACACCCTATGAAAAAAATCGGCATCCTCTTCGGAATGGAAAACTCCTTCCCATGGGCATTCATCGAGCGGGTTAATCAGAAGACCGGCGGCAACGACATCATGGCCGAGCCGGTCCGGATCGATAAGGTGATCCAGGGCGAAGCGACGGGTTACGCGGTGGTGATAGATCGTATCTCGCAGGACGTGCCGTTCTATCGCGGCTGGTTGAAGAACGAAGCGCTGAGCGGGTGCGCGGTGGTCAACAATCCGTTCTGGTGGAGCGCGGACGAGAAATTCTTCAACAACGCGCTCGCGACCAGGATTGGCGTTCAGGTGCCGAAGACAGTCCTTCTGCCCTCGCACAGCATGCCGCCAGGCACCTCGGCGGATTCATTCCGCAATCTCGCCTACCCGCTCGATTGGGATGCGATGTTCAATTACATCGGCTGGCCGGCATTCTTCAAACCATTCGCCGGCGGGGGATGGAAGAACGTCTATCGCCTTCACAACCCGGAGGAATTCTATCGCGCCTACGCTGAGACGGGCGAGCTCGTCATGATGCTGCAGGAAGAAGTCAAGTTCGACATGTACTTCCGCTGTTACTCCATCGATCAGCGCGCCGTCCGGGTCATGCCGTACGAACCGCGCAATCCGTATCACCTTCGTTATCGCACGGAGTGGAACGCGCCGAAGAACATCGTGGAGGCCGTCGAATGGGGCGTGCTTCAGCTGAACCAGTATCTCGGCTACGATCTGAATACGGTGGAGTTCGCCATCCGTGACGGAGTGCCTCTCGCGATCGATTTCTGCAACCCCGCGCCGGACGCCGAATACAACTCAGTCGGTCACGATAATTTCGAGTGGGTGGTAGACGCGGTTTTCGACATGGCGATCCGCAAGGCGCGCGAGCACGTCGAGGGGCGCGACAATCTGAGCTGGGGCAAGTTCATGCAGGCGGCGGTCAGCCGGCGCGAGTTGCGCGAGCTGGCCTAGCGAGTTGACGCCCGCCGCAGTGAGCGGACGTCTTTTTTACGCCCGTGGCGAGCGCGTGGCGGGCTTTGAACGTTTATCGGCGCGCGTTTTCTGCGCGGGAGAAGCAGCGCGCCACCCCGCCACACGTGCGCGCAACGGAAAAGTGCACCTCACGGAGGTCCCTTTGCCGCGCTGACTGGTGGTTTCAAGAGCAGCTCCAATCGCCGCCGCGCGATACCGCATATTCTGAAATCCCATTCCGGCAGACGCTTCGCGCTCTTTGAGACCTTTGCCGTTATCGGTGATCGAAAGGCAGATTTTTCGTGCCGGCTTCGTTTGCAGCTCGATACGAATTCTGCGCGCGTCTGCGTGTCGAATGGCGTTGCCGACCGCCTCTTCGGCGATCCTGTAAACATGCAATGCGACTGAAGGATCGATGTCGAGCCGGGCCGAACGCGGCCACTTGAACTCGACCTCGGTGGGGACGCGCTCGGCCAGCTCCGCCAGCGCCGCCGGCAACCCGTGGCTTGTCAAAGTCACTGGGTGCAAGCCGCGGGACAGGTTGCGAGCCACGCCGATTGCCTCAGTCAACAGCCCGGCCAGATCGTGGACCCTCGTTCCCTCCGGGCCGGCACCGAGCCGCTTACCGACAGTGCGCATCATCATGGCAATGCCGCCGAGGCGCTGTGAAAGATCGTCGTGCAGGTCACGTCCGAGGCGTTCGCGCTCTGCCTCCACGGCGGTGAGGAGCTGCGTCTCCAACCGGCGGCGATGTTCGACTTCGGCCTGAAGCGTCGCCAACGCCTTTGCCAGGTCGAGCGCCACGGCATCGGCGCGCGCATCCGACAAAGCGTCGAGGCGACGGGTGACTTTGGCGAAACCAAGGAGACGCCCGTCACTATTGAAGAGCGAAGTGGCGGTATCGTGCACTCGGATTTCCCGTCCGTCTTTGCACTGGTTAGAGTGTTCAATCATGCTTTCGCCCGAGCGCTTCGCCGTCGCCATTTCCTTCTTGAAGACGCCGGCGGCGCGATCGGTCGCGTTAAAAACCATCTCTCCTGAGCGGCCGACAACTTCCTCCCGATCGTACCCGAGCAGCTCGTGGATTCCACGATTCCAAGTCATGATGGTGCCTTCAGGATTGAGCATGAAGATGGCGTACTGACGGACGCCTTCGACCAGGATGCGGTAGCGCTCCTCGCTCTCGGCCAGCGCCGCCACCACCCGGCGATAGGGTGATTTGAGTCCAGGAACATCAGGCATTCGCGCGGCCCGGAATGGGCGACAGAGAGGCTAATCCCGATATTCGCCTTGTCCTAACGCTTTCCGAATGCCCGCCGCCCCGCAACACGGTCCCGTCAACGCGATCCTGCACGGGGCTGTGCGCCGAGCGAGTTGCACGAATTGGCATAGCGCAAGAACACTTCGCCCGTGTCATTCCGAGGGAAGCCGAGGAAGCTCCGTCTTTGCGGCCTGAAGATGTCTCGACTTCGCTCGACATGACAATTCGGTGGCCTAGGTTTCCTGACCGCGCCGACTGTAATGAAAGACCACCAATTCACTCTCGGCATCGAGGAAGAGTTCGCGATCATCGATCCGAAGACGCGCGAGCTGAAGGCGCCGGACAGTTCTATCGAATGTTCTCGACACGATCCGCCTTTCGCATACAAAGGCAGCCGATTACGTCACCCGACGTTTCAACGCATCTCCGGCGCGGCTGAGTAAGCCCGAGGGGCTGGACCTTCGCTGAGGCACCGCTTTACGCGATCAGCGCAGCAACCAGCTACTTCATTATGAACCGATCCCCCAGCAGTCGCTTCTGCCTTTATCTCACCGCCTTTTGCTTTTGGTCTGCTCCGCTCTGCACGTTCGCTGCGGTTTGCACCACCGCCCCGGTGGTGACGAACACGAGCGACAGCGGCGCGGGCAGCCTGCGCGATGCGATCGCAACCGCCTGCGACAGCTCGACGATCACCTTTTCAAACAGCACCTCGGGCGGTGCGACTAACTTTTACGACGGCACCGCCCGAACGATCACGCTCACCTCGGGCGTGCTGCTCCTGACCAGGAACGTCACGATCACCGGGCCGGGCTCCGATCAGCTCGCGATCAGCGGCAACGACACATCGCGGATTTTTTTCATCAATCCGGGCGCGCCAGGGGCGACGAGCGGGCCGCCGGCGACGAGCATCAACGTGGATATCTCCGGCCTGGCCCTGGTGCATGGGAAGGCGAAAGGCGGGAATGGGGAGAGCGAGATTTGCGCCGGGGGCGCCGGCGGTGCGGCCGGAATGGGCGGTGCGATTTTCGTCAATAACGGCGCGCTGGCGTTAAGTGGAATGACGTTTAATAACAATCAAGCTCTCGGTGGAACGGGCGGGACAAGTCTCTCTGGCACCTTTTGTACTAGCGGCGGCGGAGGCGGCGGCGTCGGTGGAAACGGAAGCAACGGAACGGGCGGGGGCGGCGGCGCGCTGGGCGGCGTTGGGGGAGGACCAGGGT
>JBJMWX010000089.1:0-24738 GCA_045809925.1 Chthoniobacterales bacterium
CGAAGAGGAACGAAGTGATCGAGCGATACCAAGGCACCGGTCTCGTCGGATCCCACGCGCGCAGTTTCTGCGCCTGGGCGGGAAACGCGCTCAAAAACTCACGCGTGCGCGCTTTCACCTGCTCAAACGCGTGTTGCCCCTGTGGCGTTGAGAGCGACGGCTGTTCGGAGAGCAGCGCGCTCAAGACTGCCGCCATCCTGGCGCAGATCTGCTCGTACTGCGGATAGCTCGCCCTCAGCGCGTCGATCGCGCTGCGTGGCGTCGCGCCTTCGACAGCCACCTTCTCCTTTAACGCGGAGGCCTGGTCGCCAAGATCGGAGACCATTCCGGCGAGATCGCTGCCGGCGTCACTGAACGTGCCGGCGAATTGATCGAATTGGCTAAGCGATGCGTTGATCTGGTCGAGCGATTTGCCGTCTCGTATCAGCGAACGGACTTCCCGCACCCGCACATCATTCAGCGCGCGCGACAACGCCGCGTGTGCATCCGCCTGCTCGCGAATAATGTCGACGTACTCGAGCCCTGCCGCGCGATAAACGCGCAGATTGGCAAGGTTTTCGCCAAAAAATCCGAACCCTTCGCGGAACAGGAACAGGGTAATCAGCACAAGCACGATGATCGCGACCGTGGCGTTGCCGCCGAAGAAAACTCGGATCAGCTTTTCCGAGCGCGCAGTCGAACGGCGGGCGGATTTTGCCGGTGGCGGCGCGAATTCCGGGGTGGCGACGGCTCCGTTCATCGTTCCTTCGACGATGCGAAGCGGCGCCGGCTCCTTCAACGCATTTGATGTTACGATTCTGTGACGCGCGACCAGCCGCGTTGCCCTGCTGCCCAGTGGAGTTTACATACTCTGATGCCGCAAACCGCTTCGCTTTCCGCCACGGACGAGATCCAGGAAGCGGAGAACGGCCAATCGCCGGCCGAAGCACGCTTTTCCGGTCCGCAGAATTTCATCAATCGCGAGCTGAGCTGGCTTGAATTCAACCGCCGCGTCCTGGAGGAAGCGCAGGATGCGACGCAGCCACTGATCGAGCGGATCAAGTTCCTGACCATCTTCAGTTCGAATCTGGACGAATTTTTCGAGATCCGGGTCGCCGGGATAAAGCAACAGATAGAGAGTGAAACGAGCGACGTCGGTCCGGACGGGCTGAGCCCGACGGAGACGTTCAACGCGATTCAACGGATCGTGCGCGAGCTGGTCGAGACGCAGTACGCGCTTTGGAACGATGAGCTGCGGCCTACCCTCGCGAAGAATGGGATTCGCGTTCACGACGTGGCGCAATTGAGTGCGAGGCGAACGGCATGGGCGCGGAAGTTTTTCCAGGAGGAGGTCTTCCCGATGCTCACTCCGCTGGCGGTGGATGCCAGCCATCCATTTCCGCAGTTGCTAAACAAGAGCCACAACCTGCTGGTGCGCGCCCGCACCGAGCCCGGCGGCGAATTGCTGCACGCCATCGTCCAGGTGCCACGCGTGCTGTCGCGCCTGATCCTGATGCCGCGCGGCAAAGGAGACGATGAGCCGTGGGATTACATCTACCTCGCGGATCTGATCAAACATAACATTGCCGATTTGTTTCCCGGCATGATTCTCGACGGCGTGCAGGCGTTTCGCGTCACGCGAAACAGCGATCTCTACGTTGACGAAGAAGAGGCAGATAACTTGTTGCGCAGTATCGAACAGGAGCTGCGACGATCGAGCCGCGGCGATGCGGTCCGCCTCGAGGTCGAGACGAATTGTCCGAAGGATTTTCGCGAGCTATTGCTCGAGTTTTTCGATCTCGGCGAAGCGGACCTCTACCGCGTCAACGGTCCGCTCTCGATGACGCACCTGATGCCGCTCGTCAGTAACGACGCATTCGCGAAATTCCGGGACCGCCCGTTCCAGCCGACGCGCGATCCGCTCCTGCCACGAGGCGCCAACCTTTTCGAAGTGATGCGCAAGCAGGACGTGCTTTTGCATCATCCCTACGAAAGTTTCGATCCGGTCGTCGAGCTGGTGGAAGCGGCGGCCACGGATCCGCAGGTGCTCGCAATCAAGATCACCCTTTATCGGACGAGCGGCGATTCACCGATCGTCGAAGCCTTGATCGATGCCGCGGCCGCGGGCAAGCAGGTCACCGCTCTGGTGGAATTGCGCGCGCGCTTCGATGAAGCCGCCAATATCCAGTGGGCACGCCGCCTCGAGGAAGCGGGCGCGCACGTGGTTTATGGAGTCGTCGGATTGAAGACGCACTGTAAAGCGCTGCTCATCGTCCGCCGGGATGCCGATCGACTGCGGCAATACGTGCACCTCGGGACCGGCAATTACCACCCCCGCACTGCGCGCAGTTATACCGACTTCAGTTTGTTCACCAGCGCGCAGCCGCTCACCGATGAAGTGGCCATCGTCTTCAACACCCTCACCGGTCTGGCCGGTTACCCCGGATCGAAAAAACTCATGGTCGCTCCCTTCGATCTGCAGAAGCGGTTGATTGAGAAAATCGAGCGGGAGCGAGATCACGCGCTCGCCGGCTCGGAGGCGAAGATTACCGTCAAACTCAATTCGCTCGTCGACGAGGAGATCATCGACAAATTATACGAAGCTTCCTGCGCCGGCGTTAAGATCGACCTGATCGTGCGGGGCATTTGCTGCCTTCGACCGCAAGTTCCGGGACTTAGCGAAAACATCCGTGTGATCAGCATTGTCGGCCGGTTCCTCGAGCATAGCCGCGTCTATTACTTCGCAAACAACGGCGATCCGGAAGTTTACCTCTCGAGCGCGGATTGGATGCCGCGCAATTTTTTCCGGCGCGTCGAGATTGCATTTCCAATCGAAACACCGGCTCTCTGCGAAGAGATCATCAGCGAAGTGCTGCCGACGTTTTTGCACGACCGCGTGAAAGCGCGCGAACTGCAGCCGGACGGGACCTACGTCAGGTTGCAGCCGCAGGAGGGTAAACCGAAGTCCCAGGCACAGCTCACCTTCCGCAACCGCGCCCGCCGCGAAGCGCGGCAGGTGGCGGAATCGCAGGTCGCGCCGGCCGTCAAACTCGTGCCGATCACCAGCCGCGTGGAACGAGGATGAAACGGGTTCTCGTCATCGACATCGGCGGCTCGCACGTGAAGATGATGATTTCGCGGCACGAGCGAGTGAAATTCGAGAGCGGGCCGGACATGACGCCACGCCAGTTTGCCGCGCGCGTGAAACCCAACATCGGCGACTGGGATTTCGATGCCGTCACAATCGGTTTTCCCGCGCCCGTCCGGGACGGTAAGATCCTCGTCGATCCGAAGCATCTCGGCGGTGGTTGGACGCGTTTCGATTTTCGCAAGGCACTCGGCAGACCGAGCCGCGTGATCAACGACGCGGCCTTGCAGGCGCTCGGCAGCTATCGCGGTGGCCGGATGCTCTTCGTGGGTCTCGGCACCGGCGTCGGATCGGCGCTCGTGTGGGAGAACCACGTCTTGTCGCTGGAGTTGAGCGATCTGCCCTACGAGCATCGGAAATCACTCGAGGCGCGGTTCGGCGAAGCGGGAATGAAGAAGCTCGGCACGAGGGATTGGGCGGAGGAATTCAGCTACGTGATCGTTGAACTGAAGCGCGCGATGATCGCCGACTATGTCGTGCTCGGCGGCGGCAACGCGAAGCTCGTCCGCCCGTTGCCGGATGGCATAGAGCTCGGTCACAATCGCAATGTCTACCTCGGCGGCGTGCGCTTGTGGCAAACCGCCGGCGCTACCCGCCGCGCGAAGTGGACGATCGTCTAGCGCGATGAAGAAGTTCCTCTACCTCGTCAGGCACGGTGAAGCAGATTGGCCGGGTTGGGATCAACCGGACGATGAACGGCCGCTTACGAAGCGTGGCCGGAGCGAAGTCAAGAAGGTGGCGAAATTTCTACGCCGCATGGGAGCGGAACCACTCCTGATTTTCACCAGTCCTCTACCGCGGGCGAAACAAACCGCACAGATCCTGGCGGAGCAGCTGTGTCTCGAACTCGGGGTGGAAGAGGATCTCGGCAAAGGTTTCGATGCGGAAAAATTCCGGCGGATCGTTACCGCGCACGATGTGGAGAGCATCGTGCTCGTCGGACACGAACCGGATTTTACGCGCGTGATCTTTGCGCTGACCGGCGGCGACGTGGTGCTGGCGAAGGCCGGCGTGGCACTAGTCGAGCTGGAGGAATCCGCGGCGAAGGGAATACTCCGATGGTTGTTCCCGCCGCGCTTCGCGAAACGCCGCTGACGCCGCGTGCCGGTGCGGGCGTCGTCTGCGTGATCGAAACAACCGGTAGGGGAAGCTGCCAGCTCCCGGTCGGGCTAGAGCCACGGCGCATCCAGCCGGCCGCCGCTTAGTTCATATCCATGTCGCGCGCGCGCGCAGCCTAGGCATTAGGGGTCACGGCGGCATCCCGGGATCGCCGCGATCGGAGTTGGAAGGAGGGAACTGAGCGCAACCGGTGAAGGCGACGTTCCGATCGACAAACGTCCGAAACGTCTTGTCTGCGCGATTTGGCATCTGCCTAATTCAGCACCAAACCAATGACGCACTTACCACTCTCGTTACGCGCTCGTCGATCATTGCGGATTCAATTCGCGGTGATCGCGAGTTTTGCTTTCGGAACCGTGTCGGTCGCACCGGCTGCCGAGAGCGAATCGGAGCGGCTGGCGAAGCTGGAAGCGGCTGTCGCCGCGCTGCAGCAGCAGAATACCGCGCTCAAAGAAGAAGTCGCCGAGTTGAAGAAAGGTAAGGCGTCGACGAAACCGGCGACCGCGCAGGAACCGCGCAAAACGGAGGAGGCTCGTCCGTCGGCCGATGGCAAAGCCGTGGTCGAGAAAACGTTGGAGAAGAAGGCACTCGTGGTGACGGCCGCCGGCGTGGAGGCGAAGATCGCGCTGGGCGGATTCGTGCAGGGCCAGTACGAAGCCGGCGATGTCTCCGCCTACGACGGCCGCTTCCCGGGACCGCTCACGGTGAAGACGAAAGATCGCTTCCGGCTGCGCCGCGCGCGCATCAACCTTACCGGGGACTTCGCGGAGCAGTTCGACTTCAAGCTCGAAGGCGATTTCGAAGTCTCGGACGAGGGCCTGAACGTCCGCGACGCATCGGGTCGCACGCTCGCGAACAACACCAACCGTGTGACCTTCGGCGCGACGGACGTTTTCGTGAACTGGCACCAGTTGGCGGAGGCCAACATCAAGCTGGGGCAATTCAAAGCGCCGTTCGGTCTCGAACAGCTCACGCCGGACACGAAGCTGCCGTTCATCGAGCGCAGTCAGGTCACCGAGGCGCTCACACCGGAGCGGCAGATCGGCGTCCAACTCTGGGGTAAACCGTTCGCGGAACTCTGGCCCGAGAACAAAGACGTGCTGAGCTATTCCGCCGGCATCTTCAACGGCAGCGGGCGGAATACGACGACGAACGACAACAACGAATACATGTATGTCGCGCGGGTCGAGGCGCAGCTCTTCGCCGGCGAGCTGGCCGGCCAGGACGCGAGCGTGAAGATCGGGGGCGATTACTTCACGAGCCGCGATGACCGCGGGCTGAACATTTCGCAAACCGGCAACCTGCTCGTGGGCACGGACGGCTCCCTCTCGTCCTACGTGCTCCCGTCAGCCGACGAGCGGGAGGGATATGGACTCGACGGCTCGTTTCATTTCGGGCCGCTGGACTTAATCGGCGAATATCTGGACGAACGCGTCAGTCCGCGCGATGTCGCGCACGTAGCGCCGGTCTTCAAGCGGTTCCGCGCGAATGGCTACTACGTCGCGGGGACCTTCGCGGTTATCCCGAAGATGCTTCAGCTCGCGGTGAAGTGGGAAGAGTTCAATCCGGGGCAAGTCGCAGATGACGATCTGCGCTCTATCACTGGCGGGATCAATTACTACATCCGCGGCGATGATCTGAAGCTCATGGCCGACTACATCCACACGTGGTCGGATTTCCGCCAGAGTCATCCGCAGTTTGGTGACGACCAGTTCGATGAAATCCTGCTCCGCATGCAGGTGATGTTCTAAGGCGCAACTAGGCGGCGGCTCGGAGCGGCTTGAACTGCGCAGGACGGCGGGTGTTCGCCCAGTCCGCAAAGTAATGCGAAAGGCCGCCTGCGAAATCGCGCGGTTTCGGCGAAAAAAAGCGTTCGGCCAGAGCGAGCGCACTGGCCTGAAGCTGGTCTTCGCGTTCCTCAATGACTGTTTCGAGGGTCCGTTGGCCGCGGCGCGGGGCGCGTTGTGTCCGGATCGATCGGAGTCGCTCGGCCAGAAAACAAAGGTCGTGCGCGTGGCCGAGCTGTTGGGCGAGAATCTTTAAATCAGCTGTCATGTCGTGAAACAACGGCGGGGAGAGCGGCCGCAAAATCCGCAGTTGATAGCCGAATGTCTTCACCCGCTTGCGCAGATGGTGAATTGTTTTCGCATTCGGCTTTCGCTGCGCGTCATGTGAGGCATCGCGGCCCTGCCGATACGACTTCTTAACCGCCGCGCAAACCTGGTCCGCTGTGACGGCGCTGACGTCCCAGTCTGTGATCCGTTTCTGCACCCGCGCGAGTTTGGCCCGGGCTTCCGCCTGCCATCCGGCGAAAGCGGCCAGGAAGCTATCAAGCTCGAAGGCGAGTAGCTCCTCCGTTTCGGAGAAGGTCCGGCCGCGCCGCGCGTTGGCCTGGGCGCGCAACTGCTTGAGCGTTTCGAGCCGGACCTCGGCGTCGCGCACTTCGGAGATCGTTCGACCGACGTTTCGCAGCTGGCGATCGGCGCGCCGAAACGCGTGATCATGAATTTGCGGGCGGAGCAGGCGCAAGGCGGCCCGTATCTTCTTCACGCGTCGCCGCGTTTCATGCACCGGCGAGCAATCGGCCGTTGGCTCGTCAAGCGTCGCCGCAATCGCGCAGTCGATTTCTCGGCAGACGATTTGTTGCAGGCTTTCTCCGAGCGGTTCGGTCGCGGAAAGCTTGTAGCTCATAGTGAATCAACTCAGCGCCAGCACGACGTTGCTGTAGCGCGATTTGCCCGTCACCTCGTCGGCGAACCACTCCGGCGGTTCGAATGCGCGGCAGCTCCGCTCGTCCTCGAATTCCACTTCAGCCACGACCAGCCCGTCGTGCCGCCCCGTGTAGATGTCGACCTCAATCGTGTGCTCGTTCCACGGCACGTCGTACCGAACTTTCGTCAGGCGACGGCCTTTGGTCGCCGGCCAGAGCGCGTCGAACTGCTCGGCGCTTAATCGGACCTCGCGTTCCTCGCGTGCGCTCTTGCTCCCGCGCTTGTAGGCGAGGGTGCGCACGTTGCCTTTTTTGCGCAGCCGAACCTGGACCCCACCTCGCTCAATCGCGAGATATCCCTGCTCGATCTCTTCGTGCGGAAACTGCGAGAAGCCGTCGGGGAAACGCTTGAGAAGGAACTTCCTCTCAATTTCGCGGTGAGCGTCGGTCCTGGTCAACGTCAACGCCGAAGCTTAGTCGACCGGCATGCGGATGGAAAGTAACGTTTCGGTGACGAGATTTGCGTCCGCGGGCGCCGTCAGTCGAGGCGCGGTAGAAATTCTTCACGCACAATCTTGCCGTTCTGAACCGTATAGACGCCGACCTCGCTGAGTTGTCGTCGTTGTTTCGACTCCTTCTCCGTCACGTCGGCGTCGTATTGAACGACGAACCGGTCGTGGCCGACGAACGGTTCGCTCGCGTTGAAGTTGTGGATCTCCATCGCCTTCACCCACCAGTCGATCTTGCCCCGCAGGCCCTGCTTGCCGCGCGTCTCCGGAGAACCGCTCGGGCCCGGGTAAGCTTCGACGCTGACAATGTCCTCGTCATAAAGATCGAGCGCGTCGTACCACGCTTTGTTGCGAACCAGCTCGACTACTTTCCTCGCTACTTCCTGGGTGTTCATCTTCTCTCCTCGGTTTACTTTTATCGCTTGAAGAATTCCTCCAGCCGATCGAGTACGCTGTTCCAACCTTCGGTGTGACGGTCGCGCGAATCTTCACTCGGCAGGAGCTCGTGGCGGAACTGGATCTCGGTTCCGCCATCGCGCTCGGTTAATTCGACAGTGACAATGCTGCTGCGATCGACCCAGGCGTCATCATCATGCCACTGCCAGGTAAAGACGATCTTCTTTCCGGGGATCAGTTCGCGGTATTCGCCGGAAACCGTCATTTCTTCACCGTCAGGACTTGTCAGGTCCCACTGGTACCTGCCGCCGACCCGCGGATCAGCCGAGAGATTGCGCGTCGTGACGTTGGCCGGACCGAACCATTGCTTCAGTTGTGCCGGATCTGTCCAGGCGGCGTAAACACGATCGGTTGGCGCATTGACCCAGCGCCTGATGTCGAGCGAAGCTTCGTTGGCTGGTCGCGTGGTCATGGGTCCGCTTTCTTTGTTCCTTCAACGAACCGCCGCAGTTCGGAATCGAGGATGTGCGTCCAGCCGGTCACGAAGTTGTGACGCGCATAGGCGGGCGTCGTTGGGAACGTATCGATTCCGGTGTGGGTTACCTTGACCCGGGTGCTGTCACCATCGCCGAATAGCTCGAAAGTAACCAAAGAGTCGCCCGGCTCCCCTTTGTATCGCCAGGTATACGCGAGTCTCTTTTCTGGGATCACCTCCGCCACGCGGCAAAGGTGGTGGTAGCGGTTGCCTTCGTCCTCGACAGTGAATTCGAATTCAAAGCCGATTTCCGCTCTGAATTCCTTCAGGTCGAAATACCATTGCCGCATCTCATCGACGTCGGTCAGGGCACGCCAGACCCTGGCCGGCGGTGCGTTCAGGGTTCGTTCAACCACGACGGCGTCCCCGGAATCGATCTTTGGGCTCATTGGTTTAGATGTCGTATTGATCGTGCCGCCGGACCCACTCCATTGTGAATTCGAGACCGTCTTCGCCGCGACCTCTCGGCACGAGATCAAGGAAATTGTAGGTGCCGATTAGAGTGTCGAGGCCACGCCCGTAGGTGGAGTAGGTGTGAAACACGTCGCCGCTCTGGTCTTTGTAAAACACCGTCAGGCCCGGCATCTCCTCATTCGCCCAATCCTGCGTTGTGTAGTTGTAATACATCGTTCCTTTCGCCTGCTCTTCGGCCGTGGCGGAGACATGGTAATCAAAATTGAAATCGTTCCCGTGCGACGACAGCCATTTGAATTTCCACCCCATCCGTCTGTGATAAGCGGCGATCTCCGGATAGGGCGCACGCGAGATGGCGACAAATGTCACGTCGCGATGCGGCAGGTGGATGTTCGCGCCGTCGAAATGATCGGCCAGATAGGAGCAGTTCTTGCATCCTTCGCCCCAGCCTGGCCCGAGCATGAAGTGGTAAACGATCAGTTGGCTGCGGCCCTTGAATAGCTCGCCTAGCGTTTCTTTGCCGTCGGGCCCTGCGAACAGATAGTTGTCGTCAATCTTCACCATGGGTAACGCGCGGCGCGCGGCGTTAAGCGCGTCCCTGTCCCGGGTGAACTCCTTCTCACGCCTGAGGAAGTCTTCCCGCGCGACGAGCCATTCAGCTCGTGAGACGACTTCTCGATTCGTTTCTAATTCCACCAGTTTCATTCGTTGTTCTTCCGGTTTGCTGTTTGCTTGTTGCTTCTGAAAAATCTGAGGAGGAATGCGACGAAGCCGCCGCTGGTCGTCGCGCCTGCCGCGATCACGGCCAGATTTGCTGCGCAGGCCGGGCACATGATTAGTTTTTTCCTTTCTTCTCGGCCGGCGCGGTTTTTTCCAGGTAATCAGCCAGTCGGTCGAGCGACCCTTCCCAGAATTTGCGGTATTCCTCGACCCATCGAGCTGCTTGCTTGAGTGGTTCGGCGTTTAACTGCATCTCATGCACGCGCCCGTAGCGGCGGCGGCGGAGCAGCCCGGCCTTCTCCAGCACGCCCAGATGTTTTGAGACCGCAGGCAGCGACATGTCATGGCTGCGAGCGAGCCGGGTGACGCACGTATCGCCGCAGGCGAGCTGGGCGAGGATACGACGGCGGGTCGGATCGGCCAGAGCGGCGAAGGTGCGATTTAAAACCGGCGTCGAATATTTAACCATCTGGTTAACTATTATCGCCATCGAGAGCGGAGTAAAGAAATTTCTTTTGCGCGGCGCTCCCGGGCCGATCAGTCCGCCGCGGCCGGCAGGCTTGGGTCTTCCGGCGGGAGAAAGTCGCGCACCGGTTTTTCCCTGATCTGAATGGGCGTGCCATGTGACGCCGCGCCCGCCGCAGCCGATCTCAGCGGCCCAGGCAATCGTCGCGCACGAGCCGGCAGGCGATCACTCCGGCCGAAGCGCCGAATATCGGGGCGAGAATGTAGATCCAGAGCGACGCCGCGTTACCGCCGACCACCGCCGGGCCCAGCGAACGCGCAGGGTTCATGGACGCGCGGGAGATCGGCCCTGCAAAAAGCGCTTCGAGCGCAATGGTCGAGCCTAGAAAAAGCCGCGGCGCATCGCCCACGTATCGATCAGGTCACCGACGATGTAGAGGGTGTTGAAATCGTGCGACCGGAGGAACTCGCGCAACGCGCCCGCATTGGCCGTGCGCGTGCCGAGATGGACATCCGAGATCCATGCCGTGCGGAAACTAGCCGGCGCGCGTACCACTCGGAGCGATCTGTTACGCGACATGCCAGCCGTCCCGGCGCTCCGAACAAGCGGGCAGAGTAGAACAGCAGTGGCCGATCATTCCGGCAGAGCTCTCACCGATCATTTGCCTGAAGGTGCTGTTGCCCGCGGCATTTACCGGATCGGCACGAATCCGACTTGCTCGACGATCTTCTGTCCTGCCTCGCTCACCGTAAACGCGATGAACTCCTTCGCCGCGCCCGCCGGTTCGCCGTTCGTATAAAAGAAGGTCGGACGCGCGTAGGGATAGGATTTTGCGAGAACGCTTTGTTTTGACGGCGCGGCGCCATCGACCGGCACTACCTTGATGCTGGCCGCCTTGGTGTAGGCGAGGCCTACGTAACCGACGCCATTCGCGTTTTTTGCAACTTCGGATGCGATTTGCTCGTTGCCGGCGAGCTTCTGGGAGCTTGGCGCATAGTCGCGCTTCTTCATCGCCATCTCTCGAAACTCGGCATAGGTCCCGGACGACGTGTTCCGGGTATAGATCGAGATCGTGCCCGGTGCTCCGCCGACCGCGCTCCAGTCGCTGATTTCACCGGTGAAGATTTGTTCAACCTGTTTGCGCGTCAGCGCTTTGACTGCGTTGGCCGAATTCACGATGACGGCAATGCCGTCGAAGGCGACGGTCGTTTCCTTCAGCTCCCCGCCTTTGGCCTTGATCGCTGCAGCCTCCTCTGGTTTGGCCGGACGACTGGCCATGCCGATCTGCGCGGTGTTGTCGATCAACGCGGCGAAGCCCGTGGCAGATCCCTCTGCCGCGATGTTGAATTCAGTGCCAGGATGCTGCGATTTGAACTGCTCCGCGAGCTGCGGCACGAGCTTGGCCCCAAGGGTATCCGAACCTTTGATGACCAGGCTGTCGGGAGACGCGACGACGGTGCCCGCCGCGGACACTGCGAGAAGTGCGAGGAGTCGTTTCATGTTTGTTTGAAGTGTCCGCAGTTTATGGAATCGGGACGAAGCCGACCTGGGCGGCAATGCGCTGGCCGGCCGCGCTGATAGTGAAGTCGAGAAACTCTTTGGCCACACCGCTGGGTTCTCCGTTCGTGTAATAGAACGTCGGCCGTGCGTAGGGATAAGTCTTCGCATGCACCGTCTGCACCGAGGGCAAACTGCCGTCGATGGGCATCACCTTGATCCCGCCCGCCTTAGTGTAAGCGAGTCCGACATAGCCGATCCCGTTCTTGTTCTTGCCCACCTCAGCCGCGATCTGCTCGTTGCCCGCGAGTTTTTGCGAGGAGCCGGCATAATCGCGCTTCTTCATCGCCAGCTCCTTGAAATCGGAGTAGGTCCCCGAAGAAGTGTTGCGGGTGTAGACGGAAATCTTTCCGCCCGCTCCACCGACTGCGCTCCAGTCGGTAACGTCGCCGGTGAAGATCTGTTCGACCTGCTTTTTCGTCAGCCCCTTGATGGGGTTCCCGGCGTTCATGATCACCGCGATGCCGTCATACGCGACGATCGTAGGCTTCATGTTGATGCCTTTGGATGAAGCCGCGCCGACCTCGGCCGGCTTGGCACGTCGGCTGGCCGCGCCGATTTGCGCCGTGCCGTCGATGATGGCCGCGATTCCAGTGGTGGACCCTTCCGCCGCGATATCGAAGGTGGTGCCGGGATGCTGGGCCTTAAACTGCTCCGCGAGCTGCGGGATCAGCTTCGCTCCGAGCGTGTCGGAGCCTTTGATGACGAGACGATCCGCATTCGCGCTCGTTGCGACGAATGCGACTGCGATACCTGCTGCGATGTGGGTGAGTTTCATTTCGATGTGTGGGCTGGGTGGTTAGAATTTCAGGTTGAGATCGGCTTGGAAGAGCTGGTAGCGGCGGAGCGGATTGAGCGGGATGTCGCCGACTCCGCCGGTGCCAAGGTCGCCGTCCGACTGTCGCCCCCACGCATAAGTGAGGTTGGCCGTCACGGCGTCGCTCAACGCATAACCGAACTGGACCGCGAAACCTTCCATGTTCACGCGGCTGTCGAAGATGTCCGAATCGACCAGGTTCGGATCGAGCGAATACTGCTCGGTGTGCTGCCACCAGGCAGCGATGGCCCAGTCGTGCTTGGCTTTGATTTTGCCGACCCCGAGGCCGACCTGGTAGGCGTAACGCTCGTCGCCTTTATCCGGATGGCCCGCATCGGAAGCGCGATCGTCCGCGTCCAGATTGACGGCGAAATCGCCGAAGATGCGGAACGGAATGTCGTGCCAGCTCCAGCCGAACTCCATCGGCATGTCGTAAACCAAGAGGTCGTTGATGCCGGTCTGGTTGAGGGCAGTGCGCACGGGCGGCTTGCCGAGGCGGATGTCGGGGTCGCCGGAATAGAAGCGGCTAAACGTGTCGCCCGCGCCTGTATAGTTGTAGATCGTCGGCGCGACCTGCACATAAGTTGTCTTGGTGAAATTGAGCTTGGCGCCGATCTGCCAGCCGAGCATCCACGCATCCGTATTGGGTATGCCCCTTGGCGATGGCCCGATCGGGTTTTCGGGGTTGGCGTCGTCGTAAACGAACTGTGCGAAGTTGGCGAAGACATCCAGCGTCATCTTGGTCGGTTCGGTCGTGACCGCGGCCGTGGCGACGTTCTTGCCGTCTTTGCTGTAGGCCCCTGCCGAGCTCGAGCTGCCGCCTCCGAAACTGAGGTTGAACGTGTGCTTCCACTGCTCGGCAACGCCTTCCGGGTTAATGTCGCCATCCCAGACCATGAGCGTGTTCACGAACGGGTTCGGCATCTTCCCCGCTACCAGCGTGATGTCTTTGAAACCTTTGTAGCCGATGTAGGCCTGCCCGACGTTGATCGAGTCGCTCGCTTTGCCGAATGGCCCGGCATCGTCGCCGAAGGTGACGTTGGTCGAGCGTGGATTCGTGCTCGTCTCGAGCCGGATGCCGAAGAACCAGTCGTCTGCGAGCGTGCCGCGTAATCCGATGCGGAGACGATACCGCTCCCGATTGCGTTGATAGGTGTCGTGGGCGGGGTCGAGGCCGTTCGGCGAACCGGTTTCGCCCCAGCGCGATTCGTAACGGATCCGCGCGTCGCCATACAGCTCGATTTCGTTGATCGGGGTGGAAAGCTTCCATTTGCCGGCCGCGGTCTCGGCGGTTGATTTGGTCAGCTCGGCGCGAACTTCCTCGGCTTCCTGGTCGCTGATGATTTTCTTTTTCACCAGCAGGTCGAGGAGCGCTCCGGCATCCTGTCCGTGCGACTTGATTGGGGCGAAGGCGAACGCGGCTGCGGTCGCAATGAAGGCGATTCGTTTGAACATCAATTTCTCCGTTGTGGTTTAGGCGCCCGGCCGTGATGGCCGGACGCGGAGAAACTGAATGCGCTTCGTTACGCGCGTGTGGCGCGCGTGTGACGTTTGTGTGAACTAACGTCGTCGCTGCCGGCTCAGGCGTCCGTTCGTCTCAGCCGGGCGGTGAATTGCCGCCGGGGAGGGCGGCCTCTACAGCAGAAATGGGCAGAAGGACGCGCACGGTCGTGCCGCGCCCGAGCTGGCTTTCGGCGGTAACGCTGCCGCCGTGCAGCTCGGTGATGTGTTTGACGATGGCGAGGCCGAGGCCGGTCCCGCCAAGCTCACGGCTGCGCGCTTTGTCGGCGCGATAGAAGCGCTGAAAGATGCGCGGCAGATCGGCAGTCGAAATGCCGGCGCCCCGGTCGGTGACACTGATGAGCGCGAACTCGCCTTCGCGTCTGACTCGAATCTCTATGACGCCGCCGCTATTCGAATGCTTGGTGGCGTTGTCTAGTAGGTTATAAACGACTTCTTCGAGCCTTGCTTCATCGACTCGGATTGCGGGCAGATCATCGACGACCTCAACACTCAGCGTCAGGTCTTTGGCCGCCGCCTTCCTGTCCCACTCCCGCGCAATCCGGCCGACAAATTCCCGCAAGTCGACCGGTGCGAGCTTCAGCCTGGTATCCGGCGCTTCGAGGCG
Organism: Chthoniobacterales bacterium; assembly: GCA_045809925.1. Classification (GTDB taxonomy): domain Bacteria; phylum Verrucomicrobiota; class Verrucomicrobiia; order Chthoniobacterales; family UBA10450; genus CADDYX01. The sequence goes on from JBJMWX010000089.1 coordinate 14,499, forward strand.
CGCCAAGCTGAGCAAGTCATCGACCAGAGAGTTGAGACGCGACGAATGCTTCTGGAGGACGCGCAAAATGCGCTCGCGTTCGGCCGCTGCCAGCTGCGGTTCGTCTAGCAGTGTCTCGAGATATCCGCGGAAGATGGAAAGCGGCGTGCGCAACTCATGGGAGACGTTGGAGACAAAATCGCGACGCACCTGCTCGAGCTGTTGAAGATGCGTTACGTCGTGAAAGAGCACGACTGCGCCACGTTCCTCGGACATCGCCAATGCGGTCACGATCACCTGCCGCGCGTCAGAGTTGTTGCCGTGCAGATTAACGGTCTCGCTCCCCTCGACCCCGCTGCGCAGCGTCTCGTCGATCCGCCGCGCAATCACGGTATCGCGGAACGTTTCGAGCGCGCTCGCCCCGGCGCGTTGCTCCCCGACCCCGAACATTCGCCGTGCGGCGGCGTTCAACAATCGGACACGCTTCTCGTGGTCGATAACAGCCAGACCGTCGCGCATCGCGCCGAGGATTGTCTGGACATCGAGTTCGCCCTGCTGTGCGCGCTGGCTGAGTTCGCGCTGTTTGAGGAAGACATCTTCGAGCGCGACGCCGATCCGCTGCGCGAGGTGGTTTCCGGTCAGAAGGAAGGTGCGCGGTTTTCGGCCATGAATCACCTCGTCGACCAGTACTCCGAGATCGCGCCAGGGGACAATCCAGCGCTGCCGGAAACGCAGGGCGATGAAGGCGGTCACAATCCCACAAACGCAGACGACAAACCAAAGCATGCGGTCTAGGCGCGAAATCGATAACCGAATCCGCGCACGGTTTCGATCAGCTCACCGCGTTTGCCGAGTTTCTCGCGCAATCGGCGCACGTGCGTGTCAACGGTGCGCGTGTCGATGACAGTTTCATATCCCCAGACGTCGCTCAGCAGGCGGTCACGGTGTTGCACCCGCCCGCGACGCTGCATCAGGGTGGTGAGAAGCTTGAACTCAATTGCGGTCAAATCGACCGGCGCCCCGCCAATTCGGACATCGTGTCGTTCCGAATCAATCGCCAGATCGCCGGCGGCGAGATTTTTCTCGATTGGCGCACTGCTCTGTGCCCGGCGCAGAATTGCGCTGATACGGAGAACGACTTCCCGAGGACTGAATGGTTTCGGGACGTAATCATCGGCTCCGAACTCGAGCCCGACGATCCGATCGATCTCCTCGGCCTTCGCGGTCAGCATGACAATGGGGATATGTCGCGTCGCACTATCGCTCTTCAGCGCGCGACAAACTTCCAGCCCGGACATTTTCGGGAGCATTAAATCGAGGACGATCAGCGCCGGCGCCTCGTCCCGGGCGAGGCGAATTCCGGATTCGCCGTCACTGGCAACCACGGCGCTGAAGTTCCCGCTCTTGCGCAACTGGCGCGTAAGCAGGTCAGCGACGTCGGGCTCGTCCTCGACGATCAGGATGCGGTGCGAAGATGCCGCGCCCATGACCGCAGCGATAACTCACCAACGCGGCTTAGCCGCCGGTCGTGACTTCCGGCCTGGGACCGGCCTTTTCGTTTAATGCGTTTGTGAACTCCTGCAGGCTGGCGACAATCTGCGGCGCCTTCTGCAGCACAGTGGTGGCGAGTTTCTCAGCGTAATCGGGCCGCCGCTGGGACATCTCCGAAAGCGCCATCATGACGGCGAGGGCGTTGTTCACCGAATGTTTGATCTCGCTGTATTTCTTCTGCAGCTCGTGCAGTTCGGCCTGGTTAATGGTGCGCTCGGGATCGCTCATGATGGTGATTCGGGTGGATAAACGGGGCGGTTATGCTTGACTTATAGGTTCGACGTTTGTCGTTCCGATGCCTGCGCAAGCTATCAAAATCACTGGGGCGCGCCAGCACAACCTCAAGAATCTCAATGTGGAGATTCCGCGGGAGAAACTGGTCGTAATCACGGGCCTGAGCGGCTCGGGCAAATCGTCCCTCGCTTTCGACACTCTCTATGCCGAAGGGCAGCGGCGCTACGTCGAGAGCCTTTCCGCCTACGCCCGGCAGTTCCTCGATAAAATGGAAAAGCCGGACGTCGATTTTATCGAAGGTCTGTCACCGGCGATCGCGATCGAGCAGCGCAGCTCCGGTGCCAATCCACGATCGACCATCGCCACCACGACCGAAATTTACGATTACCTGCGGGTGCTGTTTTCCGCCGTCGGCCAGCCGCACGATCCGCTCACCGGCGCACCCATTCACCGGCAGAGCGCGCAGCAGATCGTGGATCAGATTATCGCCTATGCCGAGGAGACAAAAATCGTGCTCCTCGCGCCCATCGTGCAGAACGAAACGGGCGAATTCCGTGACGTAATCGAAAAAGTGAAGCGCGAGGGCTTCGTCCGGGTTCGGGTGGACGGCGTCATTCACGAGCTCGGTCAGCCGGAGCCGATCCGGTTGAAGAAAGGGGAGCGACACACGATCGAGGCGGTCGTCGATCGCCTGGTCATTCGTGAAGGTATTCGTGCACGCCTGACTGATTCGGTCGAGACGGCGCTGAAGTGGGGCGAGCAGCGAATCATCGTCTTGCGGCAAACGGCCGCCGAAGCCACACCTGAAGGCAGCTGGGCAACGCAGCGCTACTCTACCAATTACGGAAATCCCGAGACCGGCTTCACGCTCGGCGCGCTGACCCCGCGCCATTTCTCGTTCAACAGTCATCTCGGCGCGTGTCCTGCGTGTCACGGCTTGGGGACGCAACTCGTGGTCGACGCGGAGTTGATGATACCCGAGCCGGCGAAATCGCTCGCGGAAGGCGCGATCGTGCCGTGGCGTCGCGGGTCGAAACGGATGCAGGCTTACTACCACGGCCTGCAAACCGCGCTCGTGAAGCATTTCGGGATCGATGAGGAGCGGCCGTTCGCGGACCTGCCCGAGCAGTTCAAGGAGACGCTGTTTTTCGGCACGGGCGATCAGCCGATCGAGTTGAGCTTTGGCGCGAACGGGAAATCAGGCTCGAAGACGTCGCGGGTTTTCGAGGGCCTCGTTCCACAAATGCAGCGGCTCTACGAGGAGACGGAGAGTGAGTTCACGCGCAATCGCATCCGCGCCTTCATGGCCCGCGTGCCGTGCAAAGTCTGCAAAGGCGCGCGACTGAAGCCCGAGATTCTCGCCGTTACGATCCAGGATGCGAACGGACGCGAGTTAAACATTCACCAGTTTTGTGAACAGACGATCAGGGCCGCAGCGGAATTCGCGAAGAATCTTCGGCTGAGCCCGCAGCAGCGCGAGATCGCGGGCGAAGTACTGCACGAAATTTCCTCCCGGCTCGAATTCCTCGTCGAGGTCGGACTGGATTACCTGACTCTAAATCGCGAAAGTGGAACCCTTTCGGGCGGCGAAGCGCAGCGCATCCGGCTTGCCACCCAGATCGGCTCCGGACTCGCCGGTGTGCTCTACGTGCTGGACGAGCCGAGCATCGGATTGCACCAGCGTGACAATGGCCGGCTCCTCGCCACGCTGCGGCGCCTCCGCGATCTCGGCAATTCGGTGATTGTGGTTGAACACGACGAGGAAACCATCCGCGCTGCGGATCACATCATCGATCTGGGGCCGGGGGCGGGACCGCGCGGCGGCGAGATCGTCGCGGCGGGCGCGATTGATGACGTGTTACGCGCAACCAATTCCGCCACCGCCGACTACCTGTCGGGCCGCGCGCGCATCAACGTGCCGCGCGTTCGTGCTAAGCCGCGCAAAAGTGTCTACGGCGAAGGCTGGCTGACGGTGCGCCGCGCGAGTGAGAATAACCTCAAGAATATCGATGCCTCCTTCCCGATCGGCTGTTTCACCTGCGTGACCGGCGTTTCCGGCAGCGGCAAGTCGACCCTGGTCGACGACACGTTGCGGCGTGCTCTGTTTCGGCATTTTTATAACTCGAAGGACAAGCCCGGCGCGCATCGCTCGATCGAAGGAATCGATCAGATCGATAAAGCGATCGTGATTGATCAAAGCGCGATTGGACGGACTCCGCGCTCAAATCCCGTCACTTACACCGGGGCGTTTGCTCCGATTCGGGAACTCTTTGCCCAGCTTCCCGCGGCGCGGGTGCGCGGCTACGACACCGGCCGGTTCAGTTTCAACGTCAAAGGTGGACGCTGCGAAAATTGCGAGGGCGGCGGACTGATTAAGATCGAAATGCACTTCCTCCCGGACGTCTACGTGGAATGCGAGGTCTGTCGTGGACGTCGCTACAATCGTGAAACGCTCGAGATCACCTATAAGGGCAAGAACATCGCCGATGTGCTCGACATGACGATTGACGAGGCGGCGCGATTTTTTCGCAACGTGCCGGCGGTCTCGGACAAGCTCGTGGCGCTGCTTGACGTGGGACTCGGCTACCTGCGCCTTGGGCAGGCGGGCACAACCTTATCCGGCGGCGAAGCGCAACGCGTCAAGCTGGCGACCGAGCTGGCCAAGAAGGCGACCGGCCGTACCATTTATATTCTGGATGAGCCGACCACCGGTTTGCATTTTGCTGATATCGAAAAGTTGCTGCACGTGCTCATGAAATTACGCGACGCGGGCAATACGCTCGTGGTCATCGAGCACAACCTGGAGATGATCAAATGCGCCGACTGGATCATCGACATGGGGCCGGGAGGCGGTGAACACGGCGGTGAAATCGTCGCTGCCGGTGCGCCGGAGAAAATTGCGACGATCGCCGGCAGTTACACCGGTCAATACCTGCGTCCACTTTTGAGAACGGCATGAAAGGCGGTGCATTGCTGCTCCTGGCACTTCTCGCGATTGCGCAGCTCGCGCCAGCTGAGGAAACACCAGCAGTTGCGGCCGCGGCGCGTCCGCTGGCCGATGGAATGCCGGAGGTCGCTGTCGTTCGCCTGCGCGACCTACTTGCAAGCAAGCTGTCTCAGTCGGAGCGACAATCCGCGACCATGAAGCTGGGCGAGGCGCTGGTTGCGGCCGGTCAGCCGGAGGAAGCGCTCACCCTGCTCGGAGGTCGAGAGCTGGTCGCGTCGCCAGAGCTCAGGTTCACGCAGGCGCAAGCCCTGGCAGGGCTGGCTCGATGGGAGGAGGCCCTCCGGCTTTACACTGAAGTGGCCAATGCCGGCGGCTCGCCGAAGCACGCCGCGGCGCTCATGGGCGAAGCCGAGGCGCTGCGTGCCCTTGGTCGCACCGATCAGGCGTTGCGCGTTTTGACCTTTCTCCGCGCCGATCCGGACTGGAAGGTCCGCGCCGGCCTGCGTTCGGCCGAATTGCTGATCGATCAACGCGACGCCGCCGGTGCCGGGCGTTTGCTCGACGATGTGCAGGCGAAGGCTGCGAACGAGCGGAAGCAGAAGCGTTTCTTACGCGCGCGGGTCGAGGCCGCGACTGGTCACACCGACAAAGCGCTCGATCTCTTCGCCTCGATCTTGAAGAAGCCGGCCGGCGCAAGCCACGCGGTCGTGCTCGCCGCGTTGTTCAATATCGCCGAGATTCATCTCGACGCGAAGACACCGGAATCCGGGGACGACGCGCTTGAAGATTACATTGAGCATCACCCGGCGGACTCCGAGTTGCCGCGTGCTTTCGCGAAGCTGGACCAGCTTTACGCCGCGGAGCGGAAACCGTCCCGGCGCGAACTCGCGCGGTGGGCGAGCGACCCGGAACAGCCGAGGCGGGCCCTGGCCCAATGGTACCTTGCCCGACTTGATCAACGCGCCGGCCGGCGCGAAAACGCGCTGCAGCTGCTCACTCAACTGCGCGCCACACGTCCCGATCTGCCGGCACTCGCGCAAGCCTATCTTGAGCTTGCGCAACTTACGCTCGGTGACGGCCGGTTCGACGACGCCGGTAAGATCCTGGAGGAAGCTCGCTCGCTGCAACCAGCGGGGCCTGTGCTTGACCAGATCAACCTGATCCAAGCTGAGGCTTATTACCGTGCGCAACACTGGCAAGAGGCAGCAGCCAGCTTCGAGAACGCTGCTCATACATCACGCCCAGTCGCGGCGGATGCGTTCTTCAACGCCTCGCTCGCCTGGTTGCAGCTGCACGACGGCGCGCGCGCACTCGCCGACGGTGACGCCGCCGCGGTCGCGGGAACTGACGAGAACGCGCGTGGCGATCTGCTGCTGGAGCAGGGTCTGATGCAGGCGGCGAACAATGACAAGGGCGCCGCTGCGACGCTGCAGAAGTTTCAGCGGGAATTTCCCCACCATCCCCGCCTTTCCGAAAGCTGGGTCGCACTGGCCGAAGTAGCTTTCCATTCTGTGCCCCCACGGGTGGCCGATGCCGGTAAATTTCTCGACCGTGCCGCGGCCAGCCAGCCGAACGCCGCTGCGCTAGAACGGGCCGATTACCTCCGGATCTGGCTCGCGGACGCCGCGCCCGACCCAAACGCTCCCGGGGTGATTGCGCTGGCCGGAGAATTCCTGGAGAAACACCCAGCGTCGAGTTTTACCCCGGATGTGCGGATGAAGCTGGCCGAAGCATATTTTCGCCGACAGGATTTCGCGAACGCGCAAACGCAGTTTGAAACGCTTGTTCAGCAGGACCCGAACGGGCCGTTCGCGGAGAAAGCCCAATTTTTCGCGGCTCAATCGGCATTGCAAAGCATGGGCGCGCAGTCGCTCGATCGCGCGCTCGTATTGCTCGACGAGGTCGTGCGGCGCAATGGAGAGTTGAAGTGGGCGGCACGTAACGAGCAGGCATCCGTAGAGCGCAAACTGGGCAAGGATCAGGACGCGCTTACCTTGTACGACGAAGTGCTCAAGGGCGACGGCAAGCCTGGTGAGAAACGCGAAGCACTCTGCGGGAAAGCCGACATTCTTTATGAATCAGCGGGCAACGACCGCACGAAGTACACGGCCGCATTCGAACTGTACCAGCAGCTTGCCTCCGAGCCGAATGCACCCGCGCATTGGAAAAACCAGGCTTTATTCAAGGCTGGGATGTGCCTGGAAAAGCTCAACGATCGGCCGCGCGCCCTGGAAACATTTTATCGCGTCGTAGAGGAAGAGCCTCGCCCGGACAAGCCGCGCGAATACTTCTGGTTTTACAAAGCCGGCTTCAACGCCGCGCGTCTGTTGGAGGACGACCAGAAATGGGCTCCCGCTGCGACGGTTTACCAGAAGCTGACCATGGCAGGCGGGGAACGGAGCGACGAGGCGCGACAGCGCCTAGGCAAGCTGCGGCTCGAGCACTTCCTGTGGGAACAGTGAGTGCGAGCGCGCTTCCATCGTCTTGATGATGCTGGTCAGCGCGCGATTCACCGGGCAATCGATTCCGCGTGCCGCGCCGAGCGCGACAATCGCGCCGTTAAGATAATCTATCTCCGTTGGCCGGCCGCGCAGCTGGTCCTGCTGCATCGACACGATATTGTGCGAGGGGGCGAACCTTTCATTGATCTGCTGATTGAAATCACCCGCGAAGGTCAGACCTTCTGTCGCCGCGACAGCGAGACATTCGTCGATGACGAGTCGTTTCAACGGTTCGAGTTGTCGATCGGCGATAGCGCCGACATCACGGCCTACGATGGTGGTGATTGGGTTAACGACGCAGTTGATGACGAGCTTGTGCCAAACGTCGCGGGCGATATTCGGCGAAATTCGGCAGCTCAGCCCCGCGGCAGTGAACGCCTTGGCAATGGCCTCGCTGCGCGGATGCTGCTCGATGACGGTGTAGCCGGCGGCCATGTATCTGATCTCGCCGGGCCGTACGAAGATCGCACCGAACTGGGTAATGCCGCGCAGCACAACACCGCGAGGCCCGAGAACATCTCGCGCGATTTTTTCACCGCCGAGACCATTCTGCAGGCAGAGGACAGTCGTATCATCTCGGATTGACCGCACGAGTGGAGTGAGCGCGGAGCTCGTCGCCGGCACTTTCGTCGTCAGAAGAATCAGTGTGTCAGTCTCAATCTGCTCGATCGAGGTGGCAGCGCGAACGCGGATAATGTTCGAATCGATTCCGTCGACCTTCAGTCCGTGAGATTCGATCGCAGCGACATGCTTTGGCCGAGCAATGAGGGTGACATCGTTCGCTGGCGCCAGTTTTGCCCCGTACAGGCTGCCGATCGCACCGGCACCGAGGACGATGATTCGCATCCGGCGCAGTGTAGCATTGCGCGCGATGCGCGCGAAGCTCCTCAGTTCGGCGTCGCTGCGGCGAGCGCCCGGAGCGACCGCACTTGCGCCAATGCGTCCTGCGCCTCGGCGTGCCGGCCGCTGCGTTCCAAAATGTCAGCAAGCAAGACGTACTGGTGCGGTTGGTCCGGCTGGCGCTGGACGGCGCGGCGCTGGGCTGCACAAGCGAGATTGAGATTGTTCTGCTCGATGTTCAATGCGGCGATGAGGTTGAGCGACTCCGCGTCGTGGATGTCGAGCCGACTGGCATCTTGCCAGATTGCACTCGCTTCGCTGTAGCGGTGCAACTCCTGTAAAATGCGGCCTAGCTCGACCGCGGCATCGTGGTGCCACCAATTGCGCACCCGGAATTCTGCAACCAACGCGAGCGCCTTTTCCTGCTCGCCACTATTCCGAAGAATCTCGGATTCGAAACCTACCAGGCGCCAGGTGCCTGGATACTCAACCCGAGCTTTCTCGAGGACCGCGAGAGCGCCCGTGAAGTCATGTTGCGAGTTTTTGATGTAGGCGAGATTCAGAGCGCCGATCCAGTTGCGCGGTTGAGCGGAAACAGTTTGCCTCGCCATTGCCTCAGCTCGGGCAAAAACGCGTGCGGCCTCCTCGAATTCGCCCTCTTGCAAGAGCACATGGCCGAGCGCGTTCTGCGCCAGGACATAAGTCGGATGCGCCAGGGTCAAGTTCCTGAGCAGCGCCTCAGCGTCGGTCAGATCGTTCTTGTCCGCGTAGCTTTGCGCCAGGTTCAAGCTGAAGCGGGTGTTAACTGCGCCGGCGGCAATGGAGCGTTGATAAAAGTTTTCCGGATTCCGCCAATCACCGCTTCGAATAAAACTGCGCGCGCTCAATGCGAGCACGGCAACCATACCGACCGCGGCGAAAATCTGTCTCTGGCGTGGCGCGCATTCCAGCCAGACTCCCGCGGCCACGATCAGCACACCGACACTTGGAAGATAAAGCCAATGCTCCGCGACGGTGGCGTTAAGAGGGAACAGATTTGAGACGGGCAGATAACCGGCTACGAACCAGGCTGCGCCAAAGAGACGAACAGGGCGGGTCGGCCCTTTTCGAAACGCACCGTAGAGCAAACCCAGTGCGGTGATCGCGCCTATGACAGATAAATAATGCTGCGACAGAGCATCGCCCCAGGTCCTCAGCGTTACCGGAGGCAAAGCGACGGTGCGTTCCAAGTGAAGGTTCCACGGGAAAACCAGGAGCTGAGCGTAGTCGCCGAGCGCGCGCACCATGAGGACTGCGCGCTGGCCCAGTGGCAAAGCAGCGGCTGGTGAAGAGAGAACATGCTCGATCGGCAACTGCCGGAGAGCGGCGTAACCGGTGAAAATCAAAAGACAAATCGCGGCGATGATCGCCTTGGACCGTCTGCTCGTTTCCGCGTCGAAAGCGAAAAGGTGAAGAAGAAAAACTGCGATCCAGATGCATCCGCTTTCTCGCGAACAGAGGGCGGCTCCCGCGAGAAGAACGGGCACCAGGCTTAGCGCGATGCGCTTACCGCGGGACCGGATCGCGTGCAGTTTGAAGTAAGCAAGCCATGCGGTAGCCGCGAAGAAGAAGGCGAGGCTATCAGCGCGGCCTGAAATGTAATCCACGGCTGCGCTGTGGACTGGATGAACGACCCAGATGAGGGCGACGAGAAAAGCGACCGCGGAAAGTAGTTGCGGCTTCTCGGGGAAACGAGTTCGCCAGGTCTCGAACAATCGTTTCAGCAGGAAATAAAGCAGCACTCCGCAGCTTACGTGGAGGACGAGGTTCGACAGGTGGTAACCGAACGCCTCCGTATTCCAAACGAGGTAATCGAAAAAGTAGGAGATATTCTGGAGCGGACGGTAGTGCATCGAGGAGCCGTCGAGCGCGAGATAATGGCGAAAGCTTTCCAGCCAAAGCACCGGACTCTTAACGAACGGATTATCGCGAACCAGCGATGTGTCGTCCCAGATGAATTGACCGGTAAGAGCAGGCAACCGCGCGACACTCCCGACAACAACGAGAATCAGACAGCGGAACCATGCCGGTTGATCGCCGAGAAGATTGCGTCGAATGGGCAGAGACATACGTGTCCTCGTTCTCCCGTGTTAGTTCATGCGGTTTTGCGCATGGACAAGTGAAGAAAGCTGCGAAACCTGCGCGAGAG
>JBJMWX010000090.1:0-25397 GCA_045809925.1 Chthoniobacterales bacterium
ACGAAGCGCACGTGACCGACGGCCTCGCGCTCAACTACACGCTGCGGCAGCCGCGCGGCATTGCCGGTTTGATTTCGCCGTGGAATCTGCCGCTCTATTTGTTGAGCTGGAAAATCGCCCCCGCGCTTATTTGCGGCAACACGGCCGTGGCCAAGCCAAGCGAGCTCACGCCAATGACAGCCTTCAAACTGTGTGAATTGGCGCTCGAAGCGGGTCTGCCGCCGGGCGTGCTCAACATCGTTCACGGAACCGGCGCGAAGGTCGGCGCCGCGCTCAGCGGGCATCCAAAGGTCGACACGATCTCCTTCACCGGCGGAACGGTCACCGGCCGGAAAGTCGCAGAGGCCGGTGCCCCGTTGTTCAAGAAGATCTCGCTGGAACTCGGCGGGAAGAATCCGACGGTCGTTTTCGCCGACGCCGACTTGAAAGCGGCAATTCCGGGGAGCGTCCGTTCATCGTTTGCAAACCAGGGACAGGTCTGTCTCTGCGGCTCGCGGCTCTATGTCGAGCGGCCGATTTTCCGCGAGTTCGTCGACGGTTTTGTTGATAAGACCTCGAAGCTTCGCATGGGCGATCCGCTCGAGCCGACGACGGAACAGGGCGCGATCGTCTCCAGGACACAACTCGACAAGGTGAAATTCTACGTCGACCTCGCGCGGCAGGAAGGCGGCAAAATTCTCCTGGGTGGGCGTTCGCCTGATCCGATTAACGATCGCTGCCGGGACGGATACTTTTTCCAACCGACCATCATCACCGATCTGCCGGTCTCATGCCGCACCAATCGCGAAGAAATCTTTGGACCGGTCGTGACAATCACGCCGTTCGACACCGAAGAGGAAGTAATCGGCTTCGGCAACGACTGCGAGTACGGCCTCGCCTCCAGCATCTGGACAACGAACCTCGATCGCGCGCACCGCGTTGCCGAACAAATCCACACCGGCACCGTCTGGATAAATTGCTGGCTGCTGCGCGACCTGCGCGTTCCTTTTGGCGGAATGAAACAGAGTGGTGTTGGCCGCGAGGGTGGCAACGAAGCGCTCCATTTCTTCACCGAACCGAAGAACGTTTGCATCGCGAAGTGAGCTCCGGATAAAACCTCGGGTATGAGCAGTGTTCGAGTCCTTGTCGGGACGCGCAAAGGCGCGTTCATCCTCACCGCCGACGCAAAGCGCCGGGATTGGAAAGTGGACGGTCCGCACTTCGCAGGCTGGGAGATTTATCACGTCAAAGGTTCTCCAATCGATCCCGACCGCATCTATGCCTCGCAAACCAGCGCGTGGTTCGGGCAGGTGATTCAACGCTCCGGCGATGGCGGTAAGACATGGGAAACGCCCGGCGGCGGAGCGGAGACCACGCCGGACGGGATGCCGCGCGGCGAGAGCAACAAGTTCGTCTACGACGGAATCGCCGGCACCCACCAGTGGTATGACGGCACACAGCACCCATGGGAGTTTAAACGGGTCTGGCACCTCGAGCCGTCGCTCGACGATCCCGATCACGTGTACGCGGGTGTGGAAGACGCCGCGCTCTTCGAGTCGCGCGACGGCGGCGTATCGTGGCGCGAGCTGTCCGGATTGCGCAAACATGACACCGGTCCGCGCTGGCAACCCGGCGCGGGCGGCATGTGTCTGCACACGATCCTGATCGATCCCACAGACCCGAAGCGAATCTTCATCGCCATCTCAGCCGCCGGCGCATTTCGCACCGAGGACGGCGGTGACACATGGAAACCAATCAATCGCGGCCTCCATTCGGAATTCATGCCAGATCCAACGGCCGAAGTGGGCCACTGCGTGCATCGGATCGCAATGCATCCGTCGCGCCCCAAGACGTTGTTCATGCAAAAACACTGGGACGTGATGCGAAGTGACGACGGTGGGGAGTCCTGGCGCGAAGTAAGCGGAAATCTGCCGAGCGACTTCGGCTTCCCGATCGATGTCCACGCGCACGATCCGGAGACGATTTATGTCGTGCCGATCAAGAGCGATTCCGAGCATTTTCCGCCTGACGGCAAACTGCGCGTCTACCGTAGCCGCTCCGGCGGAAACGAATGGGAAGCCCTCACCAACGGGCTGCCGCAACGTGATTGCTACGTCAACGTGCTACGAGACGCGATGTCCGTAGATGCGCTGGACCCGTGCGGGATTTATTTCGGCACCACGGGTGGACAGGTCTACGCGTCAGCCGACGAAGGCGACAGCTGGACGCCGATCGTGCGCGATCTGCCGGCGGTCCTTTCGGTTGAGGTGCAAACGCTGAAATGATTCGCGTCGTTCTCCCGTATCATCTGCGGAACCTCGCGCAGGTTGGCGATGAAGTGGCCCTCGAGGTACCGCCGCCGATCACACAGCGCGCGCTCCTCGAGGCGCTCGAAACCGCCTACCCAATGTTGCGCGGGACCGTGCGCGATCATGCGACGCAAGCGCGCCGACCGTTCTTGCGTTTCTTCGCGTGCGGTGAAGACGTGTCGCACGAGCCGGACGAAACGCCGTTACCTGCCGCGGTCGTTGCAGGCACCGAGCCTTTCTTTGTCATGGGGGCTATTTCAGGAGGATAACAAGAGCCAATAGGAGCCAATCACATGTGCCGAGCAATTAAAACGCTGAACAACTTTGAGCCGCCCGCAACCAACGAGGAAATTCACGCCTCCGCCTTGCAGTTTGTTCGCAAGATCAGCGGTTTCACGCGTCCCTCGAAACAGAACGAAGAGGTATTCAATCGCGCGGTCGATGGTGTGACGCGCGTCGCGCAGGAGCTGCTCGCGTCGGTGGTTACACACACGCCGCCCCGGAATCGCGAAATTGAAACTGCCAAAGCGCGCGCTCGATCAGCCGCCCGATTCGGCTCTGCGAACGGAGCCACCGATCACCATCCCGCCGCCACTCATCACCACCACCACTGATACCGATCCGGCAAATCCGTTCACGCTGACATGCCGCGCTAGATCCCGCTTGCGACTTCCCTCGTGAGCCAATCCTTCGAAAGCGACCGGGCAGCCGAACCGGTCGGCGCCTTTCCGCATGCCAAGCGGGTTGGGAATTTTCTTTTTCTTTCCGGCATTGGACCGCGTGTGCGCGGAAGCAAAGAGATCCCGGGCGTAACACTCGACCCGGCTGGCGGCGTTCTAAGTCACGACATTGAGACGCAATGCCGGGCCGTTTTCGAAAACGTACGACTCGTCCTCGAAGACGCCGGCGCGAGCTGGAACGACATCGTCGACGTGACGGTCTTCCTCACGAACATGACCGACTTCCCGATCTACAATCGTGTCTATGCCGAATATTTCGGCGGGCCGGGCAAACCAAATCCTACCCGCACCACGGTAGGCATTACTGCGCTACCGACTCCGATCGCGATCGAGTTGAAAGTCATCGCGGAGCTCAGGTGAGCTCACGCTCGAACTGCTCGATTTCGTCGAGACTGGCCTGCGCCCGGGTGACGGTGCGGCCGATCCAGCTGTTGCGCAGCGCGCCGCCACATGTGCTAGACGATCGCGCAAGAAGCACGAGGCCGTAATTCAGCGCGAGGCAGACGACCGCGCTGGAGATTAGCCAGTAAATCTTGTGCGGCCTGTCGACCTCGCTCCCGAGAAAATGCAACATTAGCAGCATGATTGGCAGCCAAACGACCGATCCGGTCATGCCATACCACGCCGCGGCGCGGATGTGCCAGGCACGCAGCTCGGCGAGCTGTCTTTGAATCGCCAGCACCGGCGCGCCGTAATCGATGCGACGGATCAGGATGAGATCGCGAAGCGCGAAAGCGATAAACATGATGCCATACGCGTGCAGGAACAATCCGCAGAGGAGCAATTGTGCGGAGTGGAGGTGCTCAATCCCAAACTCCGCGAAAAAGGCGGCGATCATTGCTCCCAAAACAAGCTGCACCGTCTGCCCGACTACAAGCGGACGCAGCCCGGAACGAAAGTGCGCCAGCTTGCTTTGTTTCAACTGGTCGAACGCAAGCGCGTTTTGCCGGTCGAGCTTCTGACTCAACTGTTGCCAGGCAAGCTTCAGGTCATCCAGCGTGGTCGTGTTCATCATTAGATTTTCTTTTCGTTAGCCGTTGGCGAAGGCGTTCTTTGAGCCGGCTCAACTTCGTCGCTACGTTCGTTTCGCTGAGTCCGAGGATGGCGCCGATCTCGCGATAGCTGCAATCGTCGAGATAAAGCAGGAGCAACGCGCGATCGAGCGGCGGACAGCTTTTCATCAGCTCTTGCAGCAGCCCAACGCGGTCGTCTGAGGCCGCGCGTGGCTCATCCTGCGCGGTGTCGTGTTGCCGCTCGTCGAATTGCACAGTGTCATCACCACCTCGCGTTTTCTTGCGCAAAAACGAAATCGCGACGTTCAGCGCGATGCGATACGTCCAGGTTGAGAACGAACGATCCGGCGAATAGCGCGGATAGGCGCGCCAGAGCTGGAGCGCAATTTCCTGCATCAGGTCGCGCCGGTCGCTCTCGTTTCGGGTATAACCAAACGCAATTTTGCGAATGATACCGCCGTGCTGCTCAAGTAGCCGCTCAAACTGGGCGGCCAGTGCGCCGGTTTGGTTCATCGTCGCTGCAGTGTCACAAACCTGATTGCCGTCGACCAATTGCATTCATCAAGGTGATTCGCGCGAGCTGGCAAAAAATCACAGGAATGTGCAGACGACCTTCAATAAATTGCCCTTCCTCCGGGCTGGCGTAGGAACAGAGATGCAGTTTTCGCCTGATGAAGATTTCGCGAAGCAGCTCGATGCAGGGGATCCGCTGCGGAGCTTTCGCGGCCAGTTTTCTCTCCCCGTCAATGAGCAAGGCGAGCCGCTGATTTATTTCGCCGGCAACTCGTTAGGCCTGATGCCGAAAGCCGCGCGCGCGGCGGTTGAACACGAGTTGGAGGCGTGGGCGGCACGCGCAGTCGAGGCCCATCACTCTTCCGAAGCGCCTTGGTACACCTATCACGAAACAGTGCGCGATCCGCTCGCCCGGCTTGTCGGCGCGAAGCCGCTCGAAGTCATCGCCATGAACAGCCTGACGGTGAATTTGCACCTGATGTTGGCGACGTTTTATCGGCCGACGAAATCGCGTTTCAAGATCGTGATGGAAGAGCCTGCGTTTCCTTCCGACACCTACGCGATCAAAACACAGATCGTCCACCATGGGTTCGATCCGGCGGAAGCGCTCGTGCTCGTGCGACCGCTCGAGGGCGAGCTGACGGTTCGCGCCGAACAATTTGAAGAGACATTTGCCAAACACCGCGACTCCATCGCGGTCGCCATTCTCGGCGCAGTCAATTTCTTCACTGGCCAGGCATTCGACATTCCGCGACTTGCGGCCGCCGCCCATGCGCAGAGCATCACGTTCGCAGTAGATCTCGCGCACGCGATCGGCAATCTGCCGTTATCCTTGCACGACTGGGGCGTCGATTTCGCGGTCTGGTGTTCGTACAAGTATCTGAACTCCGGACCGGGTGCGGTTGCGGGCGCGTTTGTGCACGAGCGACACGCGACGAACAGGAGCCTGCCAAGGTTCGCCGGCTGGTTCGGAAACGATCCGAATACGCGATTTCGGCTTCACCTGGAGCCTAACTTTGTTCCCGTTCCCTCTGCCGACGGGTGGCAGGTGAGCAACCCGCCGATCTTCGCGATGGCGCCGCTCCGCGCGTCGCTCGCGATCTTCGATGAGGCCGGAGGGATGCAGCCGCTACGCCGGAAATCGATCCAACTTACGGGCTATCTCGAATTTCTGATCGATGAGATCGGTCGCGACCGTTTCGCTACAATTACCCCTGACGAACCCAACGCGCGCGGGTGCCAGTTATCGATCGCGGCGCAAAGCAATCCGAAGGAGCTATTCGCGAAACTCAACGCCGCGGGGGTGCGCTGCGATTTCCGAGAACCCAACGTCGTTCGAGTCGCGCCGACGCCGCTCTATAACACCTTCCACGAGGTCTGGCGTTTTGCGCAGATCCTCGGTTCATAGTGCGCTGCGGCGGCACGAGGCAGGCTGCCGCGAGTGCTTCTTGTCGTCGGCCTGGTTCGTGTAGACGCAGAGGACCCCGGCCTGCCACGAGCCGGAGATTGGATCGCTGTCGATCAACCGACGAGGGTTGTCGCCAGCTCTCTGACCGAATGAATGAGGGCTTCGATCGGAAAAGGCTTCACCAAGAAAGGCACGTCGAAGCGAGCGAGGAAGTCATGCATCCGCGGGTCCCCGGCGTGTCCGGTGATGAAGACGAAACGGGCGGAAAGCTCGGGCCGGAGGAGTTTCGCCTTGAAGTAAAGCTCGTCGCCCCGCAGCCGCGGCATCATCAAGTCGCAAACCACTGAATCGTATTCGCCTGATTTGATCTTCTGCAGCGCCTCGTCGCCGTCGAATGCGACATCAACGAGAAAGTTTTCGTCCGCCAAAATCCATTGCAGCGCCGATGCGAGCTGCTTGTCATCATCAACGAGCAGAATTGACTTCATTTCGACGCTATTCATCCCAACGGCGTCGCGCATTCCTCCCGTTTGCATAGCCTGCTCCTCTGAGCAGCCGAGATGCCATTACCGGAAAAAGTAAGCATATGGGACGATCTCGGGACCGAAGTGATGACGGGAAAACCATCCGGACGGGATGGAAGTGGACCAAACAGAGCGGGTTACCGATCAAACAAACTGGCTTTCCGCGTTCCTGCTTTCCTGAGATATAGAACACACCTTGAAATACCTCATCCACATTTGCCGCATCCTGCTCGGCCTGATGTTCGCGGTCTTCGGCTCGAATGCGTTCTTTCATTTTATGCCGATGCCGCCGCTGCAGGGCGATGCCGCGGCATTCATCGGTGCGCTCGTGCACAGCGGCTACATCTATCCGATCGCCGGGCTACAGGTTGTCGGCGGGCTCTGCCTCCTCGCCGGATCGCGTTTCGTCGCGCTCGGCCTGATGCTGCTTGGCCCTATCATTGTTAACATCGTGCTTTACCACATCTGCATCGACCGAAGCGGCATGCCCATGGCGCTCGTGATTTCAGCCATCGCGCTCTTTCTGCTCTGGGTTTACCGATTCAAATTCCCGGCGCTCTTCGAAATCTGACGGTTGCTTCGTGTCGAAGTTCGTCCTGATCGGCAGTGGTCTTGCCGGGGGGCTCCTCGCCGCCTACCTCGGCCGCCGCGGGTACGAGGTCGAGCTCTACGAACGCCGCGCCGATCCGCGCGCGGGTAATTTCGTCGGCGGCCGCTCGATCAATCTCGCGCTCTCTACTCGTGGCATCCACGCGCTCGAGCAGCTCGGGATTGCCGCCGACGTGCTCGGGCAGGCCATTCCAATGCGCGGGCGAATGATTCATGACAAATCGGGAGAGCTGCATTTTTCCCCTTACGACGTCGATCCGAAAAACTGCATCAACTCCATTGGCCGCGCGGCGCTCAATACGACGGTTATCGAAGCCGCTCTCCGGAATGGCAACGTGCAGGTGCATTTCAATCGTAAGTGCACGGGCGTTGATTTAAATTCGGCGAGCGCGCACCTGGTGGATACCTCCGAAGCAGCGGACGGGAGCGAAAGCTTTGCCCGCCTGACCGCGACCGGCGATGCCCTCATTGGGGTTGACGGCGCCTACTCCGCAGTTCGCGAGTCGCTGCGCCAAAAGCTCGGCAGCTTCCGTTACGATGAGAGCTACCTCGCCCACGGCTACAAGGAACTGACCATCCCGCCGGCCCCCGACGGCACTTGGCGAATGGATAGAAACGCCCTCCACATCTGGCCACGCAAGAGTTTCATGATGATCGCGCTGCCGAACCCGGACGGCTCTTTCACTTGCACGCTCTTCTGGGAATTCGAAGGGCCGCGCAGTTTCGCCTCAATTGAGAACGACGACGATGTCCGCCGCTTCTTCGACGAGGAATTCCCCGATTCTGTCCCACTCATGCCGACGCTCCTGGAGGATTTCCACCAGAATCCGACCGGTTCGCTCGTCACGGTGCGGTGCGCGCCGTGGTTTTACCGCGACAAGATCGCGCTGGTGGGCGACGCGGCGCACGCAGTCGTACCGTTCTACGGGCAAGGAATGAACGCTGCCTTCGAAGACTGCGTCGTCCTGGACGAATGCCTCGCCCAGTTCGGTGACAATCGTGAGCGAGTCTTTGCCGAGTACTACCGGCAGCGGAAACAAAACGCTGATGCACTCGCCGATCTCGCGATCGAGAACTTCGTCGAAATGCGCGATAAAACCGCGTCCCGCTTCTTCCGTGCGAAAAAGAAGCTCGACCATGTCCTCGAAGCAGCCCTGCCGGGCGTTTATTTGCCGCTCTACACCATGGTGACATTTACGCGCATTCCCTATGCGACAGCCGCGCGGAGGGCCCGCCGGCAGGATGCGATCGTCTACGCAACGATGGTGGTAATCGCCGCGCTCCTGCTCACGGCCGTTCTGTTCCTGCTTCGCTCGTAAGTTGCGGCATTTGACGGCAGAGTTGTTTAGAAATATATGTTAATGCAATATATGGCTTCGGCAGCACTTGACCGGGAACTCAAGAAAGGAAGCGCCGAGCTGCTCATCCTCTCCCTGCTCGAGGACCGGCCGCGACACGGCTACGACATCGGTCAACTAATTGAGCTGCGCTCGCGCGGGTCGCTACGCTTCAACGTCGCATCACTTTATCCCCTGCTTTACCGGCTGGAGAAGCGCGGCTGGATCCGCGGACGGTGGGTTGAAAAAGCGGGACAGCGGCGGCGACGTTACTACCGACTGACCGCGGCCGGCCGGAAAGTCCTTGCCGCGCAACGTGATGGTTGGCGCGAGTTCGTCGAGGCGATCGGCCGCATCACGGGCATCGAGTATGCCTGATTTCCACACGTTGATTCGTGCGCGCCTTGCCGGGCTCGACCTTTCCCCGACCCGCGAAGCGGAGATCGTCGAAGAGCTTTCGCAGCATCTGCAAGATCACTACGACCGGGCCCTGAGTCGCGGCGCGAGCGAGGGCGAGGCGAGGGAGGCTGTTCTCGAGGAGTTGAGCGTCGCGGAGCTAGGCGAAGAATTGAAACGAGTGGAACGCCGTGTTCCACAAAACCCGGTGCCCATGGGCACACAAGGCAAGAGCAATATGATCGGAGACCTTGGGCAAGATGCGAAGTACGGCCTGCGCATGCTGGCGAAGAACCCGGCATTCACCGCCATTGCGGTGCTCGCGCTGGCTCTCGGTATCGGCGCGAACAGCGCGATCTTCAGTGTGGTCAACGCGATCCTGCTTCGCCCGTTGCCTTACAACAATCCTGATCAGCTCGTTGTCGTCTGGGAGAACGCGACGCATCTCGGATTCCCGAAAAACACTCCGTCGCCCGCGAACTTCCTCGATTGGCAGAAGCAGAACACCGTCTTCACAGGCATGGCTGCATTCGGGGAACGCAGTTTCAATTTAACCGGCGTAGGCGAGCCGGAACGGCTGGATGGGCGCCGCGTTTCCGCGAATCTCTTCGACTTGTTAGGCGTGAAGCCGATCACGGGACGAACGTTTGTGCCGGACGAAGACAAGCCGGGAACGAAGGTCGCGATCCTCAATGAAAGTCTCTGGAAGCGGCGTTTCGGTAGCGACCCGGGCGTGGTCGGCCGCGCCATTACGCTCAATGGCGAGAGTTACACTGTCGTTGGCGTCCTTCCGCGCAGCGTACGTTTGCCTGCGTTCGGTAATTGGCGCGATCAAGTCTGGGTGCCGCTGGCGTTTTCTTCGGAAGAGGCGGCGAACCGCGGCGATCACTTCCTCGAAGTCACGGCGCGCATGAAACCGGGCGTCACTTTGCAGAAGGCGCGCGCCGAGATGGAGACGATCGCGGCCCGCCTCGCGCAGGAATATCCGAAATACAACGTGCGCATCGGAGCAGTCGTCAATCCGCTCCACGAAGAGATCGTCGGGAATATGAAACCGGCGCTGCTGATCTTGCTGGGCGCAGTCGCGTTTGTGCTCCTGATTGCCTGCGCAAACGTCGCGAATCTGCTGCTCGCTCGCGCCGCCGTCCGGCAAAAGGAAATTGCCCTCCGCCTCGCGCTCGGTGCCAATCGTGCACGACTGACGAAACAACTGCTCGTCGAAAGCGTGATGCTCTCGCTCATCGGCGGCGGCGTGGGGTTGGGACTCGCCTACGCGGGCATCAACGTGCTGACGCAGTTTGTTCCACCCGACGTGGCGCACGCTGAGACGATCGCGATCGACGCGAAGGTGCTGATCTTTACCTTGCTGGTCGCAGTCGTGACCGGCGTGATTTTTGGTCTCGTGCCAGCGAGTCAGGCGTCCCATTTCAACCTGAACGACACGCTAAAGGAAGGTGGCCGGGATTCCGGTGCCGGTGTGCGCGGCAAACGCCTGCGTAGTTCGCTCGTGATCGCAGAAGTCGCCGTCTCGTTCATCCTCTTGATTGGCGCGGGCCTGTTGATCAACAGTTTCATGCATCTGCGAAGTCTCGATCCAGGTTTTCGCGCCGATCACCTGCTGACGATGAAGGTCGATTTGTCGGAAGTGAAATATCCGAACCGCGAACGCCGGATCACATTTTTCGAGGAGGTGCTGCGGCACGTGCGTGAATTGCCAGGTGTCCAGTCCGCCGCCGTCGCCAGCAATTTGCCGCTGACCTACAACGGAGATTCGATGCCCATTGGTGTGGAAGGGATTCCTGATCCGCCACCCGACCAGCAACCGGACGTGATCTATCGCGCGATCGGGCCGGGATACTTCGGCACGATGGGGATTTCCGTTATCCGCGGCCGCGATTTCACTGATCAGGATACCGCGGACACGCGCTATGTAATCGTGATCAGCGAGAAGACGGCGCAACATTATTGGCCAGGGCAGGACCCGATCGGCAAACGAATCAAACCCAGCTCGAGTACTTCCGATGCGCCATGGCGCGAGGTGATCGGCGTGGTCAAAGATGTGCGGCAGAATGACTTCATCGCTCCGCCGAAGATGCAGATGTATTTCAGCTACCGACAGCTGAAGGACCTTGCCCCGAACGCTCTCGTCGTCCACACGAACGTCGATCCGCTGAGCCTCGCCATGCCGGTGCGCAACGCGATTTGGTCGGTCGACAAAGATCAGCCGGTCGCAGACATCGATTCGATGGAGCACATCGTCGCCGGCGCGGTCGCGCGACAGCGTTTCAGCATGTTACTGCTCGCGATCTTCGCCGGCCTCGCGCTGGTCCTCGCCGCGGTCGGAATTTACGGCGTCATGAGTTACTCGGTTGCGCAGCAAACTCGTGAGATCGGCATCCGCATCGCTCTCGGTGCGACGCGCGGCGACGTCTTGAAGATGACCGTGAAGCAGGGGCTGAAGATGGTCGCCTTCGGCCTCGCCATCGGACTCGTCGTTGCCTTCGTGCTCACACAAGTGATGACGAGCTTGCTCTTCGGCATCAGCGCGACCGACCCGATCACGTTCTTCAGCATCGCTGTCGTGCTGCTCGCGGTGGCACTGCTCGCCAGCTATCTCCCGGCACTACGCGCCACCCGAGTCAATCCGCTCGTCGCACTGCGCTACCAGTAACGCAGTGGCGAGCGCGCGTTGACGCGCGGGCCGCGGCGTGGAGCGTGTCGCATGCCGCCGCTGACCTACGCCAATTATCTCGACCTGGAGAAGTTGCTCACGCTGCAACGGCCGCGCTCGAGCCCGCACGAGCACGACGAGATGCTGTTCATCATCATCCACCAGACCTACGAACTCTGGTTCAAGCAGCTCCTGCACGAGTTCGAAAAGATCAGGCGCGACTTCTCCGCCGGCGATCTCTTCGGCGCGATCCATTCATTCAAACGCACTCGTACGATCATGAAGACGCTTGTCGGGCAGATCGACATCCTCGAGACGATGACGCCGTCGTCGTTTTCCAGTTTTCGCAACCGCCTGGAGACCGCGTCCGGGTTCCAGTCGGTTCAATTCCGCGAGCTCGAGTTCCTGCTCGGCTACAAACGCCAATCTGCGCTCGCGCATGTTAAGCCCGGCTTTCCAGGAGCGGATAAACTCCAGGCCCGGGTCAGAGAACGTAGCGTCATCGATCACTTTTACGACTTCCTCGCGACGCACGGAGTCACGATCCCGGATGAGCTGAAGAACCGCGATCTGACCCAGCCGAACGAACCGAACGATCATGTACAGAATGAGCTCTTGCGGCTTTATAAAGAATGCCCCGAGTGCTCGATCCTGTTCGAGTTGATGACCGACTTTGATGAGGGCCTGCAGGAGTGGCGCTACCGTCACATCAAGCTGGTCGAGCGCACGATTGGCGCCAAGTACGGGACCGGTGGCTCGCCCGGCGTGCCGTTTCTGAAGGAATCACTCTTCAAGCCGATCTTCGCCGACCTCTGGGCGATCCGGCACAAAATGTAGCGGGTGATCCACGACAAGTGACGAGTAACGACAATACGCGGACGCTTTACGACATTACGCCGCGCGTCACGCCACGGCTCGGTGTCTGGCCGGGCGACACGCCGCTGAGCCGGGAAGTGTTACTCGATCTTAAACGGGGCGACAGCGTCACATTGTCCAGCCTGCGTGCCACGGTCCATCTCGGCGCACACGCCGATGGACCGAATCACTATGACGGCGACGCAGCAGCGATTGATGAGCGGCCACTCGAATATTATCTCGGTGAATGTGAAGTGATTCGAATCAAGGCTCCGCGGGCAACGCGCCTCACCTCGGCGATGCTCTCACGGCAGATCACAACACGACGTGTCCTGTTTGCCACCGGCACTTTTCCGGATCCTGAAAACTGGAATTCAGATTTTGCAGCCCTTTCAGCCGAACTCATTGAAGCCTTGCATGCGCAGGGCGTAATCACCGTCGGGATCGACACACCGAGCATTGATCTGCAGGAGTCGAAAGACTTGCCGGCACACAAGGCGATCTTGCGCCACGAAATGGCGATTCTTGAGGGCCTCGTTCTCACGGAGGTGCCGGAAGGTCGCTACGAATTGATTGCCCTCCCCTTGCGGCTCGTTGGGTTTGATGCGAGCCCGGTCCGCGCGGTCCTGCGAACAATGTAGCGCGCGCTGTCCTCAACTCCTTGCCAATCGAGAGTTTCCGCTGAGACAGCGGACGCTACAGCGCTATAGCAGCAGGAACTCGCGCGCGGTCGAGCCGAGGATTTGCGCCTTTTGCTCGGGCGAAAGATCGCTCATCGACTCGATCAATTCCCCTGCCCGCGCTTCGCCGAGCGGGAACGGGTAATCGGAACCAAGCGCCACTCGCTCCGCGCCGAACATTTTCACGAGCATTTTCAGTGCGTCCGCATCGTGCACGAGCGAGTCGACATAAAAGTGGGCGGGTTGCGCGCCGCGCGCGAGATAGCTGCGCGGATCCGTGGCGTTGTCGATCGCGCAAAGGTCGGGTCGAACATGAAAGGCGTGTTCGATCCGCCCAAAGGTAAACGGGAATGCACCGCCGCCATGGGCGAAAGCGACGCGCAATTTAGGGAAGCGCTCGAAGACGCCACCGAACATCATGCAGCAGATCGCCAGGCAGGTTTCGGCCGGCATGCCAACGAGCCACGGCAGCCAGTATTTCGGCATCCGCGCCTTGCCCAGCATGTCCCACGGGTGCACGAAAACCGCGACATCGAGTTGCTCCGCGGTCTGCCAGACTAGGTCCAGGGAACGGTCGTCCAGGTTCCGGCAATCCGGACCGTGACAATGCTCGTTCGCGTCGACGTGTGTGCCGATTTCGGCGCCGCGTAGACCGAGTTCGCGGACGCAGCGCTCGAGCTCGCGCGCGGCGAGCTCCGGTTCCTGCAACGGAATGGTGCCTAAACCGGTGAATCGCGCCGGGTTGGCGCGGACCACTTCAGCGATATGGTCGTTCAAGCGACGCGACAGATCGAGGGTGTCCTGCGGCTTGGCCCAATAGCTGAACATGACTGGAACGGTCGAGAGCACTTGCATCGTAACGGCGGCCGAGTCCATCTCTTCGAGACGAGCCGCCGGATCCCACGTATTGCGGCCGATTTCCCGAAAAACCTTGTCGCCGAGCATCAGGCGCGCACTGCATTCGTCGCAATGTTCGATCCGCAGGAACCCGCTGTAGCCGTACTTCGCGTCGAGGTTGGGCCAATCCCGCGGCAGAATGTGGCTATGCAGGTCGATCTTCATTTAGAGGCCGTCTGAATCAGACGCCATGCCGCTCATCCCGGCGTTTCACAGAAACACCTGCAGCTCAAAATGGCTTTACCGGCTCCGGCTTTTCCACTTTCGCGCCGCAGTGTTTACAGGTGCGTCGCGCATCATCGTTCCAGAAATCGAGCATCGCCTGGCTGAAGTGCTGCACGATATCGCCGCAATCAAAATCGATGTCTTCGACCAATGACTCACAGTTCGGACAGTAGAAAATCACGTGTTCGTGCTCGCCCGGCGGGCGGCGGCGCTCGACTACAAGGCCAAGCGTGTCGGGCGGGCGGACCGGAGCATGTGCCACATTCGGCGGGATGAAGAACGTCTCACCTTCACGAACGAGATAATCCACGATTCGCTCATCTTCGCGGATCCGGATCTTGATATCGCCTTTGAGCTGCAGGAAAAATTCCTCCGAATCAACCTTGTGAAAATCGTTTCGGGCGTTCGGGCCCTTAATGATCATGACGAAGAAATCGCGCCCGTCGTAGAGGTAGCGATTACTGACCGGCGGCTTGAATTTGTGGCGGTTGGCCTCGATCCAGGCTTGCAGATCGATAGCAGATTGAACCGTAACGCGTGTTTCCGAGGGAGAGGTCGGCGGAGAGATCTCGGCAATACTCACGCAATCAGGTTATTTCCAGGTCAATGTAGCGTCAATCACCCGCGCACCGCCTCGGCCGGATTTCGCGTTGCAAGCCATCCGCCGCCGCTTATCATCCGCCGCCTATGCAACGAGCAGCGCTACTTCGGATATTGGCGTGCGCGCTTGCTCTGGCGGTTCTCGCGGGATGTGAGGAAATGCAGACTGCCTCGCAGTCGGTGCAAAGTGCGGTCGCCGCCGTGGTCCAACCGCAGCCGTCCGGCTGGTGGAATGGCGACGGCGTTCCGGGGGAGTCGAAAATCGTTGTTCACCTGAGCGAGCAGAAAGCGTTCTTCTACAAAGGGAAGCGGCTCGTCGGCGAAACGACAGTTTCCTCCGGTAAACCGGGCTTCTCGACACCGCCGGGGCATTATCACGTGGTCTCGAAAGACCGCGAGCACGTCTCGAGCGAATTCGGCGACTACGTCGATGATGCCGGCAACGTGGTGAAATCGAACATCGACGTCCGCAAAGATTCCAAGCCGCGCGGCGCCCATTTTGACGGTGCTCGCATGCCGTATTGCATGCATTTCAACGGCGGTTACGCCATGCACCAGGGCTACGTTCCACCTTTTGCCGCCTCGCATGGCTGCATTCGAGTGCCAGCCGGAATGGCCGAGCACTTCTTCGACGCCGCGCCTGAAGGCACCCCGATCCTGGTTAAAGAATAAGCGCGCTATTTAGCGCAAGCGCCAATCAGTTCGCAAAACTTCGGCAGGTCGATGTTGCCGCCGGAGATGACCGCGACAATCGGACCGCGAACCTGCCGCTCCTCCAAAGCCGCCGCGACGCTCAATGCGCCGGCGCCCTCCGCGATGACCCGGGCTTTTTCGGCGAGAAGGCGCATCGCGTTCCTGGTCTGCTCCAGGCTGACGACGGCGAAGTCGTCCACGAGCGGCTGAATCCGCTGCCACATGCGAGGAAACATGCTCTGACCGCCAGCGCCATCGACGAAAGACGATTGCCAGTTCTCGAATACTTGCGGTGACCCTTTCCTGAATGAAAGCGCAGCCGGGGCGGCGGTCTCCGGTTCCACCCCGATAATCCTCGTCTCCGGCCGCAGAGCTTTGATCGCGCTACCGAGGCCCGCGATTAGTCCTCCGCCGCCGATTGCTGCAATCACGGCGGCCGCGTCGGGCGCGTCTTCCAGAATCTCAAGTCCCATTGTTCCGTGACCGGCAATGAAGTGCGGATCATCAAATGGATGAATAAAGGTGCCCTCAACGCCCGGAAATGATCGCTCCTCCAGCGCTCGCCAGGCTGCGCCGTAGGAAACCGGAACCAGCTTCGCGCCCAGTGCCCGCATGCGGTCGAGTTTTGATGTCGGCGCCGTTTCAATTGCCACCACAGTGGCCGGCACGCCGGCTTTGCGCGCGGCGTAGGCAACACCCTGTCCTGCATTGCCGGCGCTAATTGTCCAGACACCGCGTTCTCGCTCGGCCTCCGACAGAACGGCGACTGCGTTCGCCGCGCCGCGTAGTTTGTAGGCGTTGATCGGCTGGAGGTTCTCGAGTTTCAACCGGATGTCCGGGCCGCTGGCGCCGAGATCGAGGCGCACAAGCGGCGTTCGTACGATGGTGTCGGCCGTCCGCTCGCGGGCGGCGCGGATTTCCTCCAGCGCGATGGGCCGGATGGGGTCAGGGGCGACTGGCATGTCGCTAGCCCGGTGGCCAGGCGAGGTTGCGTTTCCCTAACAAGTGCACATGGAGGTGCGGCACGCTTTCGCCAGCGTCGGGCCCGTTGTTGATCACGATTCGATACCCAGACTCGCTGATGCCGAGCCGTGCCGCAATCTCACGCGCGGCGAGGAGTAGTTTGCCGAGCAGTTCCGAATCGCTTTCCGCAGCCTCGGCCAGACGCGGAATCCGCCGCTTTGGCACGACAAGGACATGCACCGGCGCCTGAGGGTTGACGTCGTGGAAGGCGATCACGTCGTCGTCTTCGAAGACGATCTTCGCCGGAATTTCACGACGCGCGATCTTCTCGAAAATCGTCACGGCCCAGGTTAATTCAGCGAACCGAGCAGTCGAGATGCGCGAGATCGTTCGCGACCAGCTTCTCGCGAACGAAGCAGACGATCTCCTCGCGCAAGGCGTCGCAGGCGCGCGACCACGTCTTGGCGCCGCGGAGGTGTTTCACGCAGGCGTGCAAACCGCAGAGATGCAGTGAGTCGGCGCCGGTCTGGATCAATGCGGAGATTCTCTTCTCCAAGGTGTCGAAAAACGCGAGCTCGTATCCGCCGCCAGCCTGCTCCGCGATTTCCAGCAGCGAAAATGAAATCGGCGGGGGCGCCGGAGCGAAATGCGGCACGATCTCCTTGTAGCCGATCACCTTTAAAACATAGCGCACCGTTTGTGAGAGCTGGCTGAACGGCACTACCGGCTCGTCATTCCGCAGGCGCAAATAAAACGCGATGCTTTCCGTCACGTGGTCGGTCAGCCACCAGCTTGGATACCCCGCTTTGTCGGCGGCCCGGGTGATCGCGGCGTGCAGCCATTTCTCGTTGAACTCGAAGAGCTGGCCCGAATCGCAGCGGAGGTAAGGAAATTCTTCTTTAAATGCGACCATGATTTGTCGGCTCCCCAGCTGGAAATAATTCACGCTGTGCAGCGTTCGGCTTGACGTGCTTTCCCAAGGCACGGACTTCCTCCATGAAATCTTCTATCTCCTCGAAGCGCCGGTGCACAGAGGCGTAGCGCAAGTAGGCGACCTCATCGATGTCCCGCAGCTTGGCGAGAACTTTCGTTCCGATTTCCGCTGAAGGCACTTCGCGGCCGTTGGTTTCGAGTTCGTGAATGATGTCATCCACCGCCTGCTCGAGCGTAACGAGACTGACGGGACGCTTCTCGCACGCCTTGGCTAGACTGCTCGCAAGCTTGCGCCGGTCGAAAATCTCGTGAGTCCGGTCCCGTTTGACGACGCGGATATCGGAGCGTTCGATTTCCTCGTAGGTCGTGAAACGGAACGCGCATTGCAGACAGACGCGTCGCCGTCGAATGCTCGAGCCATCACGAGACTGGCGCGAGTCGATGACCTTGTCGTCACGAAACCCGCACTTGGGACAACGCATAGTGTCGCCGAGTCAAATACCACACTACGTATTGTGGCGTCAACGAGCTGCGCGAAAAAAGTCTCGGCAGTTGTGATCTTTCGATCCGGCGCCAAAGACCAGCTGTCGTTAACGCGGGGGAAACTCGAACTCCGCCTTCTTCTTGTCTTTAGCCAGTTTGAGGTACGCGCTGAAGTTCGAGCCGCGTTTGGAAACGAAGCCTTCGATTAATCCGGTTTTGCCGACTTCGACCAGCCGCTCCGCTTCTTCCGCGGGAATCTCACGACCGCAAAGATTTCTCTTCAGCTGAAAGACGACGCGCGGCGTGCCGTTCGGTTGCGGCTGCGCGACGACAAAGGCGTCTTCCGTCTGATACAGGTCGCCGTTGTGTAATTTGCTCTCGCTCAGCTTCACGGCCTTGGAAAGATCGAGCGGCGGCTTTGGTTTTCGCGGCCCTCGGCCGCCTTCGCCGTTCTTGCTCTCCCGCGGCTTGCGCGGCGGAAACTCCCACGCCACGCGTCCGTTGTGGCGCACGAGATAAGCATCGAACGGCCGGCCCTTTTTTGAAGTGAAACCTTCGATCAGGTGGGTCTTGCCGCCCTCGATCAGCTGAATTGCATGCTCGCGCGAGACCGGTTTCTGGCACATGAGGCGCCCAACCTTGAAAGTCTCTTTCCAGCCATCGCCATCCCGCTCACGCAGGATATAGCTCGTCGGCGCTTCGCATAGTTCAGCGCCAGTCTTCGGATCGGTCCAGAAAGGCTCCAGTTCGCCAAGGTCGACTTTGTTTCCAAAATCGAGCTCCGCTTTTTTCGCGCCGGGCTTCTTCTCGTTTTCGACCAGCCGGATCTTGGCGGGAAAACGTGTGCCTGTCTTGGAAACAAAACCATCGAGTGGTCCGATTTCGCCATGGGCGACGAGCTCGCGCACCTCGTCCTCCGAAATTTTTCGGCCGCTCATGACCTTGTAGATCATGAGCTCACCATCCTGCGACTTGAAGCCGCGCAGTGTTTCGAGGATCGGCTTGGAGTCGCTCGGCGAAATGATATCGGTTTCGCGCTCGCCGGCGTGGTGCTCCTCGAAATTCTTCGTCCGGTCGACGATGCCCTTCGTCACGTCCACGATTTCCGACATGAACGCGTCGCGCGGGAACTGACCATGCTCCATCTGCCGAAGCTTGTGTTCCCACTCCCCTGTCATGTCAGGTTTGGTGAGCGCGTCGGCCTGAACTGCGGAGAGGAACTGGAGGAGCGACTCCGCCTTTGTCGTAGGGACAAGTTCTCGCTCCTGCCGCTCAAGGTATTTTTGATGGAGCAGACCGTCGATAATCTCCGCTCGTGTCGCTGGCGTTCCGAGGCCGCGCTCTTTCATCGCCTCGGCGAGATCGTCATCGTCGACAAGTTTGCCGGCGCCTTCCATCGCGGAGAGCAGCGTCGCTTCGGTGTAGCGCGGCGGTGGCTTGGTCGATTCGGTGTGAAGCTCGGACGAAACCGTCTTTGCCGTCGAGTTATCCGACGCGGAAAGCGCCGGCAGGGCTTTTGAATCGCCGTCAATCGTCGTCCGGCCATAAACCGCCAGCCAGCCCGCCGAGGTCAGCACTTTCCCCTCGGTTTTGAATTCATGGTGTGAAGCGACCTTGCTCATTCGCGTCGTCACATCGTATTCCGCAGCCGGGAAAAAGGCGGCCACGAAGCGTCGCGCAATCATGTCGTAGACGCGGCTCTCCATCTCATCGAGGTGCTTCGGCTCGGTGCCTGTTGGAATGATGGCGAAGTGATCGGAGATCTGCGCGTTGTTGAAGACGCGCTTGTTAGGTCGGACCCAGCCGTGCTCGAGCACCGAATGGGCGTGCCGCGAGAGATCGCCGGTCAACTTGGAAAGCGTTTCCCGACACGTGTCGATATAGTCCTCTGGCAACGCCCGCGAGTCCGTCCGCGGATAGGTAATTACCTTGTGTCGTTCGTACAAGGCCTGGGCAATCTGCAGGGTGCGGCGTGCCGAGAGACCGAAGCGATTGTTCCCCTCGCGCTGCAATGTCGTCAGGTCGTAGAGCCGCGGCGCAGTCTGGCTGGATGATTTCTTCTCTTCGGTAACTTCAGCGAGCGGCTGACCTTCGCACGCAGCCATGACTGCTTCGGCGGTTTGCCTGTCCCAAATTCGGTCAGCGCGATCGTGCTCGCCGGCCTTGCGAAAACTTGGCCGCTGGAACACGCCTTCATAGGTGCCATGGGCAACCTCGAACTGCGCGGTGACACGCCAGTAGCTCTGCGGCTTAAAATTCCGGATCTCCTCTTCCCGGGTGTAAACAATCGCGAGCGTGGGGGTTTGCACCCGGCCAACCGTGGCAACGTTGCGACCCCGCGAACCGAACATTCGTTTTGTGATCGCGCGCGTGCCGTTGATGCCGATGAGCCAGTCACTCTCGCTCCGCGAACGCGCCGCACTTGCCAGCCCCTCCATGTCCGAGCCGTTGCGCAATTTCGCGAAAGCATCGCGGATGCCTTGCGCCGTCATCGTCTGCATCCAGGCGCGCTTCACCGGCAGTTTGGATTTCGCGACGCGGTAAATGTTGTCAAAAATCAGCTCGCCTTCGCGACCGGCGTCGCACGCGTTGATCACCTGGGTGATGTCCTTCCGGGCGAGCTGCTTCTTAAGCTGATCGAGACGGCTCTTCGAATCGGCGATCGGTTTGAGGCCAAATTTATCCGGAATGATCGGTAGCGTCTCGAGGCGCCAAAAACCGTACTTTTTCTTATCAATGTCTTCCGGCATCTCGAGCTCGACGAGATGCCCGACAGCCGAAGTGATCACATACTGCTCATTCTCATAGTGGTCGGCTTTTTTCGGCACGTGCAGGGCCCGCGCGACATCTGTCGCGACGCTCGGTTTTTCAGCGATGACGAGTGACTTGGACATCTCTTAGCGCGAGGCGGAACTGAACTGGCAGCACATTGCGGACGAGCTTACGCCAGCTTCACGAAGTATTTTCCGGGCAGCTGTTTGACCAGCCGCTTCAGCTCAAGGCGCAGGAGAGTAGAAGAGACTGTAGAGCTTGGCAACTGCGACTTGGCTGAGATGTCATCGATCGAAGTCTCGCTCTGGTTGATCGCATCATAGACGCTGCGTTCCTCGTCGCTCAGGGGCGGCAACGGCCGCGCCGCTGCCTCCGGCGCAGGCTTGGCGTGCGGGAGCAGAATTTCCAGATCATCGAGGATGTCGCTCGCGTCCATGACCAGCTTTGCCCCCTGCTGGATCAGGCGGTTGGAGCCCTGGGCGCTCGGCACGTTGATCTGGCCCGGGACAGCGTATACTGCGCGACCCTGCTCGAGGGCTTGCGAAGCAGTGATCAAGGCGCCGCTGTTCAGGCCGGCTTCCACCACAACAATGCCGTGACTCCAGCCGCTAATGATTCGGTTGCGCATCGGGAACGTCTGACGATCAGGTTCCACTTCCATGGAGAACTCCGACAGGATCGCGCCGTTTCCGTTTGAAATTTTTTCGGCGAGCGCGGCGTTCTCAGGCGGGTAAAGCTTTGCCAATCCGGAGCCGATCACTGCGATCGTGCGGCCTTTGGCGGCGAGCGCGCCCTGATGCGCGGCGGTGTCGATGCCGCGTGCGAGTCCGCTGATCACCGTCAGGCCAGCGTAGGCAAGTTGATAGGAAAGCTTCTTAGCCGACTCGCTCCCGTAATGTGTCGTGCGCCGCGCACCAATCACGCCGATCGCGTGCTTATCGCGATCGTTCAACTCGCCCCAGACGTAGAGCACAATGGGCGGCGCGTGAATCTCTCGCAGCTGCCGCGGATAGCTGGGCGATTCAGCCGTGATGACGGTCGCGCCGAACTCGCGGATTCGCCGCAATTCCGCCGACAAATCGACGATCGTTTCCCAATTCGTGATTTGCTCGACAACTTCGTTCCCAATTCCGTCGACGGCTCGCAATGCGCCACCGCGCGCGGCAAGGATCGCTTCCGGCGAGCCGAATACCTGGAGCAACTTGCGCAGGCGCACCGGGCCCATTGTCGGCAGCATGTTTAGCGCGACGCATGCTTCGACGGCCGTCATCACGCCGATATCGTTCGAAAAGTGAACGACCTCACTTCCGGCAATTCATCAGGGCGGCACCTGATCACGTAACCGCGAGCCTGTGCCGAGGTCCCTCACCGTCTTTCGGCGCGGGAAGACCACGCAATCAAAATGGAATCTCGTCGTCGTCCGGCTCCGACCCCGCAGGTTTCGGTGGCGGGGCAGGACGCGCGCCGCCTTTCGCTCCAGCGCTGGAGCTTTCGTCCGCGTCGCCGCCAGCCTGCCTGCCGCCGAGCAACTGCATTGTTTCGCCGACGACGCGCAGTTTCGTGCGCTTTTGCCCGGTCTGTTTATCGTCCCATGAATCCATTTGGAGACGCCCCTCGATGAAAACGGGGCGGCCTTTCTTCAAATACTCTCCCGCGATTTCCGCCAGGCGCGCCCAAAGCACGACGTCGACGAAGGTGACCTCCTCGCGTTTTTCGCCGTTATCGAGCGTGTACTGGCGGTTAACAGCAAGTCCCAGATCGCAGACGGCGCTGCCCTTCGGCGTGTAACGCACCTCGGGATCGCGGGTCAGATTACCGAGGAGAATGACTTTGTTAAAACTGGCCATTCGCCAGTTCTACCGAAGCTATTTCTCGTCGGCGACTTTTTTCGACTCGCGCTCGATCTTGGGCCGGAGCTTCTGGTAGTGCTGCCGATAGACTTCCGGATCCAGCTTGAACTTCGAGCGCAATTTCGTGATCAGCTGCGGGTCGGCGTGAAAAACGAAGTTCACGTAATACCCCGAATCGACCGACCCAGCCATGTAGGAGAACTGCCGCTTGTCCATCTTTTGCACCTGCTCGATTTCGGCGCCTTCCTTCTGAAACTCTGATTCGAGGCGCTCCACAACGTCGTGCACGGTGTCTTCCTTACCCTGCGTATTCAGGACCAGCAGGGCTTCGTAACGGTTCTTCATGTCTCTGGGTTTTTGTTGAAGGTGTTCATCGCGGAAACGAAGCCTTTGTCAATCGCCCATTTCACCGCCTCCACGGCCCGTACCACCGCCTGTTCCATGACCGGCCGCTCCTCTGCAAAGAAATTGCCGAGCACGTAATCGACGCTGCCTCCCGCGGGCGGTTCCCCCACTCCGATTCGCAATCGACGAATTGCGTCCGTGCCGAAGTGCATGAATACCGATTCCAAGCCGTTGTGCCCGCCGGAGCTGCCGTCCTCACGCAAACGCAATCGGCCAACTGACAGGGCGGTGTCGTCGACCACGAGCAGAATTTCTTCGGGCGGGATCTTATAGAAATTCGCGACCGCCGAGAGGCCGACGCCACTTTGGTTCATGTAGCTCCACGGCTTGACGAGCAGGAGCTCCGCAGCCCTGGCCCAGACTGCCTCCCATTTCGTGGAATGCTGCCAGTCCGCGCCGATATCGCGGGCAAGGGCATCCGCGACGACGAATCCGATATTGTGACGGGTCCGCGCGTATTCCGCGCCGGGATTGCCGAGCCCGGCAACCAACCGGATCTGCGCATTCATCTGCTGAGACGAACCGAGCTCCTCCCGCGCGCTGATCGAGCCCGGAGAGCTCGATCCACCTATTTCTTGCCGGGCGATGCTGCCGCAGCTTCCGGCTCTTCCTTCTTCTCGCGAATGACTTCCGGGCTCGCCGCCGGTTCGCCAGTTGCGGTCGCTGCGACCGGCTCTTCTTCGACTGTCGGAGCGAGGAGCGAGAAGACGGTGAGATCCGGCTGCAGCTTGGTCGTCACGCCGCTTGGCAACGGAATATCGCGCACGTGAATCGCGTCGCCGATCTCGAGGTTCGAGACGTCCACTGTGATCCTGTCCGGCAGATCGCGGGGCAGACATTCGATCGCGAACGATCGCACGTTTTGTTCGAGCAACCCGCCGAGCTTCACACCGCTCGCTGAGCCAGTCGGCTCGAGCGGCACCTCAGCGTGAATCACCTCGTCCATCGCGACAGCGTGAAAATCGATGTGCAAAATGTCGCCCCCTACCGGCGAGTGCTGCACCTCCTGAATGAGCGCGAGGCGATTTCCGCCATCGACTTCCAGCTCGACTAATATGTTTTCCCCCGACGCATGGCTGAACAGCGCCGTGATATCGCGCCTTGAAATTTGCAGCGGCTCCGGCTTCGATTTCCCGCCGTAGATCACGGCCGGGACAACGCCGCGCCCCTTGAGTTTCCGCACCGCAGAACGGCCGACCGCCGTGCGTCGTTCCGCCGCGAGTTTGACTTGTTTCGCCATATCCTTTGTTACTTCGTCTTTTCTTCGATGTTGAACAGCGAGGAAACGGATTCGTCGTTGTGGATCCGTTTGATGCCTTCGCCGAGAAGCTCGGCGACGTCGAGCACGGTGGTGTTAAACCCTTCCACCGCGCGCTGAGGCGTGCTGTTGGTCGTTATTAATTCCTTGATCTCGGACTTTTGCAACCGGGGAATCGCAATATCGACGAGAACAGCGTGCGCGACACCGGCGTAAATGTCGAGCGCACCATGCTTTTTCAGGATCGTTGCCGCGGAGGTGAGTGTCCCGGCTGTCTCCGTCAGATCGTCGACGAGCAGAACATCGCAGCCTTCCACTTCGCCGATCACGTAAAGCGCCTCCGTTTCGGTCGCGCTCTTCCGCTGCTTCGCCACAATTGCCAGGCTTGTCCCCAACGCCTGTGAATAGGCTGAGGCCATCTTGAGCCCACCCACGTCTGGCGAAACCACCACTGTCTTACGGGTTAACTGCTGCCGCAGGTGCTTGATCAGCACGGGCATCGAGTAGAGGTGGTCCACCGGTATGTCGAAGAAGCCCTGCACCTGCTGCGCGTGCAGATCCATCGTCAGCACACGGTGGACCCCGGCAGCAACGAGCAGATTTGCGATCAGCTTCGCGGTAATTGGCACCCGTGGTTTGTCTTTCCGGTCCTGGCGGGCGTAGCCGAAAAACGGAATCACAGCCGTGATCCGATCGGCGCTCGCCCGCCGCGCGGCATCCACCATGATGAGCAATTCCATCAGGTGCTCGTTGACCGGCGGTGACGTCGGCTGGACGAGAAATACATCCCGGCCGCGAATGTTTTCTTCGAATTTCACATAGGTCTCGCCGTCCGGGAACGAGCTAAGCGTTGCCTGCCCAAGCGGTGCCCCGACGAACTCGCAGATACGCTGCGCGAGCACCGGATTGGCCGAGCCGCTGAAGATCTTGATTTCGGGTTGGAGCGCGAACATACGAAGCCAAACGGGGCGCTAACTTAGGCGCGCACTTCGCGGATTGGCAATCGCGGATTGCCGGCAATTTCCAATGTTTTGGTACAAAAAAACGGAGGCGGCCGCTGCTGCGACCGCCTCCGTCAAACAACGGAGATAAAGAGAAAGAAAACCGCTAACTTACGACTGCTTCGCCATCCGACGGCGACGGAGAATGTGGGTTGAGCCAACCGCAACCATCAGGCCGACGATCGGGAAGAGGGCGCTCATTTCCGGAACCGGGGTGATGCCGGCGATGAGGCGCGTTTCTTCGAAGCCGCCCTGGCTGTTGTCCATGGCATCGCTGTTTCCC
>JBJMWX010000091.1:0-4250 GCA_045809925.1 Chthoniobacterales bacterium
CGTTCGTACCCGGCCGAGTCGGCTGCCCTGGTTGTCCCTGCGGGGCCTGGCCAGCCAGTTCCTTCAGCGTGTCAGCGATCTTCTGCGCGTCCGCCCGCTCGACCTTGATGAATTCACTGATCACCTCGGCCGGCGCGACGTCGATTTGCTCGATGATCTGAGCCAGCGTGCGCATCACGCTCGAATTCTCCGTCACCAGGATCGCGCCGGCCTTCGGCAGCGCGAGGAATGACGTGTAGGACTTCGGCGGGGAAAGATACTGGCCGAGCACCTGCTGCAGTTCCGTCGGGTCGGCGTAACGCAGCTTGAAGAGAAAACTGATGACGTGATCGCCGGGCGGAATTTCCGATGCGTCGGAGAGGATCGGCACGCCGGTCGTCCGGGGATTTTGAGAACTACCAATGACCTTCACGATGTCGCCTTCGGCAGGAATCAGCGAAAACCCGTTCATGAGCAGGTTCATCTCAATGATCTTGACGGCCTCATCGCGCGGCATCGGCTTGCTGATGAAGATGTTGACCTTGCCCTGGACGAAGTTGTCCATCACGAGGCGCCTGCCGGTGAGTGTCTCGTACAAGTGAAGGACGTCCTGCACGTCGCTATTTGGGTATTGCAACGTGACCATGTCGCCCGGCGGCGGTGGCGCCGGAATGCCACCGGGTGAAGCTGCCGGAGCGTTCGCAGCTGACGACGGAGCTTGCGGTGCAGGGCTGGCAGCATTCGCCGGCGGTGACGGAAGCTGCGGCACGGGCGCCGGGGTCATTCGGTTACCCGGGGGTGCCGGCGGTGGACGGCTGCCGGCCGGCGTTGGCGGCGCCTGGGCAAACACCGGGAGAGACGCGGCAAGTAGCGCCGCAACAAGGAGGAATGGGCGGGACACGGCGGGACTATTTAGAGGCTTTGCGTAGCTTGGTCAACTGGCCGGGGCTCCACCGGTGCTGCGCATAATAGCCGATCGTCCTCCGAGTTGCAGCAATAAACATCTCAGCGGCGCTCCTCCGGTCCACGTCACCATCTGAGGGGGAGCCGTCAGCCTCCCATTATTTTTGTGATTTTGCTCCGGACGGGAAGCTGACAGCTTCCTACAGCAAAATGCAGCTACGCCTCGCGTTAACAGTCGTTCTGGTCGCCACGATTGGTGCCGATGCGACGACGCCCACATCGGATCCGGCAGCAGAGATTCGAAACGTCATGCAACAGCAGCAGGACGCGTGGAATCGCGGCGATCTCGACGGCTTCATGAATGGCTACGCGCGTTCCGACGATGTGGAGTTTATCGGCAGCGACGGCGTGACACGCGGCTGGCAAACCGTTCTCGACCGCTATCGAAAGAAATATTCCGACCGCGCGAAGATGGGCACGCTGACGTTTTCAGAACTGAAGATTACGCCGCTCGGTCCGGACGCCGCGCTCGTCCTCGGCCGCTGGGAATTAAAACGTGAGCAGGACGCGCCGCACGGCTGGTTCACTCTCCTCTTCCGCCACACCACGGCAGGATGGAGGATCGTGCACGACCACACGAGCTGAGGCGGCGTTTCCGGCGGTCATCCCCCGTTCCGCGAAGCCTGCGGCGGACAAGTAGACCGCCGCTACAGGGCTTTCAGGCGCGCGAGCAGCTTTTCGTGGATCCGATCGAAGCCCCCGTTGCTGAAAATTGCGACGACTTCGTTTTGCTTCAGCATCGGCACGAGCCGGTCGATGATGTGATCGGCATCCGCTTCGTAAAACGCCGGACGTCCCGAGTCGGCGATCGACTTCACGACCGCCTCCGGGTTCAGGCGTTCATTGGCGGGAATCTGCTCGAGCCGCGCGACCTGCGATATGAAAACACCGTCCGCGAGCTTGAGGGCGTCCGGCAGCTGTTGCTGAAAAACTGCCCGTCGCGTCGTGTTCGACCGCGGCTCGAACACCGCCCAGATGCGCTCACCCGGGTAACGTTGTCGCAGCCCTTGCAGCGTTTGTGCGATCGCCGTCGGATGATGACCAAAGTCGTCGATCACTTTTACGCCGCGGACTTCGCCGCGGACTTCCTGTCGTCGTGCAATGCCTTTGAAACTCGAGAGCGCCTTCTGGATCTCCGCTTTAGGGACGCCATAAAACTTTGCCGCGGAGACCGCCATTGCCGCGTTGCGAACATTGAATTCGCCGATCAACGGCAGTTCGAAGACGTCGTCGCCGAGCGTGAAACGCGAGTTCTCCGCCGCGTAGGCGACGTCACGTATCCGGTGCGCGCAATTTTCCGAAAAGCCGACCTCGACCAGCTGCGCCTGGCAATTCTCCGCCACCTCGACGCAGTTGGCATCGTCGCCATTAATCAGCACCATTCCGTTCTGCGGCACGATCCGCAGTAGATGGCGAAAGCTGGTCTTGATCGCGTCGAGGTTCGCAAAAATGTCAGCGTGATCGAACTCGATGTTATTCACGATGACCAATTCGGGCAGGTAGTGAACGAACTTGGACCGCTTGTCGAAAAACGCCGTGTCGTATTCGTCGCCTTCGATGACGAAGTGGCGCGAATCGTTCAGGCAGGCGCCTTGCTCCAGGTTGCGCGGAATACCGCCGATCATGTAGCCGGGTTCCAGACCAGCGCTGGTCAGTATCCACGTCAGCAACGCCGTCGTGGTGGTTTTCCCGTGTGTGCCGGTGACGACGAGATTGTGGCGGCCCCGCAGGAATTCGTTTTTCAAAACCTCGGGGAGCGAGAGGTAGTAGAGCTTGCGATTCAGGACCGCTTCGACTTCAGGGTTGCCACGCTTCATCGCGTTCCCGACCACCACCACTTCGGCGTCGTCAGGGATATTTTCCGCGCGGAACCCTTCGTTCAGGACGATGCCGCGGCTCTCGAGGAAGGTGGACATCGGCGGATAAACGTTTTCGTCCGAGCCGGTGACGACGAAGCCGCGATCGCGTAAGGCGGCCGCCACCGCACCCATGGCCGTGCCGCAGATCCCGAGGAAGTGAAAACGTCGCGTGGTTTTTTGCCGGATAACTTTGGCCACAGAAATTTTAGATTTACCGGAAGTTGGCTGCGGCGTCTGTCCTGTCGAGTCCTTCGAGTTCGCTCAAGACGCGCTCCGTCGTGGCATCCTCGCCGTAATGTGCCGTTGAAGATTCCTCGACTTCGCTCGGAATGACAGGGACAAAACGTGGTAATACGAGTGCGTCCGAAGAGCGGCGTGCGTGTTCCGCGATATTTAAATGAAGCGCCTCCTCCGCAGAATCCTGCGTCTAATCGTTCCCGAAGGATTAAAAGCGCGTTATCGGGCGCGACGTTTTGCGGCACGCGGCAGTAGCCCGCCGATTCCGCTGGAATTTGCGGAGACGAGCGACGGGCTCATCGCGCACGTGAATCGCACTTTCAACGTGCGGATCACGGCCGATGAGCAAGCGAACCTGCGCTACCATCTTGAGGAGAACGGCAGCTCAATCGACGAGATGACCGGGTTCCTCGTCGCTGCGAAAAATGCGCGGCTCTTCTGGGATGTTGGTGCCCACAAAGGAGTGTTCGCGCTTTTCTTTTGTTTGTCGGGCGCGGAGAAGCGCGCGGTGGCGTTCGAGCCCTCCGCGGAATTGCTCGAACATGCGATCGAACTCGGCGCATTAAACGGTCTGAACGGCCGGATTGAGTGGAGCAGCTCTGCCATCGGAAATCGCGTCGGTCGTTCACGGTTCGCCGTCCAGAACACCGGGTTCCTGACTGTAGCGTGCGAAGACGAAGCGACTGTTGAAGTCCCGCTCACCACCCTCGACGCGGAATGGAAAGCACGCGGCGCCGCGCCGGACCTGCTGAAGATCGACGTCGAAGGATTTGAGTGGGAGGCGCTGCAGGGCGCGCGCGCATTGCTCGGAACAGTGCGACCAATGATTTTTCTCGAGCTGCATCTGCACGGGCTGGAGCAACGTCGAATCGCACCACGGAAGCTGGTCGATTTTCTCGGCGGACTTGGCTATGCCTTTCAGACGCCGCTTGGAAAGCCACTGCGCCCCCGTGACATTTACGACTCCGTCGATCCGATCGTACGCTTCGTGGCGCAGAAAGCTTGACGCCCTCGCTCGGAGGGACGGGGCGCTGTCCCGTCCTCCTTTCCCTGGACGACACGGCGGTCGTCCCTCCAAAAAAGTCACTTCTGTCGGAAGATCTCGACGGCGGTCCACTCGGCGCTCGGCGGCTCCTGCTCGTATTCCAGCGCGCGATCGAGGTACATTTTCGCGAGGTAATCGTCGGGATAGAATTCCAGGAACCGCGAGAG
>JBJMWX010000092.1:0-23714 GCA_045809925.1 Chthoniobacterales bacterium
CCTCCGCGCAATCTAATGCCGCGGAAGCAACGCCGAAGCCGACTCCAATCAACCCACGCGGTTTACGGTGGTAAAGCCACCGCGGCAGCGCGTCCTCTGGCAGAGGATCCGGCGCGGCATTATGTCGTAAAAGCGAACACGACCTGTTCACTTCTTTTACGAAAAATCAGTTGCTGGATCCGCCCCTCCCTCGTGAGATGCCTCGGCACGTCCGCTGCTAAACCGACAGACATGTTAACGATTTCCACCTTTGTCTTTGCCATGGGTTCGGTGGTAACCAGCGTTCTCTGGGCGTGCAAGCAAGAGCCGGATCAAGGCTGAGCGCTTTACGCTGCTCTACGCGCAGATAAGTTGCCGCCCTTATGGCGGTGACCGACGAGCAGGTACGCGAAGCATTGCGCCGAGTGAAATATCCCGGGTTTACCCGCGACATTGTCTCTTTCGGCCTGGTTAAGGATGTAGCGGTCGACGATGGCAGCGTGACTGTCCAGCTTCAGCTCGCCACGAACGATCCGGCAGTGCCGCGCACGATCAAAGCGGAGGCGGAATCGGCGCTCCGCGAGTTACCGCAGGTCCGCGAGGCGAAGGTGTTGATCGACATCCACGCACCACCTGCTGGTGCAGCCGCAAATGCCGGTCCAACCCGGATCGACGGTATCAAGCACGTGATCGCGATCGCCAGTGGCAAAGGCGGCGTCGGCAAGTCGACCGTCGCGGCAAATCTCGCGGTCGCGCTCGAGCGGACGCAGGCGCGGACCGGTCTGTGCGATTGCGACATCTATGGGCCGAGCATCGCGCTCATGTTCGGCTCGCGTGATCAGCCAATGGCGACAGACGAGAACCGGATCATTCCAATCGAACAATACGGTCTAAAGCTGATGTCGATGGGATTTCTGCTCGACGACACTTCGCCGGCGATTCTTCGCGGACCGATGGTTACGCGCTACACGCAGCAATTCTTGCGACAAGTGGAGTGGGGCGAACTTGATTACCTCGTCCTCGATCTGCCGCCTGGCACGGGCGACATCCAGCTCACGATCGTCCAGACCGTCGCGCTCGCCGGAGCCATCATCGTCACGACGCCACAGGAAGTGGCGCTCATCGACGCACGCAAGGCAGCGACGATGTTCGAGAAGGTCAACGTGCCGGTCCTCGGCCTGATCGAAAACATGAGCTATTTCGTTTCGCCCGATTCGGGCAAACGTTACGACATCTTTGGCAGCGGCGGCGGCGAGCGCGAAGCGAAACGGCTACGCGTTCCGCTGCTCGGTCAAATCCCGATCGACATTGCGACCCGCGAATCCGGTGACCGCGGACTGCCGATTGTGGCTGAGGCAAACGAATCGCCGGTGGCGGCTGAGTTCATGCGCATCGCGAGACAACTGCGCGAAGAGCTCGTATAAACGCGATCTCGCGCCAACGCGTAACAACTCGCGGCGCGGCGTCCAGTTGAATAGGTACGCCCGATGCTAAGTCTACAAGTGTCGGGAGCGGAAGTGATTGACCGATTTCCGCAAATATGGAAAACACTGCAAACATGCCTGCTACTGAAACGGCAGAACCCCAGTTCTTCAGGAACTCGGTTCTCTACAAGGAGTTCCTCGCC
This sequence comes from Chthoniobacterales bacterium, assembly GCA_045809925.1. Taxonomy (GTDB): domain Bacteria; phylum Verrucomicrobiota; class Verrucomicrobiia; order Chthoniobacterales; family UBA10450; genus CADDYX01. The sequence continues at coordinate 1,607 of JBJMWX010000092.1, forward strand.
GAGCGGGAAGAAATTTTGAAACATAAGTGGATCGAGAGCGAGAAGGCCGGCAGCGATATCGGCTTCGAGAAAGCGCTCCTCGACTGGATCGTGAAACACCGCTCGAGCTGGCGCGAAAAGCGCATTAAGGAGACTAAGACCACAGCGCGAACAGTCTCCTGACGCGGCAGTTTCCTTTAATGCGATCCCGCGAGGTCGCGAAGGGAGCCGATGACTTCACCCACTCCTTCCACCCCCGAACCGTCGCGCACCGGCGTGATGGATGCCGATGCGATTCGCCGCGCGCTGCGGCGCATCGCACACGAAATCGTCGAGGCGAATCCCGATCTCGGCGCGGTGATTCTTGCCGGCATCCCTTCACGCGGTGTCGAGATTTCGCAACGCATCGCCAGCTTCATCTCTGAAATCGAAAGAATTGACGTTGCCATCGGGGTGATCGATGTCGCGATGCATCGCGACGACGTCGGCACCCGGGCGGAGCTGCCCGTCGTCCGCCAATCGCACCTGCCGCTGACGCTCGAAAACCGCACCGTCATTATCGTTGACGACGTCCTTTTTACCGGCCGCACGATTCGCGCTGCGATGGATGCGATCAGCTCTTTCGGCAGGCCGGCGCGCATCCAGCTGGCGGCGTTAATCGACCGCGGACATCGCGAGCTGCCGATCCGGGCCGATTACGTCGGGAAGAACCTGCCGACGGGGCGAAATGAAAAGGTGCGCGTCCGTTTACAGGAAAGCGATGGCGAACCTGACGCCGTCTGGCTGATCAAATGACCGCGACCTGGACACGCAAAGATCTGGTTGGCCTGCGCGAACTCTCCGCGGACGAAATCAACATCGTTCTCCAGACGGCCGACGCGTTCAAACAGGTGGGGACGCGAGAAATAAAGAAAGTGCCGGCGCTCCGCGGCAAGACACTCGTGAATCTATTCGTCGAGCCGAGCACGCGAACGCGGATTTCGTTCGAGCTCGCCGCGCATCGCCTCAGTGCCGACGTCATCAATATCGCCGCCGCCGCATCCAGTTTAACCAAGGGCGAAACCCTCAAAGACACGGCCAAAAACCTCGAGGCGCTGCACGCCGATATCCTTGTGCTCCGTCACAGTTCCGCGGGGGCGGCGCAGTTTCTCGCCGAGCGGCTCCGGGCCAGTCTGATCAACGCGGGGGATGGCGCGCATGAGCATCCCACCCAGGCGTTGCTCGATCTCTACACGATTCGTGAAAAGAAAGGCAACATTGCGGGACTACACGTCGCCATCATCGGCGACATTCTCTTTAGTCGCGTCGCGCGGTCGAACATCTTCGGGCTGACCAAACTCGGCGCGCGCGTCACGCTGGTCGGGCCGAGCTCGCTCGTGCCGAGAGATTTCGAGCAACTCGGCGTCGCCGTCTCCCACAACATTGATGAGGTGCTGCCGAACGTTGATGTCGTGAACCTGCTGCGCATCCAGCACGAACGTCAGCGCAAGGAGTATTTCCCGGGTATCGGCGAATACATCCGGCTTTTTGGCCTGACAAAACAACGCGCGGAACTGCTGAAGCCCGATTGCCTCATCATGCACCCCGGACCGATCAACCGCGGGGTTGAGATCGACAGCGATCTGGCTGACGGCCCACGGAGCGTCATTCTCGATCAGGTCACGAACGGACTGGCCGTGCGCATGGCTGTTCTCTACCTCTGCGGAGGCGTTGCCACATGAAGACGGATCGCGATCTCCGAGGGCGATTGACGCGCAGAGACAAACCGCGCCGGGAGGTCGCGGTCGACCGATGAGCAGTTTACTCATTCGTAACGGCCGCATCATCGACCCGGCGAACAGACGTGACGAAACCGGCGATCTGCTGATCCTCGACGGGAAAATCGCAGGCAAGACACGCGACCAGCCGGACGAAGTGATCGACGCGAGCGGCCTCGTCGTCGCACCCGGGTTGATCGACATCCACGTGCATCTACGCGAGCCCGGTTTCGCGTGGAAAGAAACAATCGAGAGCGGCGCGCGCGCGGCGGCAGCCGGCGGCTTTACGACCATCGTTTCCATGCCGAACACGGCTCCGGTCGCGGACACGCCGAGCACGATCACCTGGATCAAAGATCGGGCGCGCGACCTCGCCTGCGTCAGCGTCCTGCCGGCTGCCGCGATCTCGAAAAACATTGCCGGCGAAGAGCTGGCGCCGATCGGCTCGCTCGCTCAAAGCGGAGCGGTTGCGATCACCGACGATGGCAGATGCATCCAAAATCATGAGCTGATGCGCCGCGCCGTGGAGTACGCGCGAATGGTCGGGATTCCGGTCATGGATCATTGCCAGGACTACAACCTGGTCGGCGAAGGCGTCGTCAACGAAGGCCGGTGGAGCACCTTGCTGGGATTGCCCGGCTGGCCCTGCGCGGGCGAGGAAGTGATTGTGATGCGAAACATCCTTCTCGCGGAGCTCTGCGATCACGACGTGCATTGTCAGCATGTCAGCTGCGCGGGCAGCGTGCGGCTGATCCGCGAAGCGCGCGCCCGCGGCGTCAAGATCACCGGCGAGGTTTGTCCGCACCACATCGCGCTGACCGACGACGCGATCCAGGATTTCGATACCAACGCGAAGATGAATCCCCCGTTACGTTCGCAAGGCGATATCGAGGCGCTTCTCGAAGGCATCGCTGATCGAACGCTGACCATTCTCGCCTCCGATCACGCGCCGCACGCGGCGTTCGAGAAGGAAGTCGAGTTCGACCGCGCGCCGTTTGGAATTGTCGGCCTCGAGACAGAGCTCGGATTGTTCATCGATCTGCTCGTGCACAAGAAGCGAACGATCGATCTCCCGCGTCTGGTCGAAATGTTCACGGTCGAGCCGGCAAAGCTCCTCAAACTGAATGCCGGCACACTAACTATCGGAAGGGCGGCTGATGTGACTCTGATCGATCCCAACCTCGAGTGGACGGTTCAGCCGGAGAAGTTCCAGTCCGGATCGCGCAATACGCCGTTCGGCGGGTGGGAATTAAAGGGCCGCGCAGTGAGGACCATCGCCGGCGGCAAAACAGTCTGGCAGTTGTAGCCGCGGTCGCCGGCCGCGGCGCCAGCGACTACAGAATCGGGATGAATATCAGCGGTACCCGCCGGTAATGTACGTTTCGAGGTGCTCGAGCGCCGCGCTCTGGCAGGAAATGACATGCTTCACCAGGTCGCCGATTGAGATTACCGCGCAGACCTGATCTCCTTTAACGACCGGCAAATGGCGGATCCGCTTCTCGGTCATCATCCGAAGACAGTTTTCCACTGGCTCGTGGGGATGAATCACGGTCAGGCTGGTCGACATGATCTCGCGGACGGGCGTCTCGCGCGAGCGCTTGCCGTGCAGCACAATCTTGCGGGTATAATCGCGCTCCGAAACGAGGCCGACCAGCTTGTCATTTTCCGTCACGATCAGGGCCCCGATGTTTTTATCCGCCATCAGGTTGACCGCTTCAAGCACGGTCGCATCGGGAGAGATCGCGTAAACTTCGCCGGGTTTTTGCCCCAGAATTGAGTCAATGGTTCCGCTTACATCCATCGTGCACCCGTTTGCAGCCTAAATAACAGCGCAGCGCGGCGCAATCTTTCTCTCGCGACCACCAATAGGGTGCCTCTCCGAGGCGTCCGCAGCCTTCGCAGAGCCGTTCCCCTACGCGCGCCTGGCTCCCGCGAAATGAAACTCGAACTGCTGCGGCCTTGGCGCGGGCGCGGACGAGGCCAGCGAGAGTCGCAGAGCGCGCAACATGCGCAAACCGCGCTCAACCCGGTCCGGCCTGGTCGAGTAGGGAACGGGCAGCAATGTGGGGCGGCGATAACGTCTTGAATTTGTTTTCATGCGCCCGATCATGAGCAGATGGGTAGGACATCGACTGTCCAATGGTCGGAAAAAACAAAAAAAGTTTCCCACAGCCGCGGTGCCTCCCGGCCGCCCCTTCAACGCATGATGGTCGTCCACGCGCACCTGCAGGCGGGCCGCTTGCCCAATTGTCGCAAGCTGGCCGGGGAGCTCGAGGTCTCCTCCAAGACAATCCAGCGCGACATCGAGTTCATGCGCGACCGGCTCGCGCTCCCGATTGAGTACGATCCGCTGCGCTTCGGTTTCTACTACCGGGAAGCGGTTTCCAGTTTTCCGAATATCGAGGTCTCGGAAGGGGAGATCACAGCGCTCTTCGTCGCGCAGAAAGCGCTCGCTCAGTACAAGGGCATGCCGTTTGAGCGGCCGCTGCGAACAGCGTTTCGCAAAATCACTGACGGGCTGACCGATCGCATCTCATTCTCATGGGCAGAAGTCGACGATGTGATCTCCTTCCGCTCGACAGGCGGGAGCGTAGCCGACCTCCAGTTGTTTGAAGCGCTCAGCGAGGCGGTGTTACGGTCGCGCGAGATTGCTTTCGAATACCGTAAGCTGCGCGGCGCCGCCTACGAGGAACGCAGCGTCCAGCCGTATCATCTCGCCTCGATCGACAACCAGTGGTACCTCTTCGCCTTCGACACCGCGCGCCGGCAGGTTCGAACGTTTGCGCTGCCGCGAATGCGGGCCGTGCGCGTGAGTGATCGCACATTTCGGCGGCCGCAGAATTTCTCCATTTCGTCCATTCTGAGCCAGAGCTTCGGAGTGTTTTCCCCGAGCGGGAAACACCGCGTGCGAATCGCCTTTGATGCCTTCGCCGGGCGGCTGGTGAGCGAGCGGACGTGGCACGAATCGCAGCGGACGCGACCCGGCCGCAAGGGCGGAATCGTCCTCGAGCTTGAGCTCGGCAGTCTGGAGGAAATCGAGCGCTGGATCCTCAGCTGGGGCACGCATGCACGCGCGCTCGCTCCGGACGAGCTCGTGCAACGGATCCGGCAAACCGCGCACGCGCTGGCAAAGACGTATCACGGACGTGCTGACACTGGCCATCGCGTGTAGTTAGATGCGCACCGCAATGAATTCGCCCGGCGAGATCCTGAGAAAAGCTATCGCTGACTCGCGCGCATCGCTTGACGCAATGGCGCAGCTCGAGCCCGAGATTGTTCGTGGCGCTGACGCTGTCACTGGCTGCCTGACCGCTGGAGGGAAGCTGCTTGTCTGCGGCAACGGCGGCAGCGCCGCGGACGCCGCTGACTTCACCACAGAATTCGCCTGCCGGTTCGCGGACGATCGGCGGCCGTATCCCGCGCTGAATCTGTCGCAAGGCGGCAGTCTGTTGACCGCGACGGCGAACGATTACGGCTTCGATGAACTCTTTGCGCGCCAGGTGCAGGCGTTCGGCTCAAAAGGCGACGTATTGATTGCGATCAGCACGAGCGGCCGATCAAAGAACATTCGTCGCGCGCTCGAAGAAGGAAGGGCGCGCGGTCTGCGCACCATCGCGCTGCTCGGTCGCGAGGGCGGCGACTGCCGCGGGATCGCGGAGTTGGAGCTAATTGCGCCCGGCAACTCGACCGCGCGCATTCAGGAGATGCACAAGTTCGTGCTCCACACAGTCTGCGAAATCGCCGAGACGCACCTCGGGAAAAAGTAAGCACGTCAAGCGAAGACGGCTAAATGCATGCTGCTGAAAACATCTGCATCCTGCTTTGTGTCGTCGCCGGACTTGTCATAGTCGCGCGCAAGTTCGCGCTCCCCTATCCGGTAGTGCTTGTCACGGCCGGCCTCATCCTCGGCTTCACACCCGGGCCGCCCGCCGCCGTCCGCTTGGTGCCGGAGGTCTTCTTCTTTTTCGTCCTCCCGCCGCTGATTTATCCGGCGGCCCTCGTCACTTCCTGGCGCGATTTCAGGCGCAATCTCCCGATCATCCTTCTCCTCGCCACCGGACTGGTCGTGACGACGATGTTCGTCGTCGCCCTGGTTGCGCATCACTTCATCCCGGCCTTGCCGTGGGGGTCGGCGCTTGCGCTCGGAGCGATCGTGTCCCCGACTGACACGATTGCGGCAACGACCGTGATTCGCAGGCTCGCCGTTCCGCATCGGATCGAAGCCATTCTCGAAGGTGAAAGCCTGGTGAACGACGCGACCGGTCTTGTTGCGCTCCAGTTTGCCGTGGTCGCGGTTATGACCGGCGGGTTCTCGCTCGCGAATGCAACTCTGCAGTTCGTTCTGGTAAGTCTCGGCGGAACAGCAGTCGGCCTTGTTGTCGGCTTCGGTAATCGATGGCTGCAGCGTCATCTCGATGATCCGCCGGTTCAGATCACCGTCTCGCTTCTGACGCCGTTCGCTGCCTATCTTTCAGCGGAGCGGCTCCACGTCTCAGGTGTTCTTGCCGCCGTCGCCGCCGGAATGTTCGTCGGCTGGCATTCGCCCGTCACGCTCAGCGCGCGGACGCGCCTACAGGCGAGCGCCTTCTGGGAAATGATCGTGTTCCTGTTGAACGGCTTCATCTTCATCGTCATAGGTCTCCAGTTGCCGGAAATACTCGGCACCCTTCACGGCATCGCCCCGTCCGCTCTCGCCGGATACGCGGCCGCAGTTTGCGGCGCTGTCATCGGCGTACGCGTCGGTTGGGCGTTGCTCGGTACCTCGTTCGCGCGTGTCATCCCGGTTTTCTCCGGCTTCATTCCGCCGGGTCGTCACGTGTTCCTGATCGCATGGGCGGGAATGCGCGGCGTGATTTCACTTGCCGCCGCCTTTGCGCTGCCGCTTGCCCTGCCCGACGGCCGGCCGTTCCCCGGTCGAAATTACATTCTGTTTCTCACGTTTTGCGTGATCTTCGTCACGCTTGTTTTGCAGGGGCTCACCCTGCCATTGGCAATTCGCGCGCTTCGAATTCGCGACGACGGTCTGCTCGAAGAAGAGGAACGGCGCGCCCGGCTGGAAGCAAACACGGCGGCGCTGCAATATCTTGACCGCGCGATCGCGGACGGGGCTTCGAAGAGCATTGCGGAACGTCTGCGCGCCGAGTACGACGACCGGCTGGAGGAGTTACGGGCATGCGCCGATCGCAGTGGTGAAGACCATGGCGGCGGGATCGCGATCGGAGAGTTCCAGCATTTGCAACAGGAGGCATTGCGCGTGGAACGCCAGACCATCGTTCGGCTCCGTAATGAGTTAGTGATTAACGACGAAGCTCTCCGCCGTATTCAACGTGATCTCGATCTGGCCGAAGCACGGCTCGCTGGCGAGTAGTCGAGCGGCGGCTAAGTTCCCGCAGTCGTGGCTGCCTCGCGCATCTTCCTCTTATCTCCGGCGTTTGCCGGGGGCCAGCGCGCCCAGATGATGATGAACGACCGCGCGCAGTTCGATCTCGCGCGACGGCTGCGGAGTGACGATCCGCCAACGCTCGGAGAGGTGTTTACATTTCTGAGCGGCCTCTATTTTCGCGGCAAACTGGCCTACGCCACCGCCTTCGCGCGGCCGCAGCACGACGCGGCCGTTCTCGTTATCACACCAAACCGCGGGCTTGTTCCCGCGGCGACCCCGGTGACCGTCGCGGAACTGCGCGCCTTCGGGGAGGTCGATATCGACGAGGAAGATCCCCGCTATCGAAAACCGCTCGAGCGCGACGTGAAGAAGATCGCGAAGGCGCTCACTCCGAAGTGCCAGGTCATTCTTCTCGGCAGCATCGCGACCGGCAAATACGTGGATGTCCTGCTCAAGGGATTCGGCAACAAACTGCTCTTCCCAGGTGATTTCGTCGGACGCGGCGACATGAGCCGCGGCGGACTGCTTTTACGGTGCGCGGTTGATGGCCGTGAGCTCAATTACATTCCTGTCGCAGGTGCGGTGCGACACGGCGCGCGTCCGCCGAAACTCGAGCCGCGGCGTTACGCATCGAAATGACACTGCCAGTCAAGCCGCCGCTTGCGCCGATGGAGGCGAAGTCCGTCGACGAAATCCCCACCGGAGACGAATGGCAATACGAGCCGAAATGGGACGGCTTCCGTTGCATCGCTTTTCGCGACGGGAGCGATGTCCATCTGCAATCGAAAGCCGGTCAGCCGCTCGCGCGTTACTTCCCGGATGTGGTCAACGCGCTTTCGGAATTGAAAACGAAGCGCTTCATTGTCGACGGGGAGCTTGCCATTCCCGTGGGCGGCAAATTGTCGTTCGACGAATTGCAGCTGCGCCTTCATCCGGCCGCGAGCCGGGTGCAGAAACTCGCCGCCGCACACCCGGCGATCCTCATCGTCTTCGATCTGCTTGCCGATGAGGCGGGCAATTCACTCCTGAAAACACCTCTGCGCGATCGTCGGGCTGCACTGGAGAAATTTGCCAAACAACATCTCAACGCGCGCGGTCCGGTGCGGTTGTCGCCGGCGACGGAGAAGCTGGAGCAGGCGCAGAAGTGGTTTGCCAAGGTCGGCGGCAATCTCGACGGCATCATCGCCAAGCAACTGGATGCGCCATATGCATCCGGCGAGCGCACCGCGATGGTGAAAGTGAAGCAGATCCGCAGCGCCGACTGCGTGGTCGGTGGGTTTCGCTACGCGACCGATTCAAAACTGATTGGCTCGCTACTGCTCGGCCTTTATGGAGATGACGGTCTGCTCCATCACGTTGGCTTCACTTCGGCCTTCAAAGCGAGCGAGCGGCGCGAGCTTACGAAAAATTTCGAAGCATTAAAGCAGGCACCCGGGTTCACCGGCAACGCGCCGGGCGGGCCGAGTCGCTGGAGCACTGAGCGCACCGGCGAATGGGAGCCTGTCGAGCCGATCAGTGTGGTGGAAGTAACCTACGATCACTTCACCGGCGGACGGTTCCGGCACGGCACGAAAATCCTGCGCTGGCGGCGGGACAAAGCGCCTCGGCAATGCACTTTCGAGCAGGTTGAGCATCGCGAAGGCAAGTCGCTCGCGCTTCTCTAACCGCTCGCATTGCATGTCGTTGCGAGGCAGTCGCTCGACATGACAGCGGCGCTACTCTTCCGGATTAAGCTCGAAGTTGATCGTGACGTCGTAATGATCCGCCCCGCCAACGCCGTTTGGTAGCGGATCGACTTGGGTCACGCTGTTCGCTACCGCGCGGACGGATTCATCGACGATCACGTTGCCGGAGGGCTTCACCACATCAAAACGCGAGACGTGCCCGTTTTTCTCAATTCGGACCCGGACCAGCGCGGACATTTTTGCGCCGCTCGCGACAACCGTTGTCGGCTGCTCCCAGGCACTGTGAAACCGATCGTGGAGCATTCGGCCGTACCACTGCGTTTCGCTTCGCGTGCTGCCGCCGCCCCCTGCGGTGCCGCTGGCGCCACTTTGCCCGCCGGCGATTTTTGCGAGCGCAGCCCGCGCCGCCTCGGCAGCGCTGTCATCGTCATCTGGCGCGGGCCGCGCCGTCGGTTTCGGTTGCGGTTTCGGCGTTGCCTTAGCGACCGCTTTTTTCGACGGCGGCTTTGGCGTTATTCTAGGTGTTTGCGTCGGCTTGGCCGGCGGAACCGGCGACAACTTCACAACTGGCCGAGGTGGCGCTGTCGGAGTCGGAGTGGCGGTTGGTAGCTGAATTTCGCTTTCCGCGGGAGCGACTGTCGGCTGGTCTTGCGGTTCCGGCGTTACACTCTCCTCCGGGGTTGGCGCTACGCTAGCCGGCGAAGCTGCGCCAGATGAACCCGAACCGGAGCTGGCACTCGCAACCTCCGCGCCGCCTAACCAGACGACCTGCTGCGCGCTACTGGTTTTTCCACTGCCGCCCCAGCGCAGAAACACCGCCATGACCGCGACGTGCGCGCCGGCGATGATCGCAAAATTGCGCCAGAACCGTACGCCGCCAGGCATCGGCTATTTCGTCTCCGCCTTCGTCGCGATCCCTACTTTCGTAACCCGCGCGCGCTGCAACGCGTCCATCAGTGCGATCAACTTCTGGACCGGTAATTCACGATCCGGCCTGATCACGACCGCGAGATCGGGATTGCTGTGCTTCAACTGTGCCAACGATGTCGCCAGCGTTTCGGCGTCGATCGGTTTATTATTGAACCGCAGCGCTTCGTTACGATCGATCGAGATGGTCTGCACCTGCGAGGCATTGACCGGAGTGTTGGCAACGCCGCTCGACGGAATGATCAGGTTCATGCTGTTCTCGATCAGTGGTGTTGTGATCATGAAGATGATCAGCAGGACGAACGCGAGATCGAGCAGGGGCGTAACGTTGATTTCGGACAAGGTCGACAGGCCCTGGCGCTGCGAGTACCGTCTCATTGCCGCACCTCCTCGCGCTGCGAGTGGTCGACATATTTGTGCTCGAACTCGGATGCGAGCTCGGCGCCAAAGTTATCCATCTCCACGATCATCGCGCGGATGCTCGTGACCAGAAAGTTGTAGCCGAACATCGCAGGAATTGCGACGCAGAGGGCGGTCACGGTCGTGATCAATGCGCCGGACACACCGGGCGCCATCGTGGCGAGGCTGGGCGAACCGGCAACAGCGATATCGGTGAACGCGTCCATCACGCCCCAGACGGTGCCGAGTAGTCCGAGAAATGGCGCGCCGCTCACCGCCGACGCGAGCAGGATCATCTGCGATTCGAGTTTCAACGCGGTCTCGCCCACGGCGCGCTCCATCGCCGCGCGCACCGCATTCATTTGGGCGGGGGAAATTTTGTCGGCAATCTCGAGCCGCGCGCGGAATGTCTCGTCAACTTCGGTCGAGCCGAGGAGCTGAAACGTCATCTCCTCGCACCCGGCGCGGTAAACATCGAAGAGCGGCGCACCAGGAAAGCGAACGCTGTTTTCGAAGAGGCGCAGGGGCTGGCGGTCCTTCCGAAATGCAGCGCGGAATCGCGCCGTCTGCTTTTTCGCGAACTGAATTACCCGCAGCTTGGTGATCATGATCGACCAGCTGAAAACGGAACCGATGGCGAGCGCGCCCAGGACGATCTTGCCGGCAATCGTCGAGTGTTCGAAGGCGAAGAGGAGACCGCCGGCCGCGATGAATTTCGGAAGCGCGATCAGGAACAACTTGCTCGAGAAATTACTACGATCTGGCTTTCAGTGCAGCAGGAAACGTCGGCCGCTTCTTCGCCGCCATAATGAACGCCATGCCGATCAGGATGAGGAAAAACGAAAAGAACTGGCCTCTTGTGAACGGCCCGACGAGAGATGCATCCGGCTCGCGGAATTGCTCGCAAACGATCCGGAATGCGGCGTAGCACATCATGAACAGACCGATGATCACTCCATTCGGCTGGCGCATGCGCGTTCGGACGAACCACAGGATCGCGAAGAGCAACACGCCCTCGGCAAACCCTTCATATAATTGAGAAGGATGGCGCGGCGTGAGAATGGCGCGCAGCGCATCAACGATTTGGGGATTGGTCCGCGTCGCATCCACGATTGCGTCCGGCGTCCCGATTGCCGGAACGACTTGCTGACACGCCGCCAGCGCGCGATCCGCCTCCGCTGCGTTTGCCGGGTCGAGCAATTCCTTCGGGAATTGGACGGCCCATGCGACAGTCGCGGCGCGGCCGTATAATTCGCCGTTAATGAAGTTCGCGCACCGTCCGAAGAATAGTCCGAGCGGCGCAGCAAAGCACAAGGCGTCTCCGATATTCAGCCAGGACACGTGATGCCGGCGTGAATAATACAGGCCGAAAAAGAAGAGGCCGAGAATGCCGCCGTGGCTCGCCATTCCGCCTTCCCACACGCGCAGGATCGACATCGGATCGCGCAGCATCTCCGGCTTGTAGAAGAGCACGTAACCGATGCGCCCGCCGACAAGAACGCCGAACAACGCAGCCCAGGTGATGAAATCACCGACCTGTTGCGGCCGCAAATCGAGGTAGCCGCGTTTCGCTAACCAGACGAGCAGCAGATATCCGACGATGAACGCGGAGACGTAAGCCATCCCGTACCAGCGCGGGCCAACATTGTCCCACAGACGAAAAATAAACGGGTCGAGATTATGGACGTAGTAGGCGAACACGCGTGCCAATTAACCGGTCAGTCGGAGCAAAGTCGAGGGAGGCGGTTCCGGTGTGCTTTAACTACGCTGCGCTCCGCTCAGAATGGCGCGGTGAACTACGCCTCAAAGCATCGCGCAAAAACGGGGCAGTCCGACTGAGCCGATTCTTCGCCACTTCTTCGGGCGTGCCAGAGGCTACGATTTCGCCGCCCGCTGCGCCGGCTTCCGGGCCGATATCGACGATATAGTCGGCCTCGGCGATGACGCAGAGATTGTGCTCGATCACGATCACCGTGTTGCCTTCATCGACCAGCCGATGAAGCACTTTGATGAGTAATTCGACGTCAGCCATGTGCAGTCCAATCGTCGGCTCCTCCAGCAGGTAGAGGGTTGACTTCGGTTTGCGCATTTTCCGCAGCCGCTCGTTCTGGGCGCGCCCAACGCCGCGGCTCAATTCGGTCACGAGTTTTAGCCGTTGCGCCTCGCCGCCGCTCAAGGTTGGACTCGGTTGCCCGAGCTTGAGGTAGCCGAGTCCTGTCTCGGCGAGGAGCGACAACGGGCGCGCGATTTTGTTATTGGCGGCGAAGAATTTGGCCGCTTCCTCGATCGTCATCTCGAGAACGTCGCCAATCGACTTCTCATTATAGAGCACCTCGAGCGTCTGTGGATTGTAGCGTCGCCCGCCACAGTCCTCACATGGCACATAGCTGCTCGGGAGGAAGTTCATCTCCAGCTTGATCGCGCCCTGGCCTTTGCATACCTCACAGCGGCCGCCTTCTGCGTTGAAAGAAAAACGGCTCGCGCTGTAGCCTCGGACGCGGGAGACCGGCAGTTGCGCATACAGGCTGCGAATCTCGTCAAAGACTTTGATGTATGTCGCCGGCGTCGAGCGCGACGTCTTGCCAATCGGTGACTGGTCGACCTCATACACCGCGTCGAGTTCGCCCGCGCCGCTGACGAGCTTGAAAAGGTCGCCGTTTCCACTGCGTTTCTTTTTCTCCAAATCGTCGCGAACGGCCGGCCAGATTACTTCGTGCATCAGCGTCGATTTGCCCGAACCCGAAATACCGGTGATGACGGACAGGCGTCCGACCGGAAAGCTCACGTCCACGTTCTTCAAATTGTTTGCGCGCGCGCCGCGAATCTCGATCCACTGCTCGACGCGGTCCAAGGCACGACGTTCGTTCCGCGACGGATGGCAAAGCGGATTTCTCAGGCAACGGCCGGTTTCCGACTTCGCGCTTCGCTCGATCTCGCTCAGCGTCCCATGAACGACCACTTCGCCGCCGTGCATGCCTGCGCCGGGACCGAGATCGATGATGTGATCGGCCCGGCGCATCGTCTCTTCGTCGTGCTCGACAATGACAAGCGAGTTTCCCTTCTCCCGCAAAGCGGTCAGCGTCTCGAGCAAGCGCAGGTTGTCGCGCGGATGAAGGCCTATGGTCGGCTCGTCGAGCACATAGAGGACGCCACGTAGATTCGATCCAAGCTGCGCGGCGAGTCGAATCCGCTGTGATTCACCGCCGCTCAATGTCTTGGCGGAGCGGCCGAGCGCGAGGTAACCGAGCCCGACGTTCTCCATAAAGCGCAGCCGCTGCTCGATCTCCGGAATCAGGTCGGCCGCGATTGTCTTCTGCGTTCCGCGAAACCGTAATCTCGCGATCAGTCCGCGGCCTTCGGCCGCGGCGAGAGCGGTGAAGTTGTCGATTGTGTAACCCTGCACCCGCACGTGTCGCGCAACGCTGTTCAGACGCGAGCCGTGACAATCCGGGCATGGCTGCGCTTCCGTCGCGTCGATCCACTCGAATTCGCGGTCGGCCGCGAGCTCCTGCTCGAGTACCGATTCACCGCTATCCTCATCCACGCTGTCAGCTCCGCCCCAGATCTCGCCAAATCCGCGACACGTTTGGCACGCACCGTGAGGCGAGTTAAACGAGAAGATGCGCGGGTCGAGCTCCTCGAATGCCCGGCCGCAACCGGGACAGCTCATCTCCGTGCTCATGACCGCCAGCTGATGCTTTGCATCGAGCAAATGCGCGGTGCCGCGCCCGATTTCGAGGGCGCGAGTGGTGAGGTTACGCGCTTTCTTGATTCGCTTCGCGTCTATCACGCCGACCACCACATCGATGGTGTGCTCCTTGAAGCGCTCGAGTTTCCGGAAATGCGAGACCGGCACGAGCTGCGCATCGACGAAGAGTGTGTCGAAGCCGTTCCGCTCCGCCCATCGACCGACGTCGGTGTGAAATCCCTTTCGCGCTTTCACCAGCGGCGCGAGCACCTTGAGCGGACCGCGGCGTGCCGCTGCCTCCACCTGTTTGACGATTGCTGCGACGCTCTGCTTTTCGACCGGCAAGTCACAGTCGGGGCAAAACTGTGTCCCGGTTTTCGCGAAGAGCAGCCGTAGAAAATGATAAACTTCAGTGACAGTTGCGACGGTTGACTTGCCACCACCGCGCGTGACCCGTTGCTCGATCGCGACGCTCGGCGGAACACCTTCAACGAGATCCACATCCGGCTTTTCCAGTTGCTCCACGAACTGCCGCGCGTAGGGCGACATGCTGTCGAGGAAGCGGCGTTGTCCTTCAGAAAAGAGAATATCGAATGCGAGGGTCGATTTTCCCGACCCGCTCAATCCGGTGATGATCACCATCTTGTCGCGGGGGATGTCGACCGAGATGTTCTTCAGGTTGTGTTCGCGCGCGCCGCGGATCGCGATTGCGCCGCTGCCGGCGAGCGCATGCGGAGGTCGTGCTCCGTTCGGCGCCTCGCCGAAGGGTTCTTCTGCGACGCGCAACGAATGCTCGTCGGTCAATGCCGGTACAATGTCAGTCAAGGTTGGCGGCGAGCCGCCGCGACCAGCACGCGAGCCGCGTCCACTCGCCGGAAGCAGAACGTTCCGCAAGAAACGTCCGGTATGACTCGCCTCCACTTTCGCGACCTGCTCCGGCGTTCCACTCGCGACTACTTCCCCACCCTCGTCGCCCGCTTCGGGGCCGAGATCGATCACCCAGTCCGCGCACTTGATCACCTCAACATTATGCTCGATCACGATGACGGTGTTGCGGGCGTCGACCAGTCCTTGGAACACTTTCAAGAGCAAGGCGACATCGTCGAAATGAAGTCCTGTCGTCGGCTCGTCGAAGATGAAGAGCTTGCCTGGTTTGCCGGCAGCCGCAGATTCGCCGAGGTGCGCGACCAATTTTAGCCGCTGCGATTCGCCGCCGGAAAGGGTGTTGAGCGGCTGGCCGAGTCGCAGATAACCGAGCCCCACTTCATCGAGCACATCCAGCTTGTCGCCAAGTTGTTTGGATTCGCCGATTTGCGCGAAGAACTGGATCGCTTCGCTCACGGTCATCTCGAGGATGTCGTGAATCGAGCGGCCGTGCAGTTTGACTTTGAGGACGTGCGGCTGGAAGCGACGGCCTTCGCATTCGGCGCAGCGCACGTAAAGATCGCTGAGGAACTGCATTTCGATCTTCTCGAAACCGGTCCCGCAACAACGCTCGCAACGGCCGCTGCCCGAGTTAAACGAGAAGGCACTCGCGGTGAGTCCCTGCGCCTGCGCTTCCGGCAGGGCGGCGAAGAGCTCACGCACGCGGTCGTACAAACCGAGATACAAAATCGGAGTGGAACGCGGCGTCCGCGAAAGCGCCGTCTGGTCGACCATGACGACTTCGCCGAGGCGCTGAATTCCACCGATCGATCTGCAGGCGCCCGCCTCCTGTTCTGCCGTTTGACCTCTTGCCCGCAGCACGTTGCGATAGAGCACGTCGTGAATCAGCGTCGATTTCCCGGAACCCGACACGCCGGTGACGCAGGTGAAAACGCCAAGCGGGATCTGAACCTCGATGTTCTTGAGGTTGTGCTCCCGCGCGCCGGCGATCTTCAGCGCGGCGGATGATTTGCGACGCGTTCTTGGGACGGGAATTGAGCTGCGGCCGCTCAGATAGTCGGCTGTAAGCGAGTTTCTCTTCCGAAGAAGTTCCTCGAACTGGCCGGTGAAGACGAGTTGGCCGCCGCGCTCACCCCGATCCGGCCCGATGTCGATCAAGTTATCAGCGGCGCGGATGATCGATTCCTCGTGTTCGACGACGAGCAGCGTATTGCCTTTGTCGCGCAGGTTTTCCATCACGCGAATGAGCCGGCCGACGTCACGCGGATGGAGCCCGACGCTCGGCTCGTCCATGACGAAGAGCGTGTTCACGAGCGAGGCGCCGAGGCAGGTCGTGAGATTCACCCGCTGCACTTCGCCGCCGCTCAACGTGCGGGTGGAACGGTCGAGAGTCAGATAGCCAAGGCCGACATTGCAAAGGTAACGCAGCCGCGCGCCAACTTCGTTCCGCAGCATCTCAGCCGCCGCGTCATTCACCGGAATCAGAGCATGGGCGACGACATCACGCGCATCACTGATCGAGAGTCCGGCAAACTCCGGCAGGGTCAGCTGTCGCTCGCGCCAGGCGCCGTTGCCGGAATGGGATGTGATCAGTCGATTATTCAGCGCATCCGGCTGAAAACGTCCGCCGGAGCAGCTCGGGCAAGTCGTGTAGTTGCGGTAGCGGCTGAGCAGGACCCGCACGTGCATTTTGTAGGCTTTGCTCTCGAGCCATTTGAAGAAGCCGCGTACGCCGTACCAGCGGTCGGTTTCGTAGTCGTCATCGGTGTACTCGGCAGCGCCTTTCTCGCCGTTAATGACGAAGTCCTGATCCGTTTTGGGCAGCTCTTCGAACGGGGTCCGCACATCGATCTGCTCACGTGCACAGGCCCGGAGCAGGTCTTTTTGCGACTCGCCCATTTCTTCGCCACGAAAGACGCGGACCGCCCCTTGCGTGATCGAGAGGGAGCGGTCCGGAATTGCCCGATTCAGATCAATCCCAATGGTGCGGCCAAAGCCGCGGCACTCCGGACAGGCACCGAGCGGGTTGTTGAAGCTAAACAAGCCGGAGGAAGGCGGGCGGATATCCAGGTCGCAATGCGCACAATGCCAGCCGGTCGAGAAAGGATGCTCACCTTTCGTGTCTGTTTCTATGATGTTGACGCGATCCTTGCCAAAGCGGAGCGCCGTCTCGAGGGCTTCGGCGACCCGGGCCCGGTTCTCCTCCGTGAGCGCGATCCGGTCCTGGATCACCTGCACGCGCGCGCCGAGGCGATCGATCTTCGCGTCCGTGTCGACACGAACGACTTCTCCACCTAACCAGACGCGCAGGTAACCCTGCTGCTGCAGAAACTGAAAGAACTCACGCGCTTCGGTCTTAGCCGGAACCGAAACCCAGAACGTGATCAGCACCGATTTCCCGGCCAGCACGCGATACACTTCTTCGGCAATCGAGCCGGCGGTTTCCGGTCGAATCTCGCGGCCGCAGCCCGGGCAGAACGCGCGCGCAATCCGCGGCCAGAGCAGCTTCAGGTAATCCGTGATCTCCGTCATCGTCCCCACAGTCGAGCGCGACGACTTCACGGGGTTCGCCTGCTCGATTGCGATCGCCGGCGGGATTCCGCGAATCTCGTCGACCCGCGGCTTGTCCATGCGATCAAGGAACTGCCTCATGTACGGGCTGAACGTTTCGACGTAACGGCGCTGGCCTTCGGCATAAATGGTGTCGAAGGCGAGCGATGATTTGCCGCTGCCGCTCGGGCCCGTGATGACGTTCAGTTTCCCGAGCGGCAGATCGAGATTGATGCCTTTGAGATTATTCTGACGAGCGCCGCGAATTTCCACGCAGCCGCGATCAGGCGGCGCAGTGACGCACTCTTTTTTCGCGCTCTTCGAACTCACCGGAGATAATCGTTTCGCGCGCGAACCTGCGCAAGGCAGGGACATCTCTCCGATCAAAGATGCGCCGTCGCGAAGCTGTCCGGGATTTTTCGGAGAAATGCGGTTACGCGAACCGTCGCGCCAATTTTTCGCGCTGTTTCAGCAGTTCCTCGGGGACGACGCCGGCCAGCGACTCGAAAAACGCTTTCTGACCTTCGAGCTCGCGCTGCCATTCCTCGGCTTTGATCGAGAAGAGTTCACGCATCGTTTCGCGCGGAACGTGGAGGTCCTCCAGATCAAAATCCTCAGGGCTCGGGATCGTGCCGACTTCCACGTCCGCGCCACCGCCACGGCCTTCGCAACGGTCAATAATCCACTTCAGTACGCGCATGTTTTCGCCGAACCCGGGCCAAATGAACTTACCGTCCGCACCTTTGCGAAACCAGTTAACGTGGAAGATGAGCGGCGGATTACTCAGCCGCTTCCCGGTGGCGAGCCAGTGGCGAAAATAGTGCCCGATGTTATAGCCGCAGAACGGCAGCATTGCCATCGGATCGCGGCGCACCTGCCCGACCTTGCCTGTTGCGGCAGCAGTCGTTTCCGACGCCATGGTCGATCCGATATATGTGCCGTGCTCCCAGTCGAACGCCTGAAAGACGAGCGGCATCGTGTCGCTCCGTCGTCCGCCGAAAATGATTGCGCTAATCGGCACGCCATCGCCGTTCTCAACCTGCGAATCGAGCACCGGATTGTTCGCCATCGGGGTAGCAAAACGGCTGTTCGGATGCGCGGCTTTCTCGCTCGAGTCCGGAGTCCAGTCGTTCCCGCGCCAGTCGATCGCATGGGCCGGTGCGGCGCCGTCTTTGCCCTCCCACCAGACGTCGCCGTCATCCGTCAGCGCGACGTTCGTGTAGAGCGTGTCATGCTCGATCGATTTCATCGCGTTCGCGTTCGATTTGTAACTCGTTCCCGGCACGACTCCGAAATAGCCGTTCTCGGGATTTACCGCCCATAGCCGGCCGTCGCGAATCTGCATCCACGCGATATCGTCGCCGACGGTGGTGACCTTCCAGCCCTTGAAGTGCGGCGGCGGAATAAGCATGGCAAAGTTCGTTTTGCCGCACGCGCTCGGGAATGCCGCCGCTACGTAGTGCTTTCGCCCTTCAGGTGATTCCACACCGAGGATGAGCATGTGCTCGGCGAGCCAGCCCTGCTTTGCTGCGAGATACGAGCCGATGCGCAAGGCGAGGCATTTCTTCGAGAGCAGGACGTTGCCGCCATACCCGGACCCAACCGAAATGATCGCGTTATCCTGCGGAAAATGGCAGATGAGCCGGCGCTCCGGATTCAGGTCGAGGAGCGAGTGCGTGCCGCGGTTCCATTCTCCGCGCGGATCGTTTGCCAGCCGCTTTACCGCCACCTCGCCCATCCGCGTCATGATCCGCATGCTGAGCACGACATAGATCGAGTCGGTGATCTCAAAGCCGACTTTGGTTAACTTCGATTCGGGCACGCCCATGATGTAGGGGATGACGAACATCGTCCGCCCGCGCATCGCTCCACCCAGCATGCCGTGAAGCCTCGAATAGGTTTCGGCCGGGTCCGCCCAGTTGTTCGTCGGCCCGGCTTCTTCTTTGCTCGGCGTGCAGATAAACGTGAACTGCTCAACCCGCGCGACGTCGTTCGGATTGCTTCGATGCAAATACGAACGGGGGACCTTTTGCTCGTTGAGCTTGATGACAACGTTCTGCGCGAGCGCCTCGCCCAACAGGTAATCGTGCTCTCTTTCCGATCCGTCGCACCAAAACACGTTTTCCGGCTGAGTGAGGCGGGTCACCTCCTGGACCCAGTCGAGCACAGCCTGGATCGTTGGCTTCGAGTCTCCGATTCCACTTGGCGGATGGATGGCAGGCGCGAGTTGATCCATGCGGTGCCGCAAAAAGCGGGATTGCCATTCTCTCTACTTCAGGCGCTTCGCCAAAGATTTTTTTCACATGCTTGCGCCGCAACCTTGCGAGCAGTTAATTCGTTCCATGTTCGGAGTGACTACCTCCGATGACTATAAACCGGTCACCTGGATGGGCCGTTTCCCGGTGGACGTGACCACGATCCTCGTCGCGACCCACGTCGCCGTCGCGGTGATCGGATGCATTGTTGTGGCAATCCCCGGCCTCGGTGGGCTGCTCAACCTCCTGGTCTTTGACAGCGCACAGATTCTTTACCGCCTCCAGCTTTGGCGCCTGGTCACGTACGCTTTCGTTCATCCGCCCAGCGCGCTGCTCTGGTTCGCGATCGAGATGTACATGCTTTTTGTCTTCGGGCGCGAAGTGGAGAAATACATCGGGCAGCGGCCGTACATCGTCCTTTACGGCCTGCTGCTTGTTCTGCCGACCGCGATCCTGACCATCTGGGGAATCTCGCAACGCACCGGGCTGGCTGGTTCGCCGGCGCTGCATTTCGGGATCTTCATCGCTTTTGCGACCATCTATCCGAGCGCGGAATTGTTCCTGCGGATTACCGCGAAATGGACGTCGCTCATTCTCGCCGCGATCTACACCCTGCAACTCCTCGCCTATCACGCCTGGACCGATCTGACCGTCGTTTGGACGAGTATTGCCGCGGCCTTCGTTTTCATCCGCTTGCGTGGCGTTGGTCCTGAATTGATGTGGTGGACCAGCGTGAAAGGCATGTTCCAGCCGAAGCCGAAATTCCACGTCGTGCCGAAGCCGTCGGTCCGGCGCGTTGTCGAGCCGGACGACATCTACAGCTCAATCGATCCGATCCTCGACAAGATCGCCAAGTCCGGCATCAACAGCCTGACGCCGACCGAACGCCGCGCGCTCGATCGCGCCCGAAGCAGACTGCTGAACAAGTCGAAGTGAGCGAGTGATCCGCGGCTCGCGCGCTCGTCAGTGTGATCGTGCCGAAGTGGACACGTCGCCCCGCCGTGCCGTTAGCTCGCGCGTGGCGGCCGAGCATCCAGAACGGGCTCTTCATTCCGCTCTACAAATCCGGTGTGGCGCCGGAGCGCCTGTATCGCTGGGCACTACCGGGATCGCTTGGAACGAGCCTCGCGGGTCACTCGAGCAAGAGCGCCCCTTTGCGCAGAATGTCAGCGAATTCGTCAGCGGTGCCTGCGTTCATCAGCGCATCCCAGCGCTCCCGCGGTTTGACCAGTCGCGCGATCGTTCCGACGCAGATGAGGTAATCGGTCACCAGGCGCTGCGGGACGCCGACAACGAAGACGAGATGGACGGGTGGGCTCGCATGGCCGAACTGCAACCCGGTTTTACTCCGGCCAATCCCCACCACAATTTCCTCCACCAGATCGGTGCGCGCGTGCGGGAACGCCACCCCTTCGCCCGTATTGGTGGAACTGCGCGCTTCCCGCTGCATGACCGCATCGGCAAATTCGTAGAGCGCTTCCACGCGGCCATTGGTGCGAAGCAGTTCCGCCAGTTCGATGACCACATCGTTCTGGTTCGTCGCGTGCAGGTCGATCGCGATCTGCTTCGGGTCGAAGAGACGGTCGAATCGCAGCGCCATCTTATTTCTCCTGCGTCGCTTCGCTATCCCGGTGCGCAAGCGCGAGTACGAGATCGGTTTTCGAAACCGTTCCGATCAGTTCAGCCGATTTCGCGTCGGCCACGACCGGCAGCCGTTCACCATCGTGCTGCGAGAAGCGCTGCAGCGCATCGCGCAAGGACGTTTGTCGGTCAATCACTGGAAAATCCTCACGCATAATGTCGCGGGCGATGACGAGTTCCGCGAGCTCCGGCTGATTGAGGTAGGCTTTGATGTCGTGGAGCGAAATAGCTCCTTTGAAGTGCCGGGCACCATCCACCACGTAAAGATAGTTGAAACGCTGGGCAATGAAATCTCGGCCGATCTCCCGAAAGGGAGCGGTTTCGAGCACCGACGGCGGGTTCTTCTTCAATAGATCGAGCACGTGCACGTCCGCCAGTCGCTGATCGAAGTAGGAGGCGCCTTTCCGCTTAAGCGATTCACTGTAAATCGAGCGTCGTTCGATGTTGATCGACGTGTAGTAGGCGAGAACGCAGGCCAGCATGAGCGGCAGGATGATCTGATAATCGAGCGTCAGCTCGAAGATCATGAGGATGGCCATGACTGGAGCGTGGGTGGTGGCGGCAAGGAACGCGCCCATCCCGACGAGCGCGAAAACAGCCGGCTGACTGACGATCGTGGGCCCGAGCAGGTGTTCCATGGCGGTGCCGAAGAGGAAGCCGGCACTGGCGCCGATGAAAAGAGTGGGCGTGAAGACGCCGCCAACAGCTCCGGAGCCAAAGGTGGCGGCGGTCGCGATTAACTTGCCAACGAGGACAAGCGCAAGTGTCGGCCAGAACCATTGCGCGTGAAGCACGTTGCCGATCGCGGCGTAACCATTGCCCGCGACGTAGGGCGACAAAATCGTGAGCGCGCCGACAATGGCACCACCAAGAGCCATGCGCAGATAAACCGGCACCGGCACCTTTAAGAACCATCCTTCCGCCGCGCGCAGGAAACGCAGGAACCATGGTGCTGCCAG